>JBAXPJ010000037.1:0-27434 GCA_037132335.1 Sediminibacterium sp. | reverse complement strand
TTTTTTACGGGCGTTACCAATGAAAAATCAATATGAAAACTCAGGCTATCATTTACTGCTGCAAAATCTATATCGTGTAAATAAAAATCATGGAATGGTTGAATTTCAGACACTAATTGAAAACTCGTTGTGCCCAAAAATTGTTGTTGATAAGTAAACTGATAAGCCGTTTTGGTATGATTAATTAACCAAACTTTTAATAGCTCAACCACTTCATCATTAAAATCATCAATGGCAAATTTGGGCAACAAATGCAACCAAATACCATCTTCAATTTTTATTTTACTAGCTACTGGTTTTTCTTTGGGAACCTGGTCAATAAAGGTTTTGGCTAGTGCTTTTTTTTCTTCGGCTTTTTTCTCTGTAAATCTTTTGAAATAAGGGAAATCAATTTGGTCCATATATGCTGGAAACTTCACACCCCTCACTTCAATTAACACCATTTGGTCGTTGATGATTTCAATCACCTTCCCTTCTTCATTACTCAACAAAACCAGTATATCGTCGCCAACTTGGTACTTCATTATGTTATCAATTAATTATACAGCCAATTTGCTTTTTCTTCGTCCATAAAGTAAATAAATAGACAAGCCCAAAGCCATCCATCCAAAAAATACCATCCAACTTTTTCCAGGAATTTCAATCATTAAATACATACAACACAATACCCCACAAACAGGTATTAAAGAATGGTTTTTTATAAAACTATATACTGCTGTAATGAATGCTGCTGCAATAAACATTAAAAACAATACCTCTTGATAATTAATACTAGACAAGCCTTGTAAATCTGTTTGAATACGCTCTCTAAAAAGCAATGCAAAAATTGCTACAATGCCCGGTACAATCCACTTTCCATTAATATAAGGCAATTGAAATTTCCCTTGCTCTTTGGCTAGTCTTGGCAAAACCAACACACCGCCACAAACCAATACAAACGCAAACAAAGTGCCAATACTAGTTAAGTCGGTCATTAATTTATCATCTACTATTAATACTGGAATACCCACTAGTAAACCTGTCATTACTGTAGCAAAACCAGGTGTTTGATAGCGCTTACTTAATTTGCTAAATCTCTTTGGCAACAAACCATCTCTACTCATACTCATCCAAATTCTTGGCTGCCCAATTTGAAAAACCAATAACACACTTGTAGAGGCAACCACCGCACTAACAGAAATAATAAATCCTACTTTTTGCATGTGTATTTTATCAAACACAAAAGCTAGTGGATCGGCAACTCCTTCAAATTCTTTAAAGTTTACCATGCCCGTAATTACTAGTGTAGTAATCACATATATGATGGTGCAAATCAATAAAGAATACATCATGCCTCTTGGTAAATCTCTTTTAGGATTGGCACATTCTTCTGCAGTAGTTGATATAGCATCAAAGCCAATATAGGCAAAGAACACAGAGGATACGCCTTTTAATACACCCGTCATTCCATTGGGTAAAAAAGGGGTCCAATTAGCAGTAGTTCCTTCCGAAAAAATATACCAAAATCCAATGATGGCAATAAAAAACAACACAACAATTTTTAAGCCCACCATAAAGTTTGCACTCTTTTTACTTTCGCTAATGCCTATATAAGCAAGAATAGTAATTAGTCCTACAATAACAAAAGCAGGTAAGTTGATAATGAATTTTACACCAAATATTTCAGGTGCATTTGTGTAAATTAAATTGCTTACTGATTTTCCATTTGCAATTGCATCTTGATAAGCCATCGCTGCCGTTTGATGACCAATGGTTAACCAATCGGGCAATTCAATATGAACCGCTTTTAATAAATTATTAAAATACGCACTCCAAGAAATAGCTACCACTACATTACCTATAGCGTATTCTAGAATTAGCGCCCAGCCTATAATCCAAGCAATCACTTCGCCAAAACTTACATAAGAATAAGTATACGCACTACCAGAAACAGGCACACGTGATGCAAACTCTGCGTAACACAATGCAGTAAATCCACAGGTTACAGCCGTAATTAAAAATAAAAATATTACACCCGGTCCACCATTAAATGCGGCAGAACCTATCGTAGAAAAAATACCTGCGCCAATAACTGCCGCAACACCCATTAAAGTAAGGTCTTTAACGCGCAATACTTTTTTCATGCTTCCATGTCCGTCTAACAAACCAGCGTCATAATCTTTTTGAATATTTTCCAGTGATTTTTTTCTGAATAAGGAATGAAACATGCAGCTTTATTTTAGTACACTCAAATTAATAGATAATATCGATAACACAAGTGGATTATCGTTAAAGAGATTAATAGTCTCGTTGAATTAAAAATCCGGCAAGTTCAATTAGTGCTTGTTTGCGCGAAGACACTACAGCAATATCTTCTAAATGCTGCAAGGCTGTTTGCAAATATTTTTCTTTTAATGAATTAGCCCAAGCATCTACATTACAAGCTTTAAACAATTCCAAAACCTCCGCTACTTTATTGGATGCATTTTCTTGCATCAAATTTTGTAAGCGTATTTTTTGTTCAGGTGTTGCTACCTCTAAAGCATGTAGCAATAAAAATGTTTTTTTATTTTGTTTGATATCTCCGCCAACTTCTTTGCCAAATTTTTCGGGATCACCAAATGCATCTAAATAATCGTCTTGAATTTGAAACGCAATGCCTAAGTTTTTACCAAACGCATATAAATGGTCTCTATTATGTGCACTAGCGCCGCCTAAAATTGCCCCAAGCTCTAAACTAGCAGCAAGCAATACCGAGGTTTTCAAGCCAATCATTTCAATATATTCCTCCAAAGAAACGATTGCTTGTTTTTCAAAATCCATGTCTAATTGCTGGCCTTCACATACTTGCTTAGCGGTTACATTAAACAGTTGTAAAATTGAATGAATATGCGCAGCGTTAATTTTATTCAAGTATTCATACGACTGAATCATCATTACATCGCCAGTTAACAATGCTGTGCTTTCGCCGTATTTTTTGTGTACGGTTTCCATACCGCGTCTTAATGAGGCAGCATCCATTATATCGTCGTGAATTAAAGTAAAATTGTGAAACAGTTCAATGGCAGTTGCCACATGATAGGCATCGGGATGAATGGCATCAAATAGTTCATTGCCCATTAAACACATTACTGGTCTAATGCGTTTGCCGCCTAATGCTAAAAAGTATTCGCCTGGATCATACAAACTAGCAGGAGAAGCCGGAAAATGTCTTCCAGCAAAATGTTCAGAAAAGGAGCTGATTAATTCTTTAAATGAATGCATACTACAAACCTAAATACATTATCAATTAGTTCAAACAAAAATTGCCAACTTATTAAATGACTTCTAAGGCAAATCCGACAATTGAAAAAGGGTGTCTACAAAAGCATCCTTGTCAAATAAAATCAGGTCTTCTATTTTTTCGCCTACCCCAATATATTTTACCGGAATTTTAAATTGATTCGCAATAGCCAATACTACACCACCTTTGGCCGTGCCGTCTAATTTGGTAATTGACAAAGCAGTCACTTCTGTAGCAGCTGTAAACTGTTTTGCTTGTTCAACAGCATTTTGACCGGTAGATCCATCCAACACCAACATTACTTCATGTGGCGCATCTGGAATTATTTTTTGAATTACTCTTTTAATTTTACTCAACTCTTCCATTAAATACAGCTTATTGTGTAACCTACCTGCAGTATCAATCAACACTACATCTGCCTCACGTGCAACGGCACTGGCAACTGTATCATAAGCCACTGCGCTAGGATCTGAGCCCATGGCTTGCTTAACAATCGGCACACCCACACGTTCACTCCAAATAGTTAACTGATCTACCGCTGCTGCTCTAAATGTATCTGCAGCACCCAATACCACACTCATTCCCGCTGCTTTATAATGATGGGCTAATTTTCCTATAGTGGTTGTTTTGCCAACGCCATTAACGCCTACTACTAAAATAACATAGGGCTTCTTTCCTTCGGGTACCGTAAAGCTTTTGTAAGATTGTTCTGGTGCGTCTACCAAAACCGCTTTTATTTCTTCTTTTAAAATAGTGCTTAGCTCAGCCGCATTCAGGTATTTGTCTGCCTTGGCCCTTTTTTCAATTCTTTCAATAATTTGAATAGTTGTTTCAATGCCTACATCTGCACCTACCAATGCCTCTTCTAAATCGTCTAAAACCGATTCGTCAATGGTTGTTTTACCTGCAATCGCTTTGGTGATTTTTGCTAGAAAACCTTCCTTGGTTTTTTGTAAACCTTGGTCAAGACTTTCTATTTCTTTCTTACCAAACAACTTTCCTAAGAAACTCATGATGACTTTTTTATATACCGAACTTGAATTTAATCAATTCTTACTAAACTCTTACGCCTAGTAAATAAATACAAAAAGCTTTCCCGGTAAAAGGGAAAGCTTTTTAATATATTAGTGTTAACCAATTATTTCTCAGATAAGAAATCTTTGACTTTATCCTTGTGTATAATAGCTTCCTTGAAAGTATATGCACCAGATTTAGGACTTCTTACGGCCTTAATCACTTTAGTCCAGTTTTTTGCCTCGGCAGAAGCCTTAGCATCTTTAATTTTAGCGTTTTTTGAAGCTGCTTTTGCCATGACTATTTAATTTCTTTATGAACGGTTACTTTTTTAAGAATTGGGTTATACTTTTTCAATTCAATACGCTCAGGCGTATTTTTCTTATTCTTTTTAGTGATATAACGGCTTGTGCCCGCCATTCCACTGGTTTTGTGCTCTGTACATTCCAGGATTACCTGAACCCTGTTACCTTTCTTTGCCATTGTATTAGGTAGTTTTCTTTGTTAATAGTTAGATTGAATCTGTTAGTAGAATCTTCAATTAGATTTTAGTTCCTTTCAATCTTAATTCTTTAATTACGGTTGATAAACCATTTTTGTTAATCGTTCTCAAAGCATCTGTAGACACTTTAAGTGATACCCAACGGTCTTCTTCTGCAAAAAAGAAACGCTTTGTTTGTAAATTAGGCAAGAAACGACGTTTGGTTTTAATGTTTGAGTGAGAAACACTATTTCCTGTTTGTGGTTTTTTACCTGTAACCTGACATACTCTTGCCATGACTCTATTTTTTTCGGACGGCAAAGGTAGGGAAAAACTGCAAAATACCAATACCAAAATCCCTTTTTTTAAATAATTTATACACAAAACAGATTAAACCACTGATGGCGCCTATTCTAGTGCTCGTTTTCCGCATTTTAGAACCGCAAACTTAGGCCTAATTAATGGGATTTGCCTAGCAATTAAGCATTTCCCTCCATTAACTATACAATTCTTCTCTTAATTCCTTCACCCTAGCGTCTTCCATATACTCGTCAAAAGTCATTAATCGATCGATTATGCCTTTAGGTGTTAATTCTATAATTCTATTGGCTACGGTTTGAATAAACGTGTGATCATGAGAAGTAATCATTACAACCCCAGGAAAAGTTTGACATCCTTCGTTAAAGCTTTGAATACTTTCTAGGTCTAGGTGATTGGTAGGTTGGTCTAGGATTACCACATTCGGGTTCTGTAACATCATCCTACTAACCATACAGCGCACTTTCTCTCCCCCACTCAATACATTGGTTTTCTTTGAAATATCATCACCGCTAAACAACATCTTACCCAAAAAACCACGAATAAATGGTTCGTCGGCATCTGTAACATGTGGCGGTACGTATTGACGTAACCAATCCATTAAAGTAAGTCCTTCGGTAAAAAATTCGTTATTCTCAACCGGCAAATAGGCTTTGGTGATAGTAGTACCCCATTCTATTTTACCAGATTCAATTGGTTGGTTTTCGGTAATTACTTCAAAAAAACTAGTTACCGCTAATGGATCTCTACTTAAAAAAGCAATTTTTTCGCCTTTGTTTAAGCTAAAAGTTACTTTGTCGAATAGTTTTCTGCCATCCACTGTTTTGCTCAAATTTTCTACATTCAAAATTTGATTGCCAACTTCACGCAATGGCTGAAATATAATGCCAGGATATTTTCTATTAGATGGCTCAATCTCTTCAATAGTAAGCTTTTCCAATGCTTTTTTACGAGAAGTGGCTTGTTTACTCTTTGACGCATTGGCCGAGAAACGAGCAATGAAATCTAATAATGCTTGGCGTTTTTCTTCGTTCTTTTTGTTCTTGTCATTTATCTGACGACTCATTAATTGCGATGATTCGTACCAGAAAGTATAGTTGCCCGTAAATGTTTTAATTTTTGAACGATCCACATCCGATACATGCGTACAAATGGTATCTAAAAAGTGACGATCGTGACTCACTACCAATACAATGTTTTCGTAATCGGCTAAAAAATTCTCTAACCATCCAATGGTTTCAATGTCCAATCCGTTGGTAGGCTCATCTAATAATAAGATATCTGGATTTCCAAATAAAGCCTGAGCCAATAAAACCCGCACTTTAAAATTACTGGGAATGTCTTGCATTAAACTTTGGTGTAAATCTTCATTCACTCCTAAGCTGCTTAACAAAGTGCCTGCACTGCTTTCTGCTTCGTATCCACCCATCTCGCCAAATTCGCCTTCTAATTCACCTGCTTTCATGCCATCTTCTTCTGTAAAATCGGCTTTGGCATAAATCGCATCTCTTTCGTGCATCACGTCCCACAAGTGTTTGTGGCCCATAAGTACCGTATTTAAAACGGTACATGTGTCGAACTCAAACTGGTTTTGTTTTAACACGGCCATTCTCTCACCCTTAGAAATCTCTACTGTGCCTTTGTTGGGTTCAATCTCTCCGCTTAATATTTTTAGAAACGTAGATTTCCCTGCCCCATTCGCACCAATTACGCCATAACAATTTCCCTTGATGAAATTAATATTCACTTCATCAAATAATACCCTTTTGCCATAAGCTAGGGTGATATTTCTTGCACTAATCATTTTTTATTGCTGTTTTTCAGGCGGCAAAAGTAATACTTAGTCGTGGATTTTTTTACAATTGCTTAATGTGTAGCCCGAAAAATGAGTAGAATTCTAGTTACATTTAACTTTAAATGGAAACTATGCAAGAAAAAATCGCCAATCAAGCTTCAAGAAGGTCTTTTATTAGAAATATTTCTTTTGCGAGTATTGTATTATTAAATGGCAGTATCAATCCATTATCGGCAACCACGGTATTTAACCTTCGCAGTAAAGTGTTGTTGCGTATAGTTGTTGCATCAGATGCGCACTATGGCCAGCCAGATACACCCTACGAAGCAATGATGCTTGATATGATTAATAAAGTGAACCAATTTCACCAATCAAACCCGCTTGATTTTACCGTCATTAATGGCGATATTATACATAACGAAAAACGATTCTTACCAGAAGCAAAAGAAAAATTAACTGGCTTGAGTATGCCATGGTATGTAACTCGCGGCAACCACGATATGGTTACTGAAGCATATTGGAAAGAAGTATTTGGAACACCATTAAACAATGATTTTGCAACAAAAAATATGGGCATTATTTTAGGCGATACCTCAAACGAAAAAGGCGTTTACCTTTCGCCCGATTTAGTTTGGTTACAAGAAAAATTAGAAGCACATAAACATAGCAAACATGTTTTAATGTTCTTACATATTCCACAAGCAAAATGGACAAAAAATGGCGTAGATACTCCCGCATTTTTTGAATTGATTCGAAAATATCCAAACATTAAAGCGGTGTTTCACGGACACGAACACGACCAAGACGGTGTAACTATGGACAACGGCGTTCCCTTCTTTTTTGACGCACATATAGGCGGAAATTGGGGCACTAAATACAAAGGATTTAGAGTAGTAGAATTAATGAAAGATGGCACCCTTGTTACTTATATGATGAACCCTACCGAAAAAATGAATGAAGTAACTATTTAATGAAAATATTTACCATACTGCTCTTGCTGTTGGATGACTATCTAGTGCAATAAAATCTTGTTCTTGATACTTGTAATACGCAGTCATAGCAATCATTGCAGCGTTATCTGTGCAATATTCAAAAGTGGGTATAAATGTTTTCCATCCGTGTTTAATACCCATTGCTTGTAATCCATTGCGCAGTCCGCTATTGGCACTTACGCCACCAGCTAAACAGACTTGTTTTAGGCCAGTTTGAACAACAGCTTTCTTCACTTTTTTTAATAAAATAGTTACAATCGTATGCTGTATAGATGCACATAAATCATTTCTATTTTCAAGTATAAATTCAGGTGTTTGTTTTTGTAAAAAATATAAGACAGATGTTTTCAATCCGCTAAAAGAAAAATTCAAATTTGGAATTTGTGGCTCTGCAAAACTAAACTTCAATGGATTGCCTAGTTTGGCATACTGATCAATTAAAGGACCTCCTGGATATGGCAGTCCTAATAATTTTGCCGACTTGTCAAATGCCTCTCCGGCTGCATCATCAATGGTCTCTCCTAATATGGTTAAATTGAGTGGTGATTTAGCCAACACAATTTGTGTATGTCCACCACTAACGGTTAAACATAAAAAAGGAAAATCGGGTTTATCATTACCTATTAAATTAGCCAACACATGGGCCTGCATATGGTGCACGGCTATTAGTGGTTTATTGAGTGCCAGCGCCAATGATTTTGCAAACTGTGCGCCTACTAATAAGCTACCAATTAATCCTGGTGCTTGGGTAAATGCAATGGCTGAAATTTTTGCCATGCGCTCTGTATTAGATAATGTTTTGAACGCTTCTGCTAATGCAATATCTACTACCGGAACAATATTTTGCATATGCGCTCTACTAGCCAATTCTGGCACAACTCCCCCATATTGTTCGTGTACTGATTGGGTGGCAATACTATTAGATAAAATAACGCCATCGCAACAAACGGAAGCCGCTGTTTCGTCGCAGGAAGATTCTATTGCTAAAATGCAGATGGAGTTCAAGTAAATTATTTTGTTCGGATAGCCACTACAGGATCCATTTTTGCAGCAATTGATGCAGGAATGATTCCAGAAATAATACCCAAAATGATACAAATGCTTAAAGCCAGTGTAATGATTTTGGGTGCAATATAAATAGGGAATGGCAAAACACTACTTAACCCAATTGCCAATAGCCAAACAAAAAACAATCCCAGTAATCCGCCAATGATACATAAAAAGGCAGATTCCAATAAAAACTCAGTTAGAATAGTACTTTTTTTAGCACCCATTGCTTTTTTCAACCCTATTTGACTAGTACGTTCCCTAACTGTAACAAACATAATATTCGCTACCCCAAAAGCACCCACTATCAAACTCAATCCTGCTATGGCCCATCCACCTGCAGTCACTTTTCCAAAAAAGCCATTTATTTGTTCACTGAACATCGATACATCATTACAAGAAAAATTGTCGTCTTGTGTAGGACTCAACCTACGGAGTTGGCGCATGATGCCAGTTAATTCATCTTGCAATGCTTTAGATGCAACACTTGATTTGCCTTGTACCAATATTTTTGGACTACTAAAATCAGGATTATAGACACTTGCAAAATACCTGTAAGGAACCATGGTACAGATATCATAATTAAATCCTTCCCCCATGCTCTGTCCTTGCTTTTTTATTACCCCTACTATAATTAAACGCTTTCCATTATAGGTCAATTCTTTTCCCAATGAAGTTTCTGGACTACCAAATAATTCAGTAGCTACTTTGTTTCCTATCACGCACATTGGCGTTCCCCTAGTAAATTCCGACTCATTTAAATACCTACCAAACTGAATTTCTATGGTTTGAATTTTATTGAATTCTTCAGAAATCCCGTAAATACCTACGCTATTTAAAATATTGTCTCTATAACTAACATTAATATTTGATTCTACAAAAAAAGTTGCATTAGCAGTTAGTTGACTCTTCTCTCTAATTATTTTCATTTCTTGATAACGCATTGGTGGACGCTTCACATATTTCCACCAAGGATAATCTGGTCCGCCCATATATACCCATTTGTCTATATAAATGGTATTGCTTCCCAAAGATTTGATATCGTTTTGCACTTTTTGCTCCAAACTATCTACCGTTGCCAATACCCCAATAATGCAAAAAATACCAATTGTAATGCCAAAAAGCGACAAGAAAGTACGGAGTTTGTTCACGCGCAATTCTTGTAGCGCCATTTTGAAACTATTCCAAAGAATACTTAACAGTTTTAACATGATTCAAATGTAAGGCAGGAATTGGCTTTGAAACAGTGTTTTTTATGTGAGCGGTTATATGACTGTTCAAGTATTCCTAGCAATTAGCCGAATAAGGATTCTACATAAAAAAAGTTGCCAAATTTTAAAACAAAGGCCTTTATCTATTGTATTTAAGTTTTATTACTGCGAAATAGTAGATTTTAAACATTGGCATTGCTCGATGTATTATTTTTGCACCGATTTTTAAATATAAAATTGCATTATGACCTGGAAACAAGTCTTCACATCATCGGTAGGAAAGAAATTAGTGATGGGTTTTACCGGCATTTTTCTTATCCTTTTCTTAATTGTACATGCAGGGTTGAATGCCTGTATTTGGGCCAATGACGGCGGCGTAATGTTCAACAAAGGCGCGCATTTCATGGGTGCTAATGTGGTTCCCCGTATTTTAGAAATTGGCTTATTTGCAGGATTATTACTGCACATAATTCAAGGCTTACTATTAGAACTTTCTAACAGAAGTAAACGCGGAGTAGCTTATGCCAAAGACTTTGGCAATGTTGGCAGTAAATGGTACAGTAGAAGCATGGCATTGCTAGGCACACTAGTATTGCTGTTTTTAATTTTGCATTTATCGCATTTTTGGTTTCCCAATCGTTCTAATCAAAACTTTGTTTTGGGCGAAGAAATCAATTTGTATGCTAGAATGAAATTGACTTTTTCTGAACTATGGGTGGTAGTAGTATATGTACTAGGATGTTTGTCTTTGGGATACCACTTAGCGCATGGATTTCAAAGTGCATTTAAAACAATTGGTGTTCATAATAAGCGCTACCATTTGATGTTAACTAGTTTAGGCTTAGGCTTTTCAGTTATTATCACATTGGCTTTTGCCATGATGCCCATTAGTTTTTATTTGGGATGGCTTAATTAATAAAAGAATATTCTAATCATAGTAAATATTGCTAGGTATGTTAGATGCGAAAATCCCTGCGGGGCCTTTAGACGATAAATGGACAGATTATAAGGGACACTGTAAATTGGTAAACCCTGCCAATAAAAGAAAGCTAGAAGTAATCATTGTAGGAACCGGATTAGCTGGTGCTTCTGCAGCAGCCTCATTAGGTGAATTAGGTTACAAGGTAAAAGCATTTTGTTTTCAAGATTCTCCACGACGCGCGCATTCAATTGCCGCACAAGGAGGTATCAATGCAGCAAAAAACTACCAAAATGATGGTGATAGTGTTTTTCGTTTATTCTATGACACTATTAAAGGTGGTGACTACCGTGCGCGTGAGGCAAACGTTCATCGTTTGGCCGAAGTGAGTGTAAATATCATTGATCAATGCGTGGCACAAGGTGTTCCATTTGCTAGAGAATATGGTGGTCTACTAAGCAACCGCTCATTTGGAGGAACACAAGTACAAAGAACATTTTATGCTGCAGGACAAACCGGTCAGCAATTATTAATAGGTGCATACCAAGCTTTAGAGCGTCAAGTAGCACTAGGTAATGTAACAATGTATGCGCGTCACGAGATGTTGGAGATTGTAAAAATCGATGGCAAAGCACGTGGTATCATTGCCCGTAATTTAATTAACGGTGAGCTTGAAAAACATTTCGGCCATGCAGTATTATTATGTACTGGTGGATATGGTAATGTATTTTATTTGTCAACCAATGCCATGGGTAGCAATGTTACCGCAGCTTGGAAAGCACACAAAAAAGGTGCAACATTTGCAAATCCTTGTTTTACACAAATTCACCCAACATGTATTCCAGTTAGTGGCGATCACCAATCTAAACTAACCTTAATGTCTGAATCATTGCGTAATGATGGAAGAATTTGGGTGCCAAATCAACAAAACGATACTAGAAAAGCAATTGATATTCCAGAACAAGAACGCGACTACTATTTAGAAAGACGCTACCCTGCTTTTGGAAACTTAGTACCACGTGATGTTGCTTCAAGAGCGTCTAAAGAAAGATGTGATGAGGGATATGGTGTAGGAACTAGTAAGCAAGCAGTATACTTAGACTTTGCAGATGCCATTGTTAGATATGGTAAAATTGAAGCAGGTAAAGATGGTAACAACAATTTAAGTACCGAAGAAATTATTGCTTTAGGTAAAGAAGTAGTAAAAGAAAAATACGGCAACCTATTTGATATGTACGAAAAAATTACTGGTGAAAACCCGTATGAATTTCCAATGCGTATTTATCCTGCGGTACACTATACCATGGGTGGATTATGGGTAGATTACGAATTACAAACAACAGTTCCTGGATTGTATGCATTGGGTGAAGCTAATTTTAGCGAACATGGTGCCAATCGTTTGGGTGCTTCTGCATTAATGCAAGGTTTGGCCGATGGTTATTTTGTAGTTCCTTATACCCTAGGTAATAATTTGGCGGATGATATTTATAGCAAAGCCATTGAAACAACTCACCCTGCATTTGAAGCAGCAGAAAAAGAAGTATCCGATCGCATCAACCAATTAATGAATATCAAAGGAACACAAACCGTTGAAAGTTTTCACAAACGCCTTGGAAAAATCATTTGGAACAAATGCGGAATGGCTCGTAATAAAGAAGGTTTAGAAGAAGCTATTAGAGATGTACAAGCGCTTAAAAGAGAATTCTGGAGTGATGTACGTATTCCTGGAAGTATCAATGAAATGAATCCTGAATTAGATAAAGCCAACCGTGTAGCAGACTTTATAGAATTAGGAGAATTAATGTGTATTGATGCACTAGCTCGTGAAGAAAGTTGCGGTGGACATTTTAGAGAAGAATACCAAACACCTGAAGGAGAAGCATTGCGCGATGATGTGAATTTTATGCACGTTGCCGCTTGGGAATACAAAGCAGAACACGAATGGACTTTACACAAAGAACCATTGGTATATGATGTTGTAAAACCATCACAACGCTCATATAAATAATTGGATCTTTTTTACTATTGACATTAAATTGTATCAACGACAAATTTTATAGAATGGAACATACGCACATGAATCTTACCGTTAAAGTGTGGAGACAAAAAAATAACCTTGATAAAGGTGGTTTTGAAAGTTATCCCGTAAAGGATATATCGTCTGAAATGAGTTTTCTTGAAATGATTGATGTACTGAACGAACAATTGATTCGTGATGGCGGAAATCCTATTGCATTTGACCACGACTGTCGCGAAGGTATTTGTGGAATGTGCTCAATGTATATTAATGGCAAACCACACGGACCTTGGCATGCCAATACTACTTGTCAATTGCATATGCGTGCGTTCAAAGACGGAGATACAATTGTTGTAGAACCTTGGAGAGCAAATGCATTTCCTGTTATTAAAGATTTAATGGTTGATCGTTCTGCTTTCGACCGTATTATTCAAGCGGGTGGATATATTAGCGTAAACACTGGTAATGCAGTTGACGGAAACTCATTGCCTATTAATAAAGACAAAGCAGATGCTTCATTTGCAGCAGCCATGTGTATTGGTTGTGGTGCTTGTGTTGCGGCTTGTAAAAATAGTTCTGCTATGCTTTTCTTAAGTGCAAAAGTGTCGCATTTGGCTTTATTACCACAAGGAGATCCTGAACGCAAATCTCGTGTAATGAACATGGTTGCTCAAATGGATAAAGAAGGATTTGGTGCCTGTACCAATACTGGTGCTTGTGAAGCAACTTGTCCTAAAGAAATATCAATTAGTAATATTGCACGCCTAAACCAAGAGTATATACTTGCAGGTTTTACTGCCGATAAATAACTGATTTAATAAAACTTATAAAAAAACTGTAACCTTGTGTTGCAGTTTTTTTGTTTTAAACCTACCCTATTAAAAATGGCCAATCATTATTTTCAGTTCAAACAATTTACGGTACAACAAGAACATTGTGCCATGAAGGTTTGCACCGATGCTTGTTTGTTTGGCGCATGGGTTGCAGCAAAAATAAAAACAGATTCATTAGTTGCTACAAATGAATCGATACTAGATATTGGCACGGGTACTGGCTTACTTTCACTCATGCTTGCACAACAAATTGCTGCAACAATAGATACTATAGAAATTGATGCAGCTGCAGCAAAGCAAGCAGCAGAAAATTTCAATGCAGCATCTTTTAAACCGAATATTCAAGTCATGCATGCAAATGCAAAAGAATGGACAGCAGAAAAAAAATACGCATTCATTATTTCTAATCCGCCTTTTTTTGAAAACGATTTAATGTCTGGGAATACTAAAAAGAATTTGGCATTACATAGCACCGAATTAACCCTAGAGAACCTACTAAAAATTATTGCTAATAACCTCACTATAACGGGATCCTTTGCATTACTAATACCTTATTTTAGAAAAGATTATTTAATAGCATTGGCTTTAAAAAACGGATTCCATTTATTGCGCGATTTGTCTGTAAAACAAACACCCAAACATGCTTTTTTTAGAAGCTGTTTAGTTTTTGTCCGCACAATAAAAACCCCGTTATTTGAAGAAATAATCATTCAAAATAACGGGGTGTATACAGACCAATTTTCGGCCTTATTACAGCCTTATTATTTAGCGTTGTAGAATTAGTACCCTAATCCCCAATCTCTTCCTTTCATAATTGCAGGCACACCTTCCGCTATCCATTTTGCGGGTTTATCGCCCTTTAATAAATAATCAAAAAACTGTTGTTCCCGAATTTGAATGTCTTTTTTATTGCGTCGTTCTATTAAATTATGGGCTTCATTATTATAGTCTAATAACCAAACTTTTTTACCGAGTCTGCGCATACCCGTATACATCTCAATCCCTTGGTACCAAGGCACTGCATCGTCTGCATCATTAGCCATTACCACTAATGGCGTTTTTACTTTTGGCAATGAAAATAAAGCAGAGTTTTCAATGTATAAATTAGGTTTTTCCCAAATTGTTGCACCAATTCTACTTTGTGTTTTTTCGTATTGAAACTGACGGTTCATACCAGATCCCCATCGAATACCACCGTAAGCACTGGTCATATTGGCTACAGGTGCACCTGCCCAAGCTGCGGCATATAAATTGGTTTTAGTAATTAAATACACTATCTGATATCCACCCCAACTTTGTCCTTGCAAACCTAGTTTAGTACTATCTACATAACCTTGTTTTACTACGGCTCTTGTACCACTCACAATATAGTCGTAAGCACTTTGTCCTGGATAGCCTGTTTTATACCAAATATCTGGCACAAATACAATGTATCCCCTACTCACAAAAAATGGAATATTTAATCGAGATGGGGTTGGTGATGGTGCTAGGTAATTGTATAAAGTATTATTGTTTCTTTCATAGAAATACACAATCATTGGATACTTCTTTTTAGGATCAAAATCTTCGGGTTTGTAAATGATCCCTTCGGTTTCTTTTCCAGTATAAGCCTTCCATTTAAATAGTTCTGTTGTTCCCCAATTATAATTACTTTGTTGTGCATTCGGTTGATACAAAACCGCACCAGGAAGCGTTGTAGCATCTGTAAAACTAGTTGCATTAAGTTCAATTGCCCTAATATCTGCAGCGTGCTGATAGGTTTCTGCTCCATAACTTAACACCGCAGCATTTTTAGCTTTTAAAACGCCTGAAATTCTTGCTGGATAAGTAGCAGAAGGCGCAAACTGTTTTCCTAAAATATGCCATTGTAAGCCAGCAGCTTTATTGGTATTATTAAACGCAGCAAATAATAATTGCTGTTCATTTTTAAAATATTTCTCGTCTTTGTCAATTGAAATATTTCTATAACTGATATTATTTTTTCTACCCAATCCTGCAGTGATACAAATTGCAGGACTAAGGCCAGTTGGGTCTACTTGCCAAATATCAAATTGGTCATAAATAAGTACGGCCGCATCGTTTTCAGTCCAACCCATAATTCCATAAGCATTCGGATCATCAGGCACATCATTCTCTACATCATACAAAGGAAATTTAATATCTTTTGCAATAGCTACTATTTGTTTGGTTTCGGCATTATACGAATTGTAATTACGCTTCTTCTCATCAAACATTAATAAATACTTACCTGTATAAGAAGGATAAACAGATCCCTTAAAACCCTTGGCTATAAAGGCTTTCTCACCATTTACAGGATTTATTGCAACTAAATCATTGATACTATATCCTTGCCACTGATAAGCAATTCTATTTCCTGAATCGGCCAAGGCGTAAAATGTTTTTCCATCGCCTTCATTGGTTTGTAAAATATTTCTAAAAGAGGGATTGGCTAATTGCACCACTTTATTTTGATCAAAATCATAGCGGGCTGTATACGATTTTCGCAAATCCATTTCTAGATTTTTCAATTGCATTGGTTGTATATAATCGTCGTTATAATGCCATATATCTACACTCACTCTTTCAAAATCGGGTAAGCTAGTGTCCTTAACAGGCAAAATTGGCGATATTCCAAAAAACAAACGCTTACCTGATTTGCTAAAGCTAATTAGCGGCGTTTCACTAACTGTAAAATTTGCTGGAATTCCCGATGATTTTTTATCTACCAAACACTCTGCACTATCTACTCCATCTTTGTAATAAAATAGTTTATAAAATTTCTGCAATGCTTTTGCACTACTATCTGTTTCTGCCACAAATGCCACTTGCGTGCCAGCCTCGTCCATTCTATAACCCTTGGCATCATTGAATCCTACAAATATGCTTTTAGAAAGATGGTTGATTAAATTTAATTTAGTTACAGATGCTTTAATAGTGGTATCGGCATTTTTTTTACTGGTTTCAGTTAGCAATACTGTTCCATTTTTATTGAAATAATACTCAGTAACTAATTTAATCGTTTGCTTTTCTGAAGAACGTAAATCTACCAACACCAAATCTGTTCCTTCTTCAATTGGGTCTTCTGGGGTTTTGGCAGGAGCCAATTTATTATCTGATTTTTTATTCTGCAAAACAGACAATCCTTTCACACCCGCTTCTATTACTTTTAAGCGAAGACTATCGGCTTTATGCATCAAACTATCTGCCATGGCTATTAAAGATTTTAATTGCGTGGCAGAGTCTACACTTGTTTTAGGCTTTGAAGCATCTGGCAATGATTTTTCTAATAAATAGGCCAACCAATTCCCACTGTCTTCTGGAATTTTAAAATTCTTAACACGGGCTACTTTTACCAAATTATCCTTCCCTAATTCTAGATAGGCCAGCGTGTCTTTTAGAATATCTTCTGCTTTTTTCTTTTTAATTTTCGCATCCCTTGTATCTTTAAAACTGGGTTTGATTTTAAAGATCAGGTACTTATTGTCTTCTGTAATTTCTGCACCATAGCCACGAGGGAATTCTTTTTTGTAATTGCCTTTTATAGATTGCACAACTAAATTTCCATCGCCTTCTTGCGGATTTACTGTAAAAACAAGGTACTGTCCGTTATTACTCAATACACGCTCGTTAATCGCCTGCCAGCCATCATAAACGCTATGGTCTAAAGGCTTTTTCTGGGCAAACAAACTATTTACACAAAAAATTAAACAAATAACTGCAAAAAGATGTTTCATGATATTGCTATTTAGTAATCTATTGATTTAACAAGTTTCAATGCACTTGCCAAATGGATGATTAAATATAAGTTACCATTACAAATAATCCATTTCAATTATTTAAATGAAATTTAAAATAGGCCATTGCATAAATATAGAAAACTATTCTACTTTTGCCAATCGATATAAAATACCATCTATGCGTCTGATTAATAAACTGTTACTAGCTATAACCCTATTGTTTTCCTTATCTGTTAGTGCCCAAAAAACGGGTGCTATTTCAGGACAAATTATAGACAAACAAACACAGCAGCCAATAGCCAATACTAGTATTTCATTCAGCAATAATGTTGCGAGTGTGGTATCGAATGAACTAGGAAAATTTAGACTCAATCAAATACCTACTGGATCTTACACTATTAAATTCACAAGCCTAGGTTACAATACCATTAGCCTATTTAACGTACTAATCACATCGGGCAATGAGAATACATTTTTAGTTGAATTAGAACCAATGGTAACTGAATTAAAAGGAATCACTGTTACCAATACTGGCAGAAAAACAGCCAAAGCAGCTAGCTTAGAAACACCATTAAGTGTTCAACGATTAACCACCGAAGAAATCAAGAGAAACCCAGGAAGCAATTTTGATATTTCACGCGTAATTCAATCTTTACCGGGTGTTGGCGGAACTGCAAGCACTGCTGGATTTAGAAATGATATAGTCATTCGTGGTGGTGCCCCTAATGAGAACGTGTATTACTTAGATGGCATTGAAGTGCCTGTTATTAACCATTTTGCAACCCAAGGAAGTGCAGGTGGCCCAGCAGGTATTTTAAACGTAAGTTTTATAGAGGATGTAAAATTAAGCACTTCTGCTTTTGATGCTAAATTCGATAATGCACTTTCTTCGGTTTTTGAATTCAAACAAAAAAGAGGCAATACCAATAAAGTGCAAGGCAATGTTCGACTTAGCGCAACAGAACTGTCTACCACACTAGACGGACCGATGTCTAAATCAGGTAAAACAACTTTCTTAGCCTCTGCAAGAAGAAGTTATTTGCAATTATTATTTCAAGCCATTGATTTACCTATTAGACCCAATTACTGGGATTTTCAATATAAAATCACCCACCAAATTGATGCCAAAACAACTTTAAGTTTATTGGGTGTTGGCGCCATAGATGAATTTAGTTTTGCAGCACCAAAAAAAGCTACTCCCGAAAAATTATTTGCACTAAATAGCAATCCTGCTATTCAACAGTGGAATTATACTATTGGAATTAGCTTGAAAAAAATCATCTCTAACGGATACTGGAATTTATCAATTAGTAGAAATGATTTTAGTAATAAAAATGAAAAATACGAGAATAATTTAGGCCCAATAAAAGGGGTACAAACACTTAATGTTGCCTCAAAAGAAACAGAAAATAAAATTCGTTTTGATGTAAATAAAAATATAAATGGTTTTAAGTTCGCTTATGGTGCAATGGCGCAATTTGTAGGGTACCAAAACAATACCTTTCAATTATTAAAAACAGCTATTACAGATATTAATGGAACCATTGTAAAACCTGCAGAAACCTTTCAATTCAATAGTTCTATCAATTTTATGAAACTCGGATTATTTGCCCAAGTAGGCAAAAGATTCTTAGATAATAGACTTGGTGTTAGCGCAGGTATTCGTACAGATATGAACTCATTTACCACCGATGGTTGGAATGCGTTGGCTACAGCAAGCCCTCGACTTAGTTTCTCTTATGTATTATCAGAAACATGGAATTTAAATGCATCTATAGGTCAATATTCAAAAATCCCTCCTTATACCCTACTTGGCTTTCAAAGCAATGGCCAACTAATGAATAAAGCGGCTAAATACATTCAAAATACACACTATGTGATTGGTGTAGAAAATTTACCTTCTCCAGCAACACGCTTTACACTTGAAGCTTTTTACAAACAATATAGCCATGTGCCAGTGTCTGTTCGTAATGGGATTAGTTTGTCTAATTTGGGTGGCGATTTTGCCATTCTTGGCAACGAAGCAACACAATCAATTGGCAAAGGAAGGGCTTATGGATTTGAGTTTTTTGCACAACAAAAATTAACCAATAAATTTTATGGCATTTTAAGTTATACATTTTTTAGAAGTGAATACAGCAATGCTAATAACGTTTATACCGCAAGTTCTTGGGACAACAAACACTTACTAAGTTTAACCTGGGGCTATCAGCTGAAACACAATTGGGAATTGGGTTTAAAGTTCCGTTACCAAGGTGGCGTACCAACTACACCGTATGATGAAATAGCCAGCAAACAAAACTATCTAACCCTTGGCACTGGCGTTTTAGACTATCAACAAATTAACACACAGCGATTAAGTAATTTTAATGCCAGCGATTTTAGAATAGATAAAAAATGGAACTTCAAAAAAACCACTTTTGATTTATACTTAGACGTTACCAATTGGTATTTGGCAAAGAGTCCGGCGGCACCTATTTATACTTTTAAACGTAATGATACTAATACGGCATTTACAACCACTAATGGATTGCCTATTCAACAAAATGGATCAAATGCCATTCCTTATTATTTATTGAGTAAGGATGCAATGGTAACACCTACTATTGGATTTATTGTTGAGTTTTAAATAAGCAATTATAATTTTTTCATCCGTATTACACGAAACATTTGTAGTACTACCGATAAGGCTATCAATGCAAAACCCAAATAAAAACTAGGTTGTAATTGTTGCTGTTCATTAAATAATATAAACGCCAATACTATACCATATACTGGCTCTAAATTTAAAGTCAAATTAACGGTAAAAGCAGATACTTTTTTTAGTGCTTGCAACATTAAATCTAGTGCCCAAATAGTACAGAGCCAGCTTAACAGCAATAGCCATCCTAATTCAGAAATACTAGGCACTAAATGGTTTGTAGGAAAAAGATGCAAATAAAAAGGCATTAAAATACTCAGCAATAATACACCCCCACTCAACTCATACAACATCATTGTTTTGGGTGCTACATCTTCAATAATCTTTTTATTTAACACCGAAAAAATAGCAGAAAAAATAGCAGATAAAACACCAATAATAATACCCGTTCTATACCTCCCATCAAAATGAAAAATTAAATAGATTCCTACCAAACACAATAAGCCCAATAACATTTCTACAAAACTGAAACTTTTGTTTTTTAGCAATGGCTCAAGCAAAGAAGTAAAAAAACTAGTTGATGCAAAACAAACCAAGGCGATTGAAACATTGGCATATTTAATGCTACCATAAAAACAAGCCCAATGCAGTGCAATGATACCGCCAATCATTAATAATTGTAGTACTTTCTTGAACGGCAATTGTTGCAATTCCTTTTTCCATATTAATAATACAAACAAACTGATAGCCGCAATAAACATTCTATACCAAACCAATAACCCTTCATTCAGGGTAATTAATATGCCAAGCACACCAGTAAACCCTGCCAAGAAAACCGCAAAATGTAATTTGATTAATGCTTGTTTCATACTATTCAAAGAAACAGCTTTATAATTAATAAACCTTGTAACAAAAAAAGGATGTTCAAAAATCAATGGCACATAAAATATTTTTTCAACTATTTCGGCAAATTACAAGCCAAAAGAACCGATATTGTATCATCAATAAGTTTCAGCACAAATTATCATAAAAACCATATGGAACCAATCATAGAACTAAAGCAGGTAACCAAAAGTTATGGCGCTAAAACAGTACTTAAAGGGATCAACCTAATTATTTATCCGGGCCAAGTAATAGGCTATATAGGACCCAATGGTGCAGGAAAAAGTACTACTGTAAAAATATTATGCGGATTAATTTCAGACTACGAGGGAGAAGTAATAGTAGCAGGTATTGATATAAAAACCGATCCGCTAGCAGTTAAAAGAAGAATTGGCTATGTACCTGAATTGGCTGAACTATATGATGTACTTACCCCTGCTGAATTTTTGGGATTTATGGGGGAACTCTATGGCATGCCTAAAGCGCTTGCAGAAGACCGCATGATTAAAATGCTAGCCGCTTTTGGATTAGAAGCGAATGCAGACCAACGCATGGATACTTTTAGCAAAGGCATGCGCCAAAAAGTACTAATCATTTCTGGGCTATTACACAATCCTGATATTATTATTTTAGACGAACCACTCAGCGGACTTGATGCCAATAGCGTAATCATTGTAAAGGAACTCTTACATAAATTGGCCCAAGATGGCAAAACCATTTTTTACTGTAGCCATATGATGGATGTGGTAGAAAAAGTGAGTGACCGAATTGTGTTGATTAACGAAGGCGCTGTTATTGCCGATGGAAGTTTCGAAGAATTACAGCAACAACAAGGCAACCAAAGTTTAGAGAAAATATTTGCACACATGACTTCTAAAGATTCTTTGTCTGATGCTGCCGACCAAATGATGCGTGCTTTTGAAAATTAATACCTTATTTAAATGAATATAGTCAACAGATTTTTTTTATACCTAGTACTCTTGCCTAGCAAGCTCTACCAGAAAATGGGTATCAATACGGTGCAATTAGCATCCATTCTTAGCATTAAGTTGATGATGGATGATCGTAGGCCCAATACCATGCACCAAGCCAATAAAAGAAAACAAACAAAACCCATTTCTGGTGCAACCATTGGCACAATGTTCGTGTCTGCATTAATGGGTTCATTCTTTTTAATTAGTTTTTTTGTAGGCAGTGAAATGCTTACACGTTTTACTATTTATTTTTCATTTTTTATTTTCGTTTTATCATCCACCCTTATTGCCGATTTTACGTCGGTATTAATTGATATTAGAGACAATATTATTATACTACCTAAACCGGTTACAGACAAAACATTTGTAGTTGCAAGACTCCTACATATTTTAATTCATATTTCTAAACTGGTAGTTCCAATGACACTACCAGCATTCATAGTACTTGGTATAAGAAATGGCCTATTGGCATTACCGCCTTTTTTATTGATGGTTATTGCCGCAACACTATTTACCATTTTTTTAATCAATGCACTTTACCTGATTATTCTAAAAATAACTACACCCGAAAAGTTTAAAGTTATTATTAGTTATTTTCAAATATTTTTTGCCATTTTATTTTATGGCGGATACCAAATTGTTCCCAGACTTATTGGCAAAGCTGTATTAGACAACTACACCATTAATACAGCTAGTTATGCATTTTTTATACCTTCGTATTGGTTTGCTGGCGGTTGGGAATTCTTACATTCCTTCCAGTTTTCATCATCCTTAATTACTTGTTTTTTACTAAGTATTTTTGTGCCTCTCGCAAGCATCTATATAGTGATTAAATATTTCGCACCATCCTTTAACCAAAAGCTGTCTATGATTAGTGGCAGTGAAGGAGAATCAACGCCAGTAATATTTTCAGGCATTAAACAGCCTCGACCTACAAATAGTTTTATTAATACCATTGCTAATTTACTTACCGATGCAGGTGCTGAAAAAATGGCATTTTTACATACTTGGAAAATGACAGGCCGAAGTAGGGATTTCAAACTAAAAGTCTATCCTTCTTTGGGCTATATTTTGGTGTACTTTGTTATGATTTTTTTAAGAGACAAAAGGCCAGCTTTGAGTTCCATCAAACAAAATTCAAATACAGAAAAACTAATTTTTATTAGCATCATTTATTTTAGCAGTTTAATATTAATTACAGCCATCAACCAATTAATGTATTCCGACAAATACAAAGCAGCATGGATTTATTTTACTACCCCTATTGCAAAACCTGGAAAAATAATTAGTGGGGCACTTAAATCTTTGTTGGTTAAATTTTATTTACCCATTATTGTGTTAACTTATTTTGGCGCCATTCTTTTTGAAGGACCTCGTGTAATTCCTAACTTGTTTTTAGGATTGTGTAATCAATTATTAATTATCTTTTTAATTGGATATGCCACTATTAGAAACTTGCCATTTGCGCAAGCACAAAACCTTTCTAAATCTAGTTTTATGAGAGGTCTATTAACACTGCTAATTCCAGGCATTATTGCGTTTTTGCATTATAGTATTTATACCTTTATGCCCGTAGTAATTATATTGAGTATACTATCTTGTATTGCCGCTTGGCTAGTAATGGATGCACTTAAAAATAAAGGATGGGAAATTATAACCGAACTAAAAGAAGGTTACTAAATTAATTGTTGTTGGAAAGTCTTTTGTGGTTGTCTTTAAACAAACTCTGCCACTGAATTTTTAGTACGCCTAAAACCCCTTCTTTAATAATACCCTTGCTCATTTTGCTTACGCCAATGCGTCGATCTATAAAAGTGATAGGCACTTCTTTAATTTTAAAACCTAGTTTCCAGGCTGTAAATTTCATTTCAATTTGAAACGCATATCCTACAAAACTAATTTCATTTAAATTAATGGCATCAAGCACTTCACGCTTATAACAAACAAATCCTGCAGTAGGATCTTGTACTGGCATCCAAGTAATTAATTTGGTATAAAAAGCACCGCCTTTAGAATATATTTTTCTATCGAGTGGCCAGTTTTCTGTTTTTCCACCTGGCACATACCTACTACCAATTGATACACTTGCGCCATCGTATTTACAGGCATTGTATAATCTTTCTAAGTCTGCGGGGTTGTGCGAGAAATCGGCATCCATTTCAAAAATAAACTGATACCCTTTTTCTAAACTCCATTTAAATCCATGAATATAGGCCGTACCCAATCCTAATTTACCCTTGCGCTCTTCAATAAATAATTGACCAGGAAATTGCAACATCAATGCTTTAACAATATCTGCAGTGCCATCAGGAGATCCATCATCCACTACCAAAATATGATAGCCCTGGTTTAGGGCAAACACAGTTTCAATGATTCGGGAAATATTTTCCTTTTCATTAAAAGTTGGTATGATTACAATCTTTTCCAATATGGGGGGATATAAAAGTTTGGTACTAAATTACGAATCTAGCAAACGACAAATTGAAATAATACAAAAAAACAAGCTAAAATCGGTGAATCGTTGAATATTACCCCTTCTTTATCAATGTTTTGTTGAACATCTCTGTTAGTTTCTGCTTGGTATTGATAGGAAAGTCGCCTTTCATCATCCAATCATAATATTGGGGTTCTTCTTTTAACACTTGTGCAACAGGCTTTCCTTTATGCTTTCCAAAGTTAAATACTTCTATTCCTTTGTCTTTTACAAAGCGACGGGCTAAATCAACAATATCGTCTTCTCCAGTAAATTTTACAATACTTTCAACCGTAACGCCTATTTGAGGGTAACACTCTATTTGAGCTTCCAATACTTCCCAAGTAGCTGTTGCATCGGCTTCTGCTCCGTGTGCTCCTTCTAGTATTTTTTGGCAATAAAATTTATACGCTGCACTTAATGTACGCTGTTCCATTAAATGAAATACTTTCTGTACATCTACCAATCTTTTGTCATCTAGCGTGTAGTCAATTCCAACACGTAAAAACTCTTCTAATAACATTGGTATATCAAACCGATTACTATTGTATCCGCCTAAATCACATCCTTCAATAAATTGTTTGATTTCATTAGCCACTTGCTTAAAGCTTGGAGCATCTTTTACCATTAAATCGGTAATGCCATGAATATCACTAGAACTTTGGGGAATGGGCATTAAAGGATTAATCAATTTTCGCTTCACTTGCTTTTCTCCGTCCTGCAATATTTTCACAATCGCTATTTCAACTATGCGGTCTGTTGTAATATTAATACCAGTAGTTTCTAAATCGATAAAAGCGATAGGACGTGTTAATTGCAGTTTCATATTGTTCTTGCGTAAATTAAAAGAATCTTCTAAATATTATTGTGTAACCTCTTTAGCAAAAGTAAGCATATCTATGCCATCATAATTGCCACTACTCATCAAAACAATGTTTGTAGCTAAAAACTTTTGAGTGGTTAGCCAGTCTTGCAGTTGATTTTTTTCGTTCATCACCAAAATTCCTGGCTGATTAAAGCCTTCTGCTACTTTTTCAATGGCCAATGCTGGTAATTGTTTAATAGCAAGTGCATGTTTTGAAAAATAGACTAGAGCTATATCGGCCTGCTTTAATGCCCCATCGTATTCATGCATAAATTTTTCGTTCAAACTACTATAGGTATGCAATTCTAAAATGGCTACTAATTGCCTGTTTGGAAATTGTTGTTTTAGCGCTTCTATTGTTGCTTTCACTTTACTTGGCGCATGTGCAAAATCGCGATAAACATTCACAGTATCATTTGATGCCAATAATTCTAATCTTTTTGATGCACCAGTAAATGAACCAATTGCCCTTACAAAATCTGAAGCTGATACACCAAGTGTTTCACATGCATAATAAGCCGCCAACAAATTCATCAAATTATGATTTCCAAAAACGTTTAAATTGCCAGAAACCCCTTCAATTGTAACAGTGGTTTTTCCATTGTCAATACTGTGTGCTGGCACTGCATAAGGTTGATAGCGAATATCTGCACGTGGATGGTCTTTCACTAATTTTTCTAATACAGGATCAGAACTATTATAAATTAACAAGCCACCCGTTTCTATTTTATTAATAAAAATCACAAATTGTTCTAAGTAAAAATCAAAAGTTGGAAACACATTAATATGATCCCATGCAATACCTGTTAAAATAGCTACATGCGGAAACAAGAAATGAAATTTTGGTTTGCGTTCTATAGCGCTTGCAGGATATTCATCACCCTCACAAACAATGACAGGTGCATTGGTAATATTTACCGATTGGTCGAATCCGTCTAATTTGGCGCCAACCAAGTAGTCAAAATTGAATGATAAAAATCGCAGCACATGCATTATCATACTAGTGGTAGTTGTTTTACCATGGCTTCCTCCTACTACAATTCTTTGCTTCTGCTGACTTTCGTGAAAAATATATTCCGGAAAAGAATAAATTTTCAAGCCAAGATCCTTTGCTTTAATTAATTCTGGATTATCGGCTCGGGCATGCATTCCTAAAATAATGGCATCTAAATTGGCCGTTACTAATTCTGGCTGCCATCCCAAAACGTTAGGCAAAAGGCCTTCTTGGAGCAAATTTGTTCGAGATGGTTCAAAAATTTCATCGTCCGTACCCGAAACAGTATAGCCTTTCCGCTTTAATGCAATGGCTAATTGGTGCATTACACTCCCCCCAATTGATATAAAATGTACCCTCATAAAATAGATTTAGTCGTTCTTATTCAAATTTTAACAATATTCTACAAGGCATATAACAAGTTATGCCAATGAAACTTTATCTTTATTCTTATTAAGATCGAATAAAAATACAGTCAATTACCTAATTAATCTCTAAGTATGAAAAAAATCACATCCATGTTGGTATTAGCTTGCATTTGTGCAGCAATATTCTCATCATGTGTTTCTTCCCGTTCTGCGGGCTGCCCAACCACCGATAAAAACTTCTTCAAAAGCCGGTAATTTGTTTGAATGATAGTATAAACTGCACTATTTACCTATGAATTGGATTCCATTAACTACTGAAAGTCAGTTACAAGAAATTATAGACCTGTCAAAGAATACACCTCAAGTAATTTTTAAACATAGTACTAGGTGCAGTATTAGCAGTATGGCTTTAAATAGAATGGAACAAGCAAATCAACCAGCTAATATTGATTTCTACTATCTTGATCTTATACAATACCGTCCTATATCCCAACAAATTGCCGAGATATTCAGTGTTTATCATGAATCTCCTCAAATATTACTTATTAAAGATGGTAATTGCACCTATAGCGAAACCCATATGGGTATTAGCATGGATGAACTTATAGAGC
>JBAXPJ010000036.1:0-28474 GCA_037132335.1 Sediminibacterium sp. | reverse complement strand
AAACTAAATTTGCAATGGGTTAGTTCAAAAGACACTAACCAAATTAACAAATTAAATATTGTTGAGTACTTACGCAAAACGCATACTATTAAAGCAGCTGTTAGCGAATTTAGAATTGATGAGGGCCAATGCAGTGTATCGTTCAAAGGCCCTGGATATGCAGCTGACGCCTTTATTAATCGCGAGAATGGCAGTTATGATATTATGTTTATTCGCGCTGGAGTTGTGGGTATTTTAAACGACTTACACAAAGGCCGAGATACTGGATCTAGATGGTCTTGGGTGATTGATATTTCTGCCGGTTTAATGGTAATTGTTTCTCTTACCGGAATGATACTAATGCTTTATATTAAACGAAAAAGAGTGAGTGGACTAGTACTAGCATTGGTAGGATTGATACTATTTTATTTGATTTATTTAATTTGGATTTAATTATTTATCTCGTCCTGTAGTTTTAATTGTTTCTAATAAAGCCGCTAACTCCTTTACTTTTTCGGGATATTTTTCTGCCAAATTGTGTTGCTCTTTAATGTCTTTTTTAAGATCATATAATTGCGCCAAAGGATCATTTCCTAATTCAATATTAGTGAATTTATCGTACCGTATTTTAGTAGACGGCTCAATGTATTTCCAATCTTTTTCAATGATCGCAAGTGTGCCAGCATGTTCAATTAAATGCGCTCTTCCTGTTGTTGATTTGCCTAAAAATGCAGCTAATATATTTTGACTATCAACAGCATCATCTGCCAATAATTTTTGCGAATTTAAAGCTGCAAAAGATGCCAATAAATCTACCTGACTAATTAATGCGTTTGATATAGCTGGCTGTATTTTACCAGGATATTTAATTAAAAAAGGCACCCTGGTTCCTGCATCAAAAATGCTGTACTTGCCGCCACGTAAGGGTCCTGAGGGGGTATGGCCATTTAATTTTTCAACTGCCTCGTCTATATATCCATCGTCTAAAACAGGTCCGTTATCACTAGTAAAAACAATCAAGGTGTTGTTGCTTAAATGCAAACTATCCAATACTTTTTGAACACGTCCTACGGCCCAGTCTAATTGCAAAATAGCATCGCCTCTTACACCCATTCCACTTTTTCCTACAAACGCTTTGTTGGGAACACGCGGCACATGAATATCGTGTGGCGCAAAATATAAGAAGAATGGTTTTTGTTGGTTGTTTACTATAAAAGAAACGGCTTCTTGCACCAATACTTGCGCCATTTCATCGTCTTTCCATAGTGCAGATTTTCCGCCACTCATATAGCCTATTCTACCAATACCGTTTACAATGGTTTGGTTATGTCCTTGCGAAGATTTCATGCGCAAGAGGTCTGGATTGTCTTTACCTGTTGGCTCATTGCCTATTTTGTTGGTATAACTAATAATGATAGGATCTGTTGTGTCTAAATTAACTACCCGATGATTGGCAACATAAACACAAGGCGTTCTATCGCCAGTTGCGGGCATAATAAATGATTGATTAAATCCAATTTCTAAAGGCCCTGGCTTAATGATACCATTCCAATTTAATTGCCCTTCTTTTCCTAACCCTAAATGCCATTTACCTACAACGCCTGAATAATATCCAGCACGCTGAAAAATTGCTGGCAAAGTAGTAGTGCCAGGTTCAATTAATAAAGCAGCATTACCCGGTGCCACACCAGTTCCTTTTTTACGCCATGCATATATACCCGTTAATAAAGAAAACCTACTTGGCGTGCATGTTGCAGCAGTACTATGTGCATTGGTAAAGCGTATGCCAGATTTGGCTAGTTTATCAATATTGGGTGTATGAATTTTTGTAGCACCATAACAACTCAAATCGCCATAACCCAAATCGTCGGCATTGATGATGATGATGTTGGGTTTTTGTTGTGCATTGCTATTTGGGATAGTACAGAAGCTTGCAAGTATTAAAAAAGCATAGAAACCTTTTTTTTGCAAAATATTGTTGAGTGACATTGATATGAAAAAAATAATCATACGTCTAATGTATGAAAAAATAAGGGAGCGTTGGATTCTAAAATGGTTTTAAGTAAGTCAATACTAACGATGTTAAATAATTAAAAACGAAATGCCTTAAAAAACAAAAGAGCCTTTTTAAAGGCCCTTTTGTAACAAAAATTTAATTCCTACTTTTTAAATTCAACAACATCTGCTGTTACATTGTAAGTAAGTTTGTGATAAAGTAATCCAAGTATAAATGAATTCTTTACATCAACTGATACATTTGCCAAAGCTTGATTGCTTTTCAATGGATTTCTTTTTAACATGTCTTCTTTGGCTTCACTTGCCATTTTTGATTTAGCCATTCCGCCAATACCCAAAATGTAAACTGCACTTGAAGAACCTGATACACTCTTCTGAACATAGTCGAAATTTCCAGAACTTAAAGCTGCTGACCCACCAACAGAACCAGCATGCAATGCCATACATGAGCTAAAAAAACGACTACGGCTGCGAAAAATAGAACCTTTTTCATATTATTATTTTTTTTGCCTACTCTTAAATATCTGTTTTCGGCTACCCAGATTATCTTTAATTCAGACTTTCAAATAATTGAAATAAGACTTGGTTATTTTATGCATAACAATGCCTGATGTTTATTTGTGATTTTTTTAATTTTCACTTGTTACTCAGGAATTAATAAAAAACGTGTTAGGCTGTAGTTTAATTCAACTACAGTTGTGGGGAGTGGGGGGTGGGTATATAAATCTACATATTTTTTATTAATACAATAATATTAAATTATTTTGATTATCAATCTGTTACAAATAGATTTATTTTAAAAATGCAATAAAATGAGCTTGAAAGGAACCGAAAAGAAAAAAAGCAGTCTAAAACAAGGGAAACTTAAATTGATATAATTTATTGGGAATCTATTATAAAAAATACTGCAGAGAGGAAGGGATTCGAACCCCCGATACGTTGCCGTATACACGCTTTCCAAGCGTGCTCCTTAAACCACTCGGACACCTCTCTGTTTATTTATTTTAAACCCCAAGCCTAATTAAGGCTAGAAAGGTTTATTTAAATGGATTGCAAAAATAGCTGATTGAAATTAGGAACCGAATATTTTTTGGGCATTAGTAGTAGTGATTGCAGCCACTTCTTCAATACTGGTATTTTTTGCGGCGGCAAGCGCTGCTACTATATAACTTAAATAACTGCTTTCATTTCTTTTTCCCCTAAAAGGCACTGGTGTTAAATAAGGTGCGTCTGTTTCTAAAACCAAGTGTGCTAGATCTATATTGGCCAAAACCTCGGGCAAGCCAGCATTTTTGTAGGTAATGACCCCTCCTATCCCTAAATGAAATCCTAAGTCTATTACTTGCTTAGCCGATTCGGCACTGCCACTAAAGCAATGAAAAATTCCTTTCAAACCTTTTTGAGCAAAGGGTTTTACACGATTAATGGTTTCTTGCATGGCATTGCGCGTATGAATGACAATAGGTATGTTTTTATCAAGCGCCCATTGCATTTGTGTATCAAACGCTTCGTATTGCTGCTTTTCGAATGTTTTATCCCAATAAAAATCGAGTCCTATTTCTCCTACTGCCACAAATGGTCGTTTATCTAACCAGGCTTTTACATGGTCTAACTCTGTTTGTACATTTTCTTTTACATAACAAGGATGCAAACCCATCATGGCTACACATAATGATGGATAAAGGGTTTCTAAACCTAGCATGGCATCGGTTGACTCCGAATCTATGGCAGGCAGATAGATTTTTGAAACACCTGCTGATAGGGCTCGGTCTACCACTTGCTGTGTGTCTGCGGCAAATTCTTCGGAATATAGATGACAATGGGTATCAATAAGGGTCATGGTGCAAAAATCGGGGATTTAGTACAGATTTAGACGGGCTTAGTTGATTTTGAAAGATTCCTAGCTATTTTTTGGCGACTGCAAAATAAAAAACAAGGGGTGCCGTTTATATAAAGCAGCAATGCAAAAATTGATAAAATTAGCTTTAAGCTATTTTTTATAGGGTACGGATTAAAAAACTGGCCGAGGTTTCTACCTTGGCCATCTTTTTTTTGATTATTGGGGCAATGCCTTGAATTGGTAGCCCAAATCAGTGAAATAGGCCAATACCTTGGGCAATGCATAAGAAAGTCTATCATAGGCTTTGGCGCTGTCGTGAAAAACCACAATCGATCCTTTTTTGGTGTATTTAATAACTTGCTCGGCACATTTTATAGGGCTTAATGCTTGGTCAAAATCACCACTTAATACATCCCACATAATAATTTTTGCAGTAGACAATTGCGTTAATTGATTTTGATTATTCAAACATGCTTTTACTGCGGCTATTTGGCGTCGCTTAATTCTGCCATAAGGTGGACGGAACAAATTAGATTTTATACATTGTGCAGCCATTTCAATATCCTTCAAATACTTGTCTGTACTGGTTTTCCAGCCATTGGTATGGTGTTGGGTATGGTTGCCTACGCAATGCCCTTCTGATAAAATTCTATTGTAAATTGCTGGTTCGGCTAATACGTTTTTTCCGATACAAAAAAAACTGGCTTTGGCATTATATTGTTGTAATAAATCGAGCACAAATGGGGTTGCTATTGGGTGCGGTCCATCGTCGAAACTTAAATAAATTATTTTTTCTTTTTCCGGAATCCACCAACAAAGTGTGGGATAGAACCAAGGTATAAAAAAAGGCGTTTTTACCAAATACATGCTACAAAGTACTATTTTTTGAGAATGGTTTTTAATTACGGTTCTGCAAAGTTTATCTTTGTACTAATATGAGTAAGAAAGTTCGAGTTCGTTTTGCGCCTTCACCCACTGGTGGACTGCATTTGGGCGGTGTAAGAACCGTGTTATTTAATTACCTTTTTGCCAAACAAAATGGTGGTGATTTTATTGTTAGAATTGAAGATACCGACCAAACACGTTTTGTGGATGGCGCTGAAGATTATATTTTTAAAACGTTGGACTGGTGTGGCATGGTGCCCGATGAAAGTCCTTTGCACGGTGGACCTTTTGCGCCTTACAGACAAAGTGAGCGTAAAGCCAATTACCGAAAATTTGCAGACCAATTAGTGGCTGATGGCTTTGCTTATTATGCATTTGATACCACGGCCGATTTAGAAGCCATGCGTACCGAATACAAAACACCCGAAAATCCATCGCCTCAATACAACCATAGTTTGCGCGAAAAAATGCGCAATTCAATTAGTTTGTCGGCACAAGAAGTAAGCGATTTATTGGCTGCAGGAACGCCACATGTGGTGCGTATTAAAATGCCTTTAAATGAAACCGTTTCGTTTAATGATATGATTCGTGGAGAAGTGAGTTTTAATACTGCACAAGTAGATGATAAAGTTTTATTAAAAGCAGATGGTATGCCAACTTACCATTTAGCCGTAGTGGTAGATGATTATCAAATGCAAATTACACATGCATTTCGGGGCGAAGAATGGTTACCTTCTGCACCTGTACATTTATTGCTTTGGAAATATTTAGGATGGGAAGCAGAAATGCCGCAGTGGGCGCACTTGCCTTTAATTTTAAAACCAGATGGCAACGGAAAACTGAGTAAGCGCGATGGCGATAGACTAGGATTTCCTGTATTTGCAATGGATTGGACAGACCCTAAAACCAATGAAACAACCGTAGGATTTAAAGAGCACGGATTTTTACCAGCGGCTTTTGTAAACTTATTGGCCATGCTTGGTTGGAACGATGGTAGTGACCAAGAAATATTTACCATGCAAGAATTGATTACTACATTTTCTATGGATCGAGTACACAAAGGCGGTGCAAAATTCGATTATGAAAAAGCAAAATGGTTTAACCACGAATGGATTAAAAAAACACCAGTAGCTGAATTAGTTGATCCTATTAAAATACTATTTGCACAAAAAAATATTACCATCAACAACAATGATTTATTAGCCAAAGTAATTGAGCTAGTTAAAGATCGTTGCACTGTATTGCCCGATTTTATTTCGCAAAGCAGTTTCTTTTTTGAAATGCCTGCAACTGTTGATATTGCTGCAGTAAAGCCTAAATGGGACGATAAGAAAAATATGTTTTTTACTGAACTAATTAGGGCTTACGAATTAAGCAATCAATGGGAAACACACGACCTTGAACGCGAGTTTAAAGAACTCTCTGCGGCCAATGATTTAAAACCAGGCGAATTAATGTTGCCACTTCGCATTATGTTAGTGGGTGGTAAATTTGGTCCGGGTGTTTTTGATATTGCAGCACTCATTGGCAAAGAAGCTACATGTAAAAGAATCAAAGATTTTTTATCGTTAATACAACATAGTTAGTTGATTGTTTAAATTGTTTTTATGCAAAGACCCATTCGTGTACTCGTTGCCAAAGTAGGATTAGATGGTCATGACCGTGGTGCAAAAATAATTGCAACTGCTCTGCGCGATGCAGGCATGGAAGTAATTTATACTGGTTTACGCCAAACCGCCGAAATGGTTGTGAATGCTGCTTTACAAGAAGATGTTGATGCCATTGGTGTGAGTATTTTATCGGGTGCGCACATGACGGTATTTCCAAAATTGATTGCATTGATGAAAGAAAAAGGAATGAACGATGTGCTACTTACTGGCGGCGGAATTATTCCTTCTAATGATATGGAAACACTGCAAGCAATGGGTGTAGGCAACCTTTTTGCTCCAGGTGCTACAACCGCCGAAATAGCCAACTACATTAAAGAATGGGTGGCTAAGAATCGTGATTTTTAAATTAAAATTCATTGCAGATGTATACGACCATTTTAACCAGTTTAGAGAATGGCATTTTTACCATTACTATTAATCGGCCCGACAAATTAAATGCACTCAATAATGCAGTATTTGTTGATTTAAATAAAGCGATTGATGAAGTATATTCGAATGACGCAATTAAATCGGTTATTATAACTGGTGCGGGTGCAAAAGCATTTGTAGCAGGAGCAGATATTAGTGAATTTAACCAATTAGATGCGCAAACGGCAATGGCTTTATCTAAAGCTGGCCAAGACAGTTTTTTTAGAATTGAAAATTCACCTAAACCCATTGTTGCCTGTGTTAATGGTTTTGCTTTAGGTGGCGGATGCGAACTAGCTATGAGTTGTCATTTTAGAATTGCTTCCGATAACGCTAAGTTTGGTCAGCCAGAAGTGAACCTAGGATTGATTCCTGGATATGGTGGCACACAAAGATTGGTACAATTAATTGGCAAAGGAAGGGCATTAGAATTATTAATGTCTGGGGCCATGATTGATGCGCCAACAGCTTTACAATATGGCTTAGTAAACTATTGCGTTCCACAAGAAGAACTATTAATTAAAGCCCAAACTATTTTAACACTTATTCAATCTAAAGCACCAATTGCTGTGGCAAAATGCATTGAATCTGCCAATGCTGTTTTTGACGAATCGAACGATGGCTATGCCACTGAAATAGCAGGTTTTGGTACTTGTTTTGAAACGGCAGATAGGGTTGAAGGCACTACGGCTTTTTTAGAAAAACGCAAGGCCGTTTTTATTGGTAAATAAATTCTAATAGTTCTCTTCGTTTTTAGCGGCTTACACTACCTTTGCGAAACTATAAGGAAACATTCATTTTTCTTTAAAATTAACTAGCATGCAATATCGTATTGAAAAAGACACCATGGGCGAAGTACAAGTACCAGCCGATGTTTATTGGGGTGCACAAACCCAACGCAGCATTGAAAATTTTCAAATTGCACAAGACATCAATAAGATGCCGAAAGAAATTATTAAAGCATTTGCTTACTTAAAAAAAGCAGCGGCATTAACTAATTTTGATGCAGGTGTTTTGGCAGCCGATAAAGCAGCGTTAATAGGACAAGTTTGTGATGAAATTTTAGACGGAAAATTAGCCGATCAATTTCCATTAGTGGTTTGGCAAACAGGAAGTGGCACGCAGAGCAATATGAATATGAATGAAGTAGTTGCATACCGCGCGCATGTAATTAAAGGTGGTGCATTAACCGATAAAGATAAATTTATACATCCCAACGACGACGTTAATAAATCGCAAAGTTCTAATGATACTTTTCCTACGGCTATGCATATTGCAGCCTATAAAATTTTATTAGAAACAACCATACCAGGCATTTCAAAATTGCGCGATACATTGGCGCAAAAGAGTAAAGATTTTATGCATGTTGTTAAAATAGGTAGAACCCATTTTATGGATGCTACCCCTTTAACACTTGGCCAAGAAATTAGCGGATATGTTTCTCAATTAAACCATGGACTTAAAGCAATTAATAATTCATTGGCACATTTAAGTGAATTGGCTTTGGGCGGTACGGCTGTTGGTACCGGCATTAACACACCAAAAGGTTACGATGTGAATGTGGCAAAACATATTGCCAACTTAACTGGTTTGCCTTTTGTTACTGCAGAAAATAAATTTGAAGCACTAGCTGCTCACGACGCAATTGTTGAAGCGCATGGTGCACTAAAAACAGTGGCCGTTTCGTTAATGAAAATTGCCAATGATGTTCGAATGCTTTCTTCAGGACCAAGAAGTGGTATTGGCGAATTGCATATTCCCGATAACGAACCAGGTTCTTCAATTATGCCAGGCAAAGTAAACCCTACACAATGCGAAGCGCTTACCATGATTGCTGCACAAGTAATGGGCAATGATGTTGCTATTTCTATTGGTGGTGCAACAGGCCATTTTGAATTGAATGTATTTAAACCTGTAATGATTTATAATTTCTTGCACAGTGCCCGTTTAATTGGTGATGGCTGCGTAAGTTTTAACGATAAATGTGCCGTAGGATTAATGCCTATTGAAGCAAATATTAAAAAACACGTAGACAATTCTTTAATGTTGGTTACTGCATTAAACACAAAAATCGGTTACTATAAATCGGCCGAAATTGCACAGACTGCACACAAAGAAGGAACTACTTTAAAAGAAATGGCCATTAAATTAGGCTACCTCACCGCAGAAGAATTTGATGCTTGGGTAATACCAGCAGAAATGGTGGGCGAAATTAAATAAGGTTTATTTTTTTATAATTGGTGCTTTCACCAACTGCGTATCTGTAACCAGTGTTGCTACTCGATAGCCGCCCGTATCAACTTCCGTTTTGGAATATTTTGATTGGATGGCTATTAGTTCACTAGTTACAAGATGTGTGGATCCCACATACAATTGGCGCATTTTTGTCCACCCATTTATTTGTAACAGTGCTTTACTTGAAATAGCAGTACCTACTAGATTCAAGTATTGTAGCTGATTAAGTTCACTCAAATATTGTAAGCCTTTATCAGTAATATTTGAATGTTCAATACTTAGTTTGGTTAGATTTTGCAGCGTACTAATTTTTTGCCAAGCAGTTTCAGACAATTGAATAGCTGGCATTTTTAACCAGATTAATTGTTTTGTTAAATCAGAAATTTGGCTAAGTGTTTTTTCGTCGAGTGTTTTTAAATTGATCAAATTGGCACTTAAGTAATTACTATTTTGTGCAATTGGTAAAATAACAATTCCTTTTTTTTGCAAATCTAATAGCACTGATTCATTGGCTTTTGATACCGACTCTTTTGGAACACTAGAAGGTATAATTGCTGCGCTTGCGTTTTTTTCTAAAGCAGTTAAAGCCAATTTAACAGAATTTGGTTGGTCTAATTCTTTTACTTTTTTTGAGAAACCTACCCCTGTTTGAATCCACCATTGCAAAAACAATCTTTCTTGTTCTGTTAAGGCTGTTTTGCCTTTTGGTGGCATGTGTTTTTCATTGAGTGGATCTAAACTTACCCTATGAAAGATTTCACTTTTTTCTGCATTGCCCACACTAATAATTGCACCGTCTTTTCCGCCTTTTAAAATCCCTTCTTCGGTATCTAAACGCAGGTTACCTTTTTGCTTAGAACCGCTATGGCATTTAATACATTTTTCGGTTAAAATAGGCTGAATAATGTCTTTGTAAATTAAGGCTTCTTGTGCATTGGTAATGGGTTTGGGAACAAATAAAGTATCTGAATTGGTGGCGGAAAATGCTTTGGTTAAATAGCCATCCCCATGGGTAAGTGTTCCACCAAAATGCCCGGTAGTGAATAATAAAATTCCTAAAACAATGGCTATATATTTTGAAATAGCTACTTGTTTTTTTACCGAAAAATAATACCCTATTACTGAAACGATTGCTACAGCAATACCCATCCAACGATGCAGGTTTAAAGTGCTTTCATTGTATTCGCCAGTACTAGATAAAAGCCATCCTGTAATACAAGAAAGGATGGCAGCAATAGCACCTATAAAATAAGCGATAGGAATGGCTAATGCAACAGATTGGTATTTTGTATTTGTTTGCAATAATTCTAATACAAGTGCAAACAATAAAATACCAATGGGCAAATGCACCAGTACTGGGTGAAAATTTCCAATAAATTCTGTTATTACAAAAAGCATTCTATCATTATTTTAAAACCAGTTTTATGCAACAATTTCATTAATCACTCGTCCGTAAACATCTGTTAGTCTAAATGATCGGCCCTGAAATGGATATATTAATTTTTCGTGGTCGAATCCTAATTGATTTAAAATAGTGGCTTGAATATCGTATGGCGTTACTTTTCCGCTGATAGCACTGTAGCCTATTTCATCGGTTTCGCCATAGCTAGTGCCTTTTTTTATGCCACCTCCTGCCATCCAAATGGTGTATGCTTCTGTATGGTGGTCGCGTCCCTTGAATGGATTTTTTTTGCCGTCTCTATTTTCTTGCATGGGTGTTCTACCAAATTCTCCACCCCATACTACCAAGGTTTCATCTAACAAACCCCTTTGTTTTAAGTCGAGTAATAAGGCGGTGATTGGTTTATCAATTGTTCTACATTTATTTACCAATCCATAATCAACAGCGCCTTTTTCATCGGTTCCATGCATATCCCAACCCCAATCAAATAATTGTACATATCGAACACCTTTCTCCACTAATTTTCTGGCCAACAATACATTGTTTGCAAAAGAAGCTTTGCCCGGTTGCGTGCCATACATTTCATGAATATATGCTGGCTCGTCGTTAATATTCATTACATCAGGAACAGAAATTTGCATGCGATAAGCCATTTCGTATTGGGCAATTCGCGCTACAATTTCTGGATCTTTAAACTCTTCGTAGGTGGCACGATTGGCTTCGTTAATGGCATCTATTGAGGCTTTGCGAAGGTCTCTATCCATTCCCGCAGGATCTTTAACAAACAATACCGGATCGCCTTCTCCCCTGCATTGTACGCCTTGGTATACCGATGGCAAAAATCCACTTCCCCAAACACTTTTTCCTGCATCCGGAAAATTTCCGCCCGATGTTAATACCACAAATCCTGGCAGGTTATCATTGACTGAACCCAATCCATAAGTAGCCCATGCACCAATACTCGGTCTACCCAATCGAGCCGATCCAGTATGCATTAATAATTGCGCAGGCCCATGATTAAACTGGTCTGTTTGCACTGCTTTTAAAAAACTTATTTCGTCTGCTACCGTTGACAAATGCGGTAAATTATCGGAGATCCAAGCGCCTGAATTACCTCTTTGTTTAAATGCCGCTTGTGGCCCTAACATTTTTGGAACGCCTCTTATAAATGCAAACTTTTTTCCTTCTAATAATGACTGTGGACAATCTTGACCGTCTAATTTTTGAAGGTCTGGTTTAAAATCAAACAATTCTAATTGCGATGGCGCACCTGCCATGTGTAAATAAATAACCGACTTTGCTTTGCCTGCAAAATGCGGCGAGTGTGGCATTAGAGGATGTGCACTATTTAATAAATCAGAACCATCTTTTGAACCCAACCAATTACAGCCACTTAAAAAAGAACCCAATGCCATTGCCCCAACACCAGTGACACTTTCTTTAAAAAAATGTCGGCGTGTTTGTTGCTGAAGCACATGGTCGTTCGCTTCTTGAATAATTCTTTTATTATGTTTACTCATAGCAATTAATTTTTGGTAATGAATTCGTCGGTATTCATCATTGCTGCAGCCACCATAATTAATGCGGCCGTTTCTGGTGTTTGGTGTTCTGTTTTTGGTCCGGTAATAGCACGCATTTTAGTAGTATCTGTACGAAATTTATTTAAAGCAGTTTGATACAATTTTTCAAATGCAATTCTTTTATCGGTACTAATAGTTTGAAACATGGCAAGTTCATACCCCCTATTAATTTGTGCAATTGGATCTTTTTTTACGACCGACTGAATACGCCAAGCAAAATGTTGTGCGGCCTCTACATTTACTGAATCATTTAAACTAGTAAGCGCTTGCAAAGGCGTATTGGTTCGTATACGCCTGATCGTGCATACTTCTCTGCTAGTACCATCAAAACTAATCATAGAAGGATAGGGCGCAGATCGCTTCCAATATGTGTACAATGCCCGTCGGTATTGATCTGTACTATCTGATTTTTTCCAAACCGAACGATTATAAGGGGAGCTCCATATTCCTTCTGGCTGAAATGGCATCACTCCAGGACCATACATTTTATTACTAATTAATCCACTGACTACTAAACTCTGATCGCGTAATTGTTCGGCAGATAATCTTACCCTCGGACCTCGTGCATAAAATTTATTATACGGATCTTTTTCAACGGCTTCTTTATTAAAATTTGATTGCTGCCTATACGTAGCGCTCATTAAAATATGCTTCATTAATTTTTTTAAATCCCACTGGTATTCATTCATTAATTTCCATGACAAATAATCGAGTAGTTCGCGGTGCGTGGGTGCTATGCCTTGGCTACCCATATCTTCAAGTGTTTCAACAATTCCTTGTCCAAAAAATTGCTCCCAAATTCTATTCACTATTGTACGTGCAGTGAGCGGATTTTTTTTATCGGTTAACCACTGTGCTAAACCCAAACGATTTCTTGGTGCATTTGCAGGAAAAGGAATTAAGGAAGCTGGAACATCTGCTTGTACTTCTTTTCCTTTCACCAACCAATTGCCTTTTATAAATACATGCGTAGGTCGATACAAATCAGTTGGATTTTCTACCATGATAGGTGTATAGGTTGCTTTGGTAGGATTAAACAACTCTTCGAAATGTTTGTACGCCGAATCGTACCCAGGCAAACCCTTACCAGGAAAGGGATTGCAAAAATAAAACCAGTCAAACTGCATACCCGATTCTTCTGGTGTTTTTAATGCCCTATTTGAATAAGTAAAATACAGATGGTGTTTGCCCACTGTTTCAGGAATGCTTAATTGATTAATTTTCCAAGCACCTTTTGTATCTGGCACTTTTATTTTACTAATAACAGGTCCATCTGGTTTGTCTAAATGTATTAACCAAATGCCATTGGGGTTCCATGCTTTATAACGAAAATAGAGTTGTGTATAATTGGTAAGTGTTACATCTTTTAATCTAGCAATCGAATTATTTCTTAACAACAACCATTTAGTATCTGCTAGTGCACTATTGATTAGCTCGTCTGTGGCTGCAGAATTGATAGCTGGCGATCCTGTTTTTAAAAACAAACTCAATTCTTTTTCGCGTGTTGGTGCATTGGTTTGTAGCCATTGTTTTAGTTCTACAAATTTCGTACTATCTTCTTTGTGAAACTCGCGTAGCAAAGGGTATTCACTATAAGTATCTTCGTCTCTTGAATTATTAAAAAATGCCATGAACTTATAATACTCATCGTGCTTGAATGGATCATAAGGATGACTATGGCATTGCACACAATTAAAAGTGGTTCCCATAATTGCCGACCAAGTAGTGTTTACTCTATCAACAACTGCTGCAGTTCTAAACTCTTCGTTATCGGTTCCCCCTTCGTCGTTAGTAAGTGTATTTCTATGAAAAGCCGTTGCAATAAATTGTGCATCTGTAGGATTCGGTAACAAATCACCAGCCAATTGTTCTATTAAAAAACGGTCGTAAGGTTTGTTTTCATTGAATGCATTAATTAACCAATCGCGGTATCGCCATATATTTCTTGCATCATCTTTCTCATACCCTTTTGTGTCGGCATATCGAGCCAAATCCATCCATACTGCAGCCCATCTTTCGCCATAATTTGGAGAAGCTAAAAGTGTATCTACTAAATGCTCGTAAGCTTTTTCTGACTGGTCTTTTAAATAATTTTCTGCAAGTGCGTAAGATGCCGGCATTCCTGTGATATCAAGGCTTACGCGTCGTAACAGTGTGGCTTTATCTGCTTCGTTTGAAGGAGATAGCATTTGTTTTTTTAATGATTGATAAATATATTGGTCTACTTCATTTTTTATAAAACGAGGTTTCCAAAACAAACCAAAAGGTCCTACGCTATTGTTTGGAATTTGAGGCGTTTGAACAGGTGTATAAGCCCAGTGATCTCCCCAATTAGCCCCTTGTTTGATCCAGTTTTTTAGGATAGAAATTTCATCATTAGAAAGGGCTGGATGCTTGTAAGGCATTCGTTCTTCGGGGTCGGTTAATGATAATCTTTTAATGAGTTCGCTATTATCAGGATCGCCAGGAATGATGGCTACTTTACCTGATTTATTTTTGGCAAGGGCTTCATCTCTAAATAGTACACTAAATCCGCCCTGGCGTCTAACGCCTCCATGACAAGTAATGCAATTTTTATTAAGGATGGGCTTTACATCGGCATTAAAATCTACCCGAGTATTGTTCGAAAAAAAGTAATCGGCACCAAGCACAACCGTAACCAATAACAAAACAATCAAGATAGTTTTTGGCAAGCGAGGCAATGGCATGTGGGTTTAATTTTTCATTTTAAAGATACTAGTTTTCAGTATTAAAAAATGAATGCAGTTGCAGCAACTAAACCTATCGCTTATTTGATGAACGATTTACTACCATATTTTGATACACTTTCATTCCTCCTATATATGTAGCACTAACATTTACTTTTAAAATGTCGGTTTCAGCCACCTTCATTAAATCTTTATCTAATATAATAAAGTCGGCTTTTTTTCCTACTTCTAAACTACCCACTTCTTTTTCTAAAAAACTTGCTTTGGCAGCCCAGATGGTCATTCCACGAATGGTTTCAACTCTGCTCAACGCATTTTCCATTTGAAATCCTGCAGCTGGAAATCCTTTGGCGTCTTTACGAGCCACCGCTGCTAAAAATGTTTTGAATGGAGAAATATCTTCTACCGGAAAATCGGTACCCAATGGCAACCAGCCATTTTGTTGTAATAATTGTTTTAAAGCATATCCACCTTTTAGTCTTTCTTTTCCAATTCTTTCTTCGGCCCAATACATATCACTTGTTGCATGTGTTGGTTGTACAGAAGGAATAATACTTGCTGCTCCAAATAAATTAAAATCTGATGGATGTACAATTTGTGCGTGTTCAATTCTCCAGCGTTTATCGTTCTTTCCTTTTAAATATTTATTATACACATGTAGTATTTCTCTGTTGGCACTGTCGCCAATAGCATGTGTGCACATTTGAAAATCGGTGTTTGCTAATACCTGCGCCAAAGAATCGTAATGCGATTTATTTTCTAATAAAAATCCTTGCCATCCTTTTTGGTCTTTATACGGTTGAATTAAGCAAGCGCCACGACTACCAAGGGCTCCATCGGCATAAACTTTAAATCCTTTTACAAATAATTTATCGGTTTTTGTAGGACCCGATTTTAAATACTTGGCCAAGTTTGCAGGATTATCGCTGAGCATTACAAACAAACGCATACTTAATTTTCCTGCTTTTTGAAGCGTGTCAATAATATCTACATCTTGGTAACTCAAACCACAATCTGTAACTGTAGTAAGGCCTTGTTCGAAACACATCATTTGTGCAGCTTGCAACCATTTTAAATATACTTCACTAGTGGGCGATGGAATTTGTTGGTACACTTTATCGTCGGCATTATCAATTAATACACCCGTTAATTTTCCATCTTTTAATTCAATTGATCCGCCAACAATTGTTTGACCGGCATTGATGCCAGCAAGGTCCAATGCTTTTTGATTGGCAATAGACGCGTGCCCATCAATTCGTTGCAAAACCACAGGCCGATCTGGAAATAATTGATTTAATAATTCATTGGTTGGATACGTTTTTCCTGGCCAACGGTTTTGATCCCAACCACGTCCTTGAATCCAAAGTAGGTCTGGATGCTTGGCTGCAAAATCTTTCACACGTTCTACTGCTTCTTGCCAAGTGGTGGTGCCAAATAAATCTACCTGATATAATGATTTGCCATATCCCACAAAATGCGCATGGGCATCTATAAAACCAGGATACACTGCTTGCCCTTTGGCATCTATATTTTCTTTAGCCGTATAGTTTTGTTGAATATTAGCATTGCTGCCCACTGCCACTATTTTACCATCTTTCACCGCCATGGCTTCTGCAACCGAATACGCAGAATCAACTGTATAAATTACCCCATGGTGCACAATGGTATCTACTTTATTATTGGTGCAAGCAGCAAATAAAAACAACACTAGTACCCAAACTAATTTTTGCATAGTAAATGATTAAGAGGCTAAAGTTACAAGTTGATTGAATACAATGATTACAAGAAAATCAATCGGTAGATAATGCTAATAAAAGCTACCTGCTATTTAAGTAATTCACAAGGTTTTAAACCCGTATGTTTTTTAAATGCGGCAGAAAAATGCGAAATGGATGAGTACCCTAATAAAGCCGATACATCTGTTACACTCAAGCTTTTTTCGTATAACAAATATTTAGCGTGTTCCATTCTTTGTTGTTGGTAAAAATCAAAGATGGTAGTGCCAAATATTTCTTTGAACCCTTTTTTTACATAACATTCATTCATGGCCACTTTTCGGCTCAATTCTTTGATAGTAATAGGATCCCCAATATGTTGTAGTAGTATTTCTCTTGCTTGATAAATTCTATCGCGGCCCGATTCGTCTGCTAAAAATTTACAACTAAACCCTTCTTCTTTTTCATCCACCAAACATTCTAAACTATACACCAATAACTCATGTACTTTGGCGTTAACAAAAATGTTTTCTAAGGATCCAGCATAACTATGGTTTAGTAGTGCGTCTAACACCAATCTTTTGCGATTACTTACCGAAAATATTTTGGTAAATGCGTTGGGATATTTAAAAGCTAGCACTTCGTCTTTTTGATTACTCAATTTTACATTGTGTACAAACTGACGTAAAAAACTAGCCGTAAAATGAAAATTATATACATCAATCGTTTGGTGCAATCCCACACAATTAGAGGTAGGTAATTGCTTGCATTCTGAACAACTTTTTTCGGCACAATACTTATTGCCAGTTGAGCAGTAACGCAGTTCTAAATAATTTTCTTGGGGTCTTTTGGCATCGTAATGATACACAAGCATGCCAGTATCTTCGGCTACCCAAGGATTTTGTGCATAATAGCGTCGAATATTATACTGTATAGACCCAGGAATTTGCTGTTTTTTTTCGTACAACAAATCCATACTTGGCTCTATTCCATTTTTGTGGGCCAGCTTTAATATGTCTAATACTTGGGTCATCTGGCAGCGAAATTAATGTATAAACATGCATTTGGCAAGCCTTAGCTGTTAAACTGTTCCTGTAATTTGAACTTGTTGCCCAAGAAATAGCCGAAAATTTGGTTGATTATTGCCAATCTCAAGCAAATAACTCGCCCGAAACCTTTTATGCCGATTTAACCCCATTAAAAGTGGATAAATAGCCCTTTTTTATCCCCCTTCTACCCCTTATTTTCGTTAACTTTGCAGACTTCTGATAATTTAATCAACCACAAGGCAGATAAGCGATTATGACCCAAGAACAACAGAATAGTAACGACGAGCAAAATAAGAATTACGGTGCCGACAGTATTCAAGTACTAGAAGGTTTAGAAGCCGTTAGAAAAAGACCCGCCATGTACATTGGTGATATTGGCGTGAAAGGCTTACACCACTTGGTTTACGAGGTAGTAGACAACTCTATCGATGAAGCACTTGCTGGCTATTGTAAAAAAATATTGGTAAGTATTCACGAAGACAATTCCATTAGCGTACAAGATGATGGAAGGGGTATTCCTACCGCCATGCACACCAAAGAGAAACGTTCAGCCCTTGAAGTGGTAATGACCGTTTTACACGCCGGAGGAAAATTCGATAAAAATACTTACAAGGTTTCTGGTGGATTACACGGTGTGGGAGTAAGTTGCGTAAATGCCTTGAGTACCAAATTATTGGTGAACGTTCACCGCGAAGGCAAAATATTTGAACAAGAATATAAAATTGGCGTTCCGCAATACGCCGTAAGAGAAGCTGGTACTAGCGATAAAACTGGTACTTATGTGCATTTCTGGCCCGATTTAACCATCTTTCAAGAATCTGTATACAAACGTGAAATTTTAGAAGGTCGTTTGCGTGAATTGTCTTTTTTGAACAGACGCATTAGCATTACACTAACCGATTTAAGAGAATTAGACGAAACGGGTGTTCCTTATTCAAAAGAATTTTATAGCGAAGGTGGGATTGTTGAGTTTGTAGAAATGTTGGATAGAAATGGTAATCGTACCCCATTGATTCCAGCACCTTTATATGTTGATGGACACGACGAAGCATCGAATGTGGCTGTAGAGGTTGCACTTACCTATAATGACGATTTTAAAGAGCATATTTTCTCTTACGTAAATAATATTAATACCATTGAAGGTGGTACACACGTAACAGGTTTCCGTCAGGCATTAACCAGGGTGTTTAAAACCTATGGCGACAAACAAGGTTTATTTGAAAGAGCCAAAGTGGTTATTGAAGGAGACGATTTTAGAGAAGGACTTAGTGCCATTATTTCTGTAAAAGTTCCTGAGCCACAATTTGAAGGTCAAACCAAAACAAAATTGGGTAATAGTGAGGTGAGCGGTATTGTTCAAACCACTGTTGCACGTGCATTAGAGGCATTTTTAGAAGAAAATCCTCGCGAAGCAAAAAATGTTATCTCAAAAATTATTTTAGCTGCGCAAGCTAGGGTTGCCGCAAAAAAAGCGCGCGACATGGTTCAACGAAAAACCGTTTTAAGCGGTGGTGGTTTGCCTGGTAAATTGGCCGATTGCTCGGAGCGTGATCCTGAAAAATGCGAACTATACCTGGTGGAAGGAGATTCGGCTGGTGGTACTGCTAAACAAGGCCGCGACCGTTCTTACCAAGCAATTTTGCCTTTAAGAGGTAAAATTTTGAACGTTGAAAAAGCAATGGAGCATAAGATCTACGAAAACGAGGAGATCCGCAATATGTATACCGCACTAGGTGTTACAGTGGGAACCCCCGACGATCCTAAAGCCTTAAATATTGTAAAACTCCGTTACCATAAGTTAATTATTATGACGGATGCCGATGTGGATGGATCGCATATTGCCACCTTGATTCTTACATTCATATTTAGATACATGAAGGAATTGGTGGAGCAAGGTTACGTGTACATTGCACAACCGCCTTTATACCTTGTTAAGAAAGGCAAAGAACAAGAATACGCCTATAACGAAGAGCAACGCAAATATTGGATAGAAAAGCTCGGAGGAGGCAAAGACGACACTGTAAATACCCAACGTTACAAGGGTTTAGGTGAAATGAACGCCGAACAATTGTGGGAAACTACTATGGACCCTACTAGAAGAACCCTAAAACAGGTTACAATAGATAGCGCATTTGAGGCTGACCGTATTTTTAGTATGTTGATGGGAGACGAAGTTGCTCCACGCCGCGAATTCATTGAAACGCATGCGAAATACGCTAAGATTGACGTATAGGTTTTTTATAGGCTAAAACAGCCTTTTTCAATACAAATTTCAAGGGCCAAATAGACAATTTGGCCCTTTTTTATGGTCAGTCATTAATGTGGATTAGTTCTGTGCCTTCCTATCTAATTTTCCTGAAAAAAATGCTAGCTTGTGCTTGATTACCCATTGATTATTAACTAACAACTAAATTCTAGAAAAATGGACACTTCAAAAATGATTAAAGCATATTGCTTAAAAACTAAAGAGAAAAATGTTCCCTTGCAAGATGCTGTAATTACCAAAACCGCTAAAGGTGGATACATGGCTGGTGGTCATGATGGTAAAGGAAATAAAATGGCGGCTATCTTAGGCGAAGCAAAAGCTTTACAAGCAATTGCTGACGGTGTTGCTAAAAAAGGATTCTAACCATATTAAAGTGCTGGGTTGTTTTAAACGCCCGGCACTTTTTCTTTTTCTACTACAATAACTTTTGCATGCATTCCCTCTAAAAACAAATGCATCGCTAGCATATTCTCTACTCCATCTACTACCAACAAGAACATTCTTCCTGTTTGCTTCAATTTGGCTTTATTGGTGCCTGTTTGTAAATAGGCCAATACCTGCTTAAACAATTCAGATTCAAAATATGGCGAATCGGGTTTATTAATAAAATAGCAACGCAGGGTATTGTCTTTTAATGTCATTTTTTCGAAACCCAATTGTACCGCTAACCACCTACACCTTACTGTTGTAAACAAATCTGCTACTTGAGAAACCATTGGACCAAATCGATCTACCATTTCTGCATAGAAATTAATTAGGTCGTCTTCTGTTTCGCAACTATCTAAACGCGTATACAACGAAAGCCTTTCTGTAATACTTTCTACATAAGTATCTGGAATTAAAATTTCCAAATCGGTATCAATGGTACAATCTTTTACAAAATCGTCTTGCTTACTTATTTCGTCTTTAAACAATTCTTTAAAAGATGTTCGTTTGAGTTCTTTAATGGCTTCTTCTAAAATTTTCTGGTACATTTCAAAACCAATCTCTGCCATAAAACCAGACTGCTCTCCACCTAACATATTTCCAGCACCACGAATATCTAAATCGCGCATGGCTATTTGAAATCCACTACCCAAATCACTAAACTGCTCTAGGGTTTGTAAACGCTTTCTTGAATCGGTGGGCAATGAACTCATTGGAGGACCTAATAAATAACAGAATGCTTTTTTATTGCTTCGACCTACCCTTCCGCGTAACTGGTGTAAATCACTCAAACCAAAATGGTGCGCATTGTTAATAATGATGGTATTTACATTGGGTATATCTACCCCACTTTCTACAATATTGGTACAAACCAATACATCATATTTTTTATCAATAAAATCTAAAATTCTTTCTTCTAATTCATGCCCTTCTAATTGACCGTGTGCAAAGCCAATACTTAAATCGGGGCAAAATCCTTGTATCATGGCACACATTTCTGGTAAGCCTTGTACGCGATTATGAATGAAGAATACTTGACCACCACGTTCGGTTTCGTAGTAGATAGTTTCTCTAATAAAATCGTCGTTAAATACATGCGTTTCTGTTTGTATTGGTTGACGATTAGGCGGTGGCGTATTCATAATACTTAAGTCGCGCGCACCCATCAAACTAAATTGCAAAGTTCTTGGAATAGGCGTGGCAGTAAGCGTTAAGCAGTCTACATTTGTTTTGAGGGTTTTTAATTTCTCTTTGTGCCCTACCCCAAATTTTTGTTCTTCGTCAATCACCATAATTCCAAGGTTTTTGAATTTTACTTCTTTACCTAGTAAGCCATGGGTACCAATAATAATATCAATTTTTCCTTCTTCTAAACGCTGTAGTGTTTCTTTTTTTTCTTTGGCCGATTTAAAACGATTAATAAAATCTACCGTTACAGGAAAATCTTTTAATCGGTCTTTAAATGTTTTATAATGTTGGAATGCCAAAATGGTGGTAGGTACTAATATTGCGGCCTGCTTTCCATCTACACAAGATTTAAATGCTGCCCGAATAGCTACTTCGGTTTTGCCAAATCCTACATCACCGCAAACCAATCGATCCATTGGAGAAGGGCTTTCCATATCTTTTTTCACATCGGCAGTTGCCTTACTTTGATCGGGCGTGTCTTCATAAATAAAAGACGCTTCAAGTTCTGTTTGCATGTAAGTATCTGGGGCATGCGCAAAACCTTCTTGTGCTTTTCTTTGTGCGTATAATTTAATTAGGTCAAAAGCAATTTCTTTAACCTTGGTTTTTGTTTTTTCTTTCAGCTTATTCCAAACATCAGAACCCAATTTATTAATCTTGGGCATCGTGCCTTCTTTGCCTGTGTATTTGGCAATTTTGTGTAGCGAATTAATGTTTACATAAAGTATATCGCTGTCTTTATAAATGATTCGAACAGCTTCTTGCACTTTACCATTTATTTCAATTTTTTGCAAGCCACTATAAGTACCTACGCCATGATCCATATGGGTTACATAATCGCCAGGTTGCAAGTCGCGTAAGGTTTTTAGTGTAAGTGCCTTGTTTTTATTGTAGGCCTGTTTTACTTTGTATTTATGGTACCGTTGAAAAATTTGGTGATCGGTATAGCAAACAATTTTTAGGTCTTCGTCTATAAATCCTTCGTGAATACTTGTTGCGAGTGGAACAAATTGTATATCGGTTTTTAGGTCTTCGAAAATACTACTCAAGCGCTCTAATTGCCTAGCTTGTTCTGCAAAAATATAAATAGAAAAATTGGCGGCCTCGTGTGCTTTTAAATCTTTAATAAGTAAATCGAACTGCCTATTAAAAGAAGGCTGTGTGCGGGTAGAAAATTCAATTTCAATATTACTTAAATGCGGCTTAAATCCAAACTCTACAATATCTCTACTGAGTAATTGTTCTTGAATGATTGCTGCCGAAACAAAATCTTGTGGTGTAACTTCTTTTACAATTTTGGTATCGTCTTCGTCGTCGGAATTATTCATTCTAAATCCATCCTGCAACATGCCCATAAAACCTTCTAGCTCTTCTTGCTGCTGCTGAATTTTTTCGCTAATTACATCCCAATCTTTTAACCAAACAATGGTATTTGCTGGTAAAAATTCAAGTAATGAAACCTTCTCTCCTGTTTCAAATTGTGTTTCTACATTGGGTATAATATTAACCTGCATTAACTTGCGTTCGCTCAACTGCGTTTCCGGATCAAAGATGCGAATACTATCTACCTCATTGCCAAATAACTCAACCCTGTAGGGCTTTTCATTGCCATAAGAATAAATATCTAAGATGCCTCCACGTAGTGCAAATTGGCCTGGCTCGTACACAAAATCGGTTCTTTGAAAACCATACATTACAAAGAGTTCCATTAAGTTATTCAACTGAATGGTTTCGTTTACTTTTATATGAATGATATTTCCGCGAAGTGTTTTTGGCAACACTACTTTTTCAAATAATGCTTCGGGATAAGTGACTAAAATTTTCTTATTCCCACCAGCCGATAATTTTGTTAGTGTTTCTGTTCGCAGCATTACGTGCGAACTATTTAATAAGCGAAAGTTTTTTCGATTTTTAAATGACGAAGGAAAATAAAACAAATCCAATGCATTGGTTAAATTTTCGAGTGTGTTTTGAAAGTAAGCCGCTTCTTCTGCATCATTCAATACAACCAAATGGTTTAAGTCTTGGCAGCGCTCATGCATGAACACACTACTCACTATAAACTCCGCACTACTTCCCTGTAAATTTTTAAGAAATATTTTTTGAATATCGTTCTCTTGTACCCTATTGGCAATAGATAGCCTGTCCGCCAATTGAAAAAGACGGGGGGACTGCTGATACTTTTCTAACAACTCACCAATATTCATAACGTCTACGTCAACTTAAAACAACTTTTAGGTCGGATTGTTTTAAGAAAGAGGGCAAAGATAAGGAGGCTACTAATAAGAAGCGGCGCTATTCAGTACTAATCTTGCAGTGGTCCATTTTTGTGCTTCCACTTCTACCAAACAGATATTGTTAAACTGATCGAAATCGTTGGCAAAATAAGATTCTCTCGATTTAATAAATAACGAATATTTACCAACCGGAAGGGCAATTCTAAAAGCACCAACACTATCTGTTTGAATAGTGGCCAGTCTTTTTGTTTGAATAGCAGTATAAATGCCTGTTTTATTAGATTTAGTTACTTGTGAAAGATTGGTTTGTTCATATACATAAATGATTGCTGCTAAGCCTTTAGGGGGCATTGGATCAGCTCCTTTCATGGGCATTTGGTTGCCTTTTAACTCAGTTACAAATCCTGAAATACCTTGATTAACAGCCGCCATCTGCGATGTTTTTACTATTGAGTAGCAACTAACCAATGCTGTTATAAAAAAAATTAAGAAAAGAATCTGCTTCATAGTTCGGTTTTGGGGTAGAAAGTATCTATTTTAGTGTTTGTTTTTTGAACCTATTTGATTAGGTGCTTTAGAAGTATAAATTTATAATTATTGGTTAGTATGAAAAAGATTTTATTTAGTGTGTTTTTGATTGCTATTTTCTCTGTTTCGTTTGCGCAGATAGAAACCAACAAAGCGCTATTAGAAAATGCTTCATTGGAATATGGTCAGGTACAGGCTTCCAATTATAATCAAGCCCTTGCAATGGCCAAACAAAAATCTTGGCCGCTATCTTTTTTATCAAAAAATGGCAACCAAGCAGTATTGGTAGGAATAGATGATTTTGGATATCCTAAATATTATATTACACAAAACAATACCATTGCCGCTGCTACAACTCGTGCCAACCAATTATGGCCTGGCGGAAGAAGCGGATTAAACTTAAGTGGCTCATCGGCTAGTGTAACAAATAAATTAGGCATATGGGACGGAGGCAAAGTTTTAAATACCCATGTTGAATTAACAGGAAGGGTTTTACAGAAAGACCTTGTTGCTGCTTTCTCCGATCACTCAACGCATGTTGCGGGAACCATGATGGCGTCTGGCGCAAATCCACTTGCAAAAGGAATGGCTTTTGGCTTACAAAATTTAATTGCCTACGATTATAGCAATGATATTTCTGAAATGTTAGGCGAAGCACCAAACATGATTTTATCGAACCATTCTTATGGAATTATATCTGGATGGAATTACAATTCAAATTCAGCCAGATGGGAATTCAACGGAAAATCAACCGATAATGAAGACTATAAATTTGGCTATTATAGTAACGATGCAATGATGCTTGATTCTATAGCATACAACGCACCAAATTATTTAATTGTAAAAGCAGCAGGCAATAATAGAACTGAAACAGGCCCTGCTGTTGGCTCTCCTTATTTCCGATACAATAGTTCAAATCAAATGACCTCTGCAGGAAATCGTCCAGCAGGTATTAGTAGTAACGATTCTTATGGCACTATTCCTTGGGATGCCAATGCAAAAAATATTTTAACGATAGGTGCAATTAGTGGATTGCCGGGTGGGTATAATAGAAAAGAAGATCCTGTAATTAGTGACTTTAGTAGTTTCGGACCAACCGATGACGGAAGAATTAAACCAGATTTAGTAGCTGATGGTGTTGGGGTTTTATCTTCTATTGCTACCTCTAATACTAGTTACGCTAGTTATAATGGTACATCAATGGCTACTCCAAATGCAACTGGTTCTTTATTGTTATTACAAGAATACTGGTCTAAACTAAAGCCAAGCACTTTTATGCGTTCAGCTACATTAAAAGGATTGGCTATTCATACTGCCGATGAAGCAGGTTATTATGATGGCCCCGATTACATGTTTGGCTGGGGTGTATTAAACGTTGAAAACGCTGCAGCTGCTATGACTGCTGCCCTTCCTTCTAACAATGCAAGCACCAGTAACCATTTGATTTACGAAAATAATTTACTCAATGGTCAAACTTTTACAAAAACAGTTGTTGCTTCTGGGAACGGTGCTTTAACTGCTACCATTTGTTGGACCGATATTAAAGGAACTGTTGAAACCATTAATGTGTTAAACAATCCTGCCAAAAAATTAGTGAACGATTTAGATATTGTTATTACAAAAGGATCGAGCACTTATCAACCATGGATATTGGACCCTAATAGCCCCAATGCAGCAGCTACAAAGGGCGACAACACGATTGACAATGTTGAAAAAATTTCTGTTGATAGCACTATACCAGGCCAAACATATACCATTACTGTTTCTCATAAAGGAACTTTAGCGAGAGGACAACAAGCTTACTCTTTATTAGTAAGTGGTGTTGGAGGAACAACTTATTGTAGTTCTGCGCCAACGTCTACTGCTGGTGCTAGAATTGATAGCGTAGCATTCAGTACGATTCGATATAAAAATCCTACGGGATGCACTAGTTATACAAATAATACAAATATTGTTGCTGATATAGAATCGGCACAAATAATTCCTATTACCGTTTTAACTGGTACTTGCGATGCATCTGCCAATCCAAGAATTGTTACTGTTTATATAGATTATAATAACAATGGTATTTTTGAAACCACAGAAAAAGCAGCACAGAGTAATGTAATTAGTAGCGCTACTGGTTCTTATACTACAAACATTACAACACCTAGTGGACTAACAGTTGGCAATATTTGTTTGATGCGCATTATTGTGCAAGAAACCAGCAATATTGCAGACATTGGCCCATGCAGTAGTAGTACTTATTTAAAAGGAGAAACCGAAGATTTTCGTTTGCGCATTGCACCTCCATCTAACGATTTAAGTATTGATAATCTTTTAGCACCAGTTTCTGGAAACTGCGCAACTGACAACCAATTTATTACCATCAGTTTAAAAAATAATGGCACCACTGCTAAAACAAATGTTCCTGTAACTGCTGTAGTTAAAAACGGCACCACAACTATTGCAAGTTTCAGTACTACTTATAGTGGTACAATCGCTGCATTGAGTAGCACTACTTTTAGTTTTCCTACACCATTTGTTACAGCACCAGGCACTAATTATACCATTACAACTAATGTAAGTGCTGTAGGTGACCAAATCACTACTAACAACGATAACATCACTGTTGTATCTATTCCAGCAACCCCTGCAGGACCCGCTGCAACAGGAACGATTTGTAACGGTCAAGCAACTTTATCAGTTACTGCTCCTGTAACGGGTTCTAATTATTTCTGGTACAATAGCCCTACAATTATTACTCCATTTGCCTATGGTAGTATTGTAAATAGTAGTACGATTCCAACCAATAATACTTTCTATGTAGGCTCTGAATTTAAAGGAAGTATTGGGCCATTAACTAAAATGGTTTTCCCTGGTGCAGGTGGTGGTTATAATGCCAATGCCGGTCTTGGATCTTGGGTAAATTTTTCAAATACTGTTCCCCTAAATATTGAATCTGCTAGAATGTATATTGGATCGCCTGGTCAAATAGAATTTGTTGTATCTGACTTTTTAGGATACAGTGCAGATGGACTTTCTTTTAGCTATCGTCCGCTTTCTAGGGTTACACTGAATGTGCAGTCAACCTCTTCTGTTGTATACCCTAGCGCCAATAATGCTAGTAATAATATTGGATTAAATGCGTCCGACACGGGTGCTGTTTTTCAATTGAATTTATCAGTACCAACTGCGGGTGACCATATGATTATGGTGAATTGTATGAATGGTGCATCCATTTATAGAAACAATAACATTACTACTAATCCTTATCCTTTTAGTTTACCGAATGTAATGTCTATTACGAATAACTATGCTACAACAACGGCTAGTCCGAATGCCTATCAAAATTTTTATTACTTCTTTTATGATATGCGTGTTAATACGATTGGTTGTGTAAGCAATAGAACCGCGGTAGTAGCTACTATAACACCTACGCCTGTTGTAACACAAGTGGCCGATTCTTTGGTTAGTTCTATTAGCACTAGAAACCAATGGTATGTGAATGACAGCTTAATTGTAGGTGCAATAAATGCTAGTTATAAACCTACTAGAAATGGTGCGTATAAAACGGTTACCATTGATGTATCGGGTTGTACGAAAATTTCAAACACTATTAATTATGTTGTAACAGCCTTGGCGGATGTTTTAGCTAGAGAAATAAAACTAACTACTTATCCAAACCCAAGCAAAGGTCGTTTTAGAATAAATTTTGAAATGACAGTTAAGAAAGACTTGTCTGTAGAAATATTAAACGCTAAAGGCCAAAAAGTATTTTCGCAAAATGTGCCTGGCTTTTTAGGTAAGTACGACCAAGTAGTTGATTTGAGCAATGCAAGTGCTGATTTTTATGTGTTAAAAATTCAACACAATAGCAAAACTTATTTACAGAAAATTATAATTGAAAAATAGCGGCGCTTTACGCGCTTTAACAATAGGCTGTATCAATTATTTGATACAGCCTATTGTTTTTTATAGCAACTATGGCTAGATTAATCATACCCAAATATCTTATCTTAGTATTTCAATATCATTTAGTTATATCAACTAATCTTTATCTTAGAGTATAAAAAATAGAGTGGATGAAAAAATATCTTTTATTGACTTTAGTGATAACAGCAATTGCTGGTATCATTTTTCAAAAGCAATTATTACCCATTGAGCATGAAAAATTCGAAGCCTTGCAAGAGCAAATAGAAAATGAAACGCCAGCGCAAAAGGCCGAAATGACAAGGGCTCGCTTGGAGTATGAATATGATTTATTAAAAGACCCTAGCACTGGAAAAATTCCTGCAAATATTGGACAACTCGAATTAGCCCAAGCAATGACCATTCCTACAACTAAGGAATACCAACAATC
>JBAXPJ010000035.1:0-29700 GCA_037132335.1 Sediminibacterium sp. | reverse complement strand
ACGACCTTGCGGGCAAGTAATTTTTAACTAATGGATTCATTTTTTACAATGCGTAGGATATTGGTATTGGCTATAGTGATGCTAGTTTTTTCTCAAAGCTGTACTCGCGTTTCAACAACTGATATTGGATCTGGATTAATTCCAGCAGTTGATGGTGTTAATACCTTTGATACCACTTTTTCTGTTATCACTGATTCTTATGAAGATTTTGACACCGTTAGAGTGTACAAATCCGATAACCATGTATTAGGAGCCATTACAAATGATCCTATTTTTGGAAAGACCACGGGTAAATTGTTTTTTCAAGTTGGTGCTGGATCTTATCCATTTGCAACACAAGGTTCAAGAGATAGTATTAAAATAGATTCAGCTGTTTTAATTTTAAGTTACCACGGTAGTTATGGAGATTCAACACAACCATTGAAGTTGAATGTTTATGAGATGAAAACTAAAATGGATCCTTTTTTAAGTTATCCGGCTAATTATCCTACAGTTTCACCTCTTGAATATTATCCAACTCCATTAGGACCTACAAAAACGGTTGATATTCGTAGACTTGGAGACTCTGTAATTAATAGATTTGAAGCAGCAACTAGTCAAATTAGAATCAAGTTAAATAGCAGTTTTGCTAAACGAATGATTTTAGATTACGATTCTAGTAATGCATATAAATCAGATTCATTATTCCTTACTTATTTTGCTGGCCTTGCTGTAATACCTGATGCTATTGCACCTGCAAATGTGTTAGTAAATATAAATTTAGCAGATACAAATACCAAGTTAGCGCTTTATTACAATACGGCAACTACTGGTGCAACTGTTAGAGATACACTTGTTACTTACTTGAAATTCAACTCCTCTACATCGGCCAATGCAAATATAATTCTAAGAGATAGAACAGGATCTGAAGTAGTTAAGCATTTATCAGCTACGCCAAAATCCGACTCTTTATTATACATACAATCACAACCTGGAACTGGTGTTCGTATTAAAGTACCAGGGTTACAAAATTTAACTAACCGCATTATTCATAGGGCAGAATTAATTGCAGAACAGGTTCCAGATGATGCACGTTTAGTGTTAGAAAGTCAACTCACTCCTCCTAGATATTTATTATTAAGCATGTATGATAGTTTAAATAAGCATAAATCAAATATTCCCAATGATTATGTTTATGATATGACTAATGGACCAAATATTACTGATTTTGGTGGATTTATTGGTTATAAATCAATTATGGGATATAATAGAGTGGGAGCCTATTGGTTTAATGTAAGCCGTTATGTTCAAGGGATTGTTACCAGAAAAGACACTGCTTTTAATATGATTCTTACTGCTCCTTCAAATGACTCATTATATTATAGTAATGTTTATCCTAATCAAGCGTATAAACAAATCACTTATTTATCTCCAGGCGTTGGAAACGATGTAGGAAATGGAAGGGTAAGACTAGGTGGCGGAACGCATACAAGATTCAGAATGCGTTTAAGAATTGTATATTCAAAAATTTAAATACTTAACTGATTAGTATATATTTGCGATCATAAAATCAAAAAAATAATCTCATGCCTTATTTGTTTACTTCTGAGAGTGTTTCTGAAGGACATCCAGACAAAGTTGCTGATCAGATTTCTGATGCACTTATCGATAATTTTTTAGCATTCGATCCACAATCAAAAGTGGCTTGTGAAACCCTAGTTACTACCGGCCAGGTAATTCTAGCTGGAGAAGTAAAATCTAAGGCTTATTTAGACGTTCAAGAAATTGCACGTGGTGTTATCCGTAAAATTGGATATACCAAAAGTGAATATATGTTTGAAGCAAATAGCTGTGGTATTTTATCGGCTATTCACGAACAGTCTGCAGATATTAATCAAGGTGTAGATAAAAAGAAAAAAGAAGAACAAGGTGCTGGTGATCAGGGAATGATGTTTGGTTATGCAACCAACGAAACGGATGATTACATGCCATTGGCTTTAGATATTGCACACAAAATTTTAATTGAATTGGCTGCTATGCGTCGCGAGAATAAGCATATTACTTATTTACGCCCAGATGCAAAAAGTCAAGTTACTTTAGAATACGATGACAATAACAAACCTGTTCGTATTGATGCAATTGTTGTTTCTACACAGCACGATGACTTTGATTCTGAAGCTAAAATGTTGGCTAAAATTAAAGAAGATATCATCAATATCTTAATTCCAAGAGTTAAGAAAAAATACAAGAAATACGCTAAATTATTTAATGCCGATATTAAGTATCATATTAATCCAACTGGTAAGTTTGTAATTGGTGGACCACATGGTGATACTGGCTTAACTGGCAGAAAAATTATTGTAGATACTTATGGTGGAAAAGGTGCACACGGTGGTGGTGCATTCTCTGGTAAAGATCCTAGTAAAGTAGACCGTTCTGCAGCATATGCAACACGTCATATTGCCAAGAACCTAGTTGCAGCAGGTGTTGCAGATGAAGTATTGGTACAAGTTTCTTATGCAATTGGTGTAGCAAAACCTACCTCTATTAATGTAAAAACTTTTGGAACTGCAAAAGTAAAAATGACCGACGGGCAAATTGGAAAATTGGTTCAAGGTATTTTTGATATGCGTCCTTACTTTATTGAGCAACGTTTAAAATTACGTACGCCAATGTATAGCGAAACCGCAGCTTATGGCCATATGGGTCGTAAAAACGAAATCGTTTACAAAGAATTTAAAGATCCTTCAGGAAAAGTAAAAACTGTAAAAGTGGAGCTATTTACCTGGGAAAAATTAGATTACGTTAAAAAAGTGAAAGTTGCTTTTGGCATCAAATAAACTTTTTAAAGCATATTCAAAAAACCTCTGCCATTTGAGCAGAGGTTTTTTATTTTTGGGTAGAATATATTACTGATAAAAATATAATATGGAGCAAAACCCTTGGAAAATATTAGGTCAAAAACGTATTTACAACAATCCTTGGATTCGTTTAACAGAGTTTGATGTAATTAATCCTGGTGGAGGTGAAGGTATTTATGGCAAAGTTCATTACAAGAATACCGCTATTGGTGTGATGGTATTAGATGATCAAATGAATACCTATTTAGTAGGTCAATTTAGGTTTACGGTTGATGCATATAGTTGGGAATTGCCTGAAGGAGGCGCATTGGTTGGCACAGATCCATTAGAGGGTGCTAAAAGAGAATTATTAGAAGAAACAGGGCTAGTTGCTCAAAAATGGGAACCATTGCTTAAAATGCATTTATCGAATTCTGTGAGCGATGAGTTGGCAATCGTTTATCTTGCAACCGATTTAACGCAATATGATGCAATGCCAGAAGAAACTGAACAGCTGCAGGTAAAGAGATTACCTTTTGCTACAGTGTATGAAATGGTTCAAAATGGTGAAATCACCGATGCTATTAGTATTGCAACTATATTAAAAATACAATTAATGATCTTAGACGGTCATTTTATAAAATAAACAAATTATGTCTGTAAAACAAGATTCTCTCATTATAGGTCGACAACCCTTAATTGAAGCGATACGTGCCGGAAAAACAATTGATAAAATATTGTTTCAAAAAAATGTAGAGGGTGAAAATATTCATACCATACGTCAATTGGCGCGTGAAAATAATATCCCTATACAACAAGTGCCTATTGAAAAATTGAATGGCATGTCAAAAGCAAATCACCAAGGTGTGATGGCTTTAGTGGCAAGGGTAGCGTATATGGATTTGCAACAAGTGATAGACCATGTAGTGTCTAATGGAGAGATTCCTTTATTCATTATGTTGGATGGAATTACAGATGTTCGAAACATTGGTGGCATTGCACGTTCTGCTGTTTGTAGTGGTGCTCATGCTATTATTATTCCAGATAAAGGAGTTGGGGCATTGAATGAAGAAGCAATGAAAAGTAGTGCAGGTGCTTTAGAATTAATACATGTTTGCAGGGTAAATAGTTTGTTGAAAGCAGTCGATACCTTGCATTTAAATGGCATACAAGTATTTACTAGTGAAATGCGTGCCGATAAAAATTTAGCAGACCTAGTTTTAAACGAACCATGTTGTGTTATTATGGGTGATGAAGGAAGAGGTGTTCAACCTTATTTAGCCAAAGCTGCTGACCAATTCTTTAAAATTCCAATGGTTGGCAAATTCGATTCATTCAATGTTTCGGTAGCTACAGGAATTGTTTTATATGAAGCAATGAAGCAACGTATGCCATCATGAAATTCCACGCATCTTTCGATATAAAAAAAATCAACACGCCTATTCATCAACAACACCAATTGTTTTTGATGGGATCTTGTTTTACAGAAAATATTGGAGAAAAATTTCGCAAACATAAATTTCAGGTACTAGAAAATCCGAATGGTATTTTATTTAATCCTGTAAGTGTTGTTGAAGCAATTGAATCTTATATTAATCCTAAAGAATTTAAAGCAGCTGATTTATTTTTTTTAAATGATGCATGGCATAGTTGGAAGCACCATAGTCGATTTTCTGGTATAACTATCGAAGAGAGTTTACAAAAAATAAATACATCAATAAAACAAGCTAATGCGTATTTAAAATCGGCCGATTATTTAATGATTACACTTGGCTCTGCATGGGTGTATTTGTTAACCGAAAAGGCTTCAAATACTTCGCTACAAGCAGTTGCAGCAAATAATCATAAAGCGCCTGCTGATTGGTTTTCGAAAAAATTAATGACAGTTAATGAAACTGTTTCAATTTTTGAAAAACTAATTTTAGAGTTAAAAAAAATCAATCCTTCCTTAAAAATCATATTCACTATCAGCCCTGTTAGGCATTTGCGCGAAGGGGTAATTGAAAACAATAGGAGTAAAGCTGTACTTATTCAATCGGTACATGAACTAGTAGATCAATTTAATCATTTGTATTATTTTCCGGCTTACGAAATTGTACTAGACGATTTAAGGGATTATCGTTTTTATGCCGAAGATTTGGTGCATCCTAATTATCAAGCCACACAATATGTATGGGAGAAATTAATTGCTGCTTGCATTGATGAACACACGCAATTATTAATGAAAGAAATTGCTGATATTAATTTAGCCTTTCAACACAAGCCATTTAATGAACAATCAGCAGCGCACAATAAATTCCTAGAATTATATTTATTGAAAACAACACAACTATTGGAGCAGCATCCTTATTTAGATTTAAATAAAGAAATAGCCTATTTTACCAGTGGTGTAAAATAATTGGTTAGTGAATTCTGTCTCCGCGTAAGGCCATTTCATCCATCACACCTGCTTCAAACTCTAACCATTCTTTCCATCTTTGACGAACCAATTGTTTATCCATATAATGGTCGGCTAAATTGATAAATAGGGTGTAGTGGCCGGCTTCACTTTCCATAAATTTTCTGTAAAAATTACGCAGGTATTCATCTTCTAATCCTTCACTCAGTCTTTTAAACCTTTCGCAACTTCTTGCTTCAACTAAAGCCATTGTAAGCATTTGGTCTAAAAAACGATCTTCAATTCTGCCGCCTTTTTTTTGAAAATCCAATAAACGATTTACATATTCGTCTCTACGCTGTTTCCCTAAAGAATGACCTCTTTTTCGTAGTTCTTGTACAACCATTCTAAAATGCCCCCATTCTTCGGTAACAATTGGCGCCAAAGAATCCACCAATAAATCTTTATCGGAATATCGTTGAATATATGAAATACAGGTAAGTGCTGCCTTCTGCTCGCAATAAGCATGATCGGTTAAAATGGCTTCAATTGAAATACTAGCCAAATCAACCCATCTAGGATCGGTAGGCAATTGTAAGCCAAGAATGTTTTTTGTATGTGTAGATAGTTCCATTTAGTTGCGTAAAGTTGCAAATATCAATTAGATTTTGCGTTTAAAGAAATCAGTTCTTAGTTTGTAGACCTAAGGCCAACAACAATTTTGTATCTTTGCGTATGCAATTGAATGAGAAAAGGTTAGCGGACATACTATTGAATCTGTCGATTCCCGCGTTAAATAAGATGCAAGAGAAGGCTAATAAAGTCATTCTAAATGAAAAAGATATTCTATTATTGTCTCCAACAGGTTCTGGAAAAACACTTGCTTTTTTATTAGCAGTACTAGAATTATTAAACAAAGAGTCGAATCAAGTACAGTGTTTAATACTTACACCATCTAGAGAATTAGCCATACAAATTGAACAGGTTTGGAAAAAAATGTCAACCGGATTTAAAGTGAGTTGTTGTTATGGTGGGCACGATATGCAAACTGAAATTCAAAATTTAATCGAACCACCTGCACTACTTATAGGAACACCAGGTAGAATTGGAGACCATTTTAGGAGAGAGACACTATCACTCAATTCAATCAAAACGCTCGTGCTAGATGAGTTTGATAAATCTCTTGCTTTAGGTTTTGAAGAAGAGATGCGTTTTGTAATTGAAGCGCTGCCAGCATTATCCAAAAGGGTATTGGTATCAGCAACAGCAGCAATTCAAGTGCCTGAATTTACTGGTGTTATGCATTTACAAGTATTGGATTTTATTGATCCAATAGATGCCGATGAAAATTTAAGTTTACAATTGGTTATTTCTGAAGACAAAGACAAAGTAGATCGATTGGTTCAATTACTTAGTTATATAGGTGCAGAGCCTACGCTAATTTTTTGCAATCACAGAGATGCTGTTGAACGTACTTCTCAACTATTGCAACAAAAAGGAATACCAAATGCCGCATTTCATGGTGGAATGGAACAAATGCAAAGAGAACAAACCTTAATTCAGTTTAGAAATGGTTCGGTTCTTTTTTTAGTGGCTACTGATTTAGCCGCACGCGGATTAGATATTCCAGAAATCAAGCACGTTATACATTATCACCTTCCTTCTACCGAAGCAGAATTTACACATAGAAATGGACGTACGGCAAGAATGCACGCAACAGGAACCGCGTATTTATTAATGCATGCAACAGAGCCAATGCCTTATTATATTCGGGAACAACTAACGCCATTAGAGTTGCCCCATCACCTTAAACCTCCTAAAACTGCTAGCTATACCACTATTTATATTAATGGAGGAAAGAAAGATAAATTGAATAAAGTAGATATAGTAGGTTTCCTTGCACAAAAAGGAAAATTAGAGAAAGACGATATTGGCTTAATTGTGGTTAAAGATTTTAACGCATTTGTTGCTGTGAAAAAGCACAAAGTAAATGGACTACTTAATTTGGTACAAGACCAGAAAATAAAAGGAACTAAATATAAAATTGTAGTGGCTAAATAGTAGTGATGTTTTGGTAACTATCAATATACAATTGTTCTACTTTGGTTCTGGCCCATTGGGTTTTACGTAGAAATTTCAAACTAGATTGAATACTAGGATTATCAGTAAAACACTTAATCTGTATGCGTTTGCCCAATTCTTCCCATCCATAATGGTTGGCTAAAAAACTAACAATTGCTTCGAGCGTTTTACCGTGTAGGGGGTCTTTATTTCCTGTAATGGCCATTGTCAAATATAATCAATTACATTGTTTTCTATGTCAATTGATTAATTAGCATTTATCTGAATGCTGCAACCAAAAAATAACTATTTTTAATCATACAATTGAACGTTATGAGAATAGTACCATTCTTGCTTTCTAGCATAGCAACAGCTGCTTTAGTAATAGGGTTAAATACACAATTACCATTAGGCGGGTCCAAATCACCTCGATTAGGCTATTTTCTGTCGCCACAACAAGGTTTCTGGCAGAATGCAGAAGCAACCAACCAATCATACTCAGAAAATTTAAATATCAAAGGAATTAAGAGCAAAGTGGATGTTTTTATAGATGAGCGTTTGGTGCCGCATATTTATGCTGAAAATGATTTAGACGCTTATTATGTTCAAGGATTTTTACATGCTAAATTTCGTTTGTGGCAAATGGAATTTCAAACTTATGTAGCTGGTGGAAGACTCAGCGAAATTCTAGGAGAGGAGCGATTACCAATAGATCGTTTTTTTAGACGAATAGGAATGGTGTATGGCGCAGAGCAAACTATGGAGCGAATGAATAAAGATCCATTAATGAAAGCCACTGTTGATGCATATGCCGATGGTGTGAATGCTTATATTAAAACACTAAAGCCCGAGCAAATTCCATTTGAATATAAATTATTAGATTATCAACCCGAACAATGGACACCCGTAAAAACCTATTTGTTTTTGATGTTTATGTCTTATGATTTAACCGCCAGAGGTGCTACAACTGATTTAAAAATGACCAATACCAAAAACTATTTGGGATATGAGGCATTTGAAAAATTATTTCCCAATATTCAAGACTCTTTAGATCCTATCATTCCTAAGTCAACAATATTTGCTAAACCATCTTTAAATCCTATCATTCCAAAGGATATAGATTCTATTTATTTGAATAAAACAAATAATTCAAGCGAAGCAATTGCACCATTGATTCCTAATAAAAACAATGGCAGTAATAACTGGGCTGTTGCTGGATCAAAAACAGCATCAGGAAAACCAATCTTGTGTAATGATCCGCATTTAGGATTGAACCTGCCTTCTTTATGGTATGAAGTTCAAATTAATACGCCAACACACAATACATATGGAGCAAGCTTTCCAGGCTCTCCAGCAGTAATTATTGGATTTAACGATAGTATTGCTTGGGGTGTAACAAATGCCACTAGAGATGTAATAGATTATTACGATATTAAGTTTAAGGATTCCACCATGGATGAGTACTGGTATAATGGCGAATGGAAAAAAGCAACTCATAGAATTGAAACGATTAAAATAAAAGGCAAACCAAATTTAGAAGAGTTAATTGCTGTAACAAATTTTGGTCCAGTGATGTATGATCGATCCTTTAAAAATGCTAGTACAGAAGGAAAATACTTAGCCATTAAATGGACTGCAAATACAGCGGGTAATGGGTTGCAAACTTTTTACCAATTGAATCTAGCAAAAAATATAACTGATTATCAAAATGCAATTGATACTTGGACATGCCCAGGTCAAAATTTTGTTTTTGCATCAAAATCAGGCGATATAGCTATTAAGCAACAAGGTGCGTTTATAGCAAGATGGAAACGTCAGGGTGATTTTATTATGCCAGGAACTGATAGTAGTTACGATTGGCAAGGTATTATACCCAATAATGAAAATCCAATGATTGTTAATCCGGCAAGAGCTTTTGTAAGTAGCGCCAACCAAATGCCTACCGATTCAACCTATCCTTATTATTTAGGTGCAGCAACTAATTTTCCTTTGTTTAGAGGTATTATTATTAATAGAAAACTAGCTGTAATGAATGGTATTACTGCAAAAGATATGCAGCAAATGCAAATGGATAATTATAATGTTTTTGCAGAAATGGCAAGGCCAGTACTATTAAAATACATCGACGAAAAATTATTAAATGTTAATGAACAAAGGTATGTGTCGATACTAAAAAAATGGAATTTGAAACAAGATATAGCCGAACAAGGTGCTACCATTTTTAATGCTATATGGGATAGTTTATCGCAAGAAGTTTTTCAAGACGATTTTCAAAAAGCCAAACAACCAATCTCTTGGCCAGACGAGGCAACACTTTTACAAAGTTTATTGAGAGACAGTGTTTATGCATTTGCCGATAATATCAATACAAAAAATAAAGTAGAAACCATTCAAGACGATATTCTTTTAGCGGTAAAAAAAGCAGCTGCACATTTGCAGCAATTAGAAAAAGCCGATAAATTAAATTGGGCCGATGTTAAAGACACTCGGGTAAATCATTTATTAAAAATCCCTGCATTGAGTCGCTTACATGTATCAATTGGTGGGGGTAAAAATTGCATCAATGCAACGACAGATATACATGGGCCAAGTTGGCGTATGATAGTGCATTTAACCGATGAAATTGAAGCGTATGGTATTTATCCGGGCGGACAAAATGGAAATCCAGGCAGTAGGTTTTACGATAATTTCATTGATAGTTGGGCTGCAGGAATCTATTATCGTTTATTATTTTTAAGTAAACAAGCCGCAGAAAAACACGAAAAAATTAAATGGCATATTACATTTATTAATGGCTAAACTCTTTTTATGAAAATCACCACAGCAATTTTTTTAACTGGCTTTCTTGCATTTGCAATAGGATTATTTACCATCTTACCTTGGTGGTCATTTGTATTTACCTCTTTTGTTGTAGCAGTGGCCATTCACCAAAAACCTATACTTGCTTTTTTAGCTGGGTTTATTGGGGTATTAATTTTATGGGTACTAATAGCTGTTATAAAAGATACAGCCAATGAGCATATACTATCCACTAAAGTAGCACACCTATTGCCATTAGGCGGCTCATATTGGTTGCTAATTTTTATTACAGGTTTAATTGGTGGATTGGTTAGTGGACTTGCTGCAACTGCTGGATGCAATTTGAGGAAGACGTCCTAAAATTTGTCATTCAATTTTAATAGATAATTTAAAACAACACAATGTAGGGGGTGGAAACAACTGCTGCTGCATTTTTACGAATTTGAATTTATGAATAAAATCTTGTTCTTACTATTGGTATTAACGGCAATTACGCCATTACATGCAACTACTGTTTCAGGAACAATTCGTCAAAAAAATGGCCAAGTTTTAGCGTTTACTTCTGTACTTATAAAAGGCAATTCAAAAGGTACTACCGCAAATAGCAAGGGTTTTTATTCCCTTAATCTAGAACCAGGAACCTATATATTAATAGTGAAGCATATAGGCTATCAATCTGTTGAAAAGTCAATAAAAATATTAGGAGCAGATCAGTTGCTCGACTTTGAAATGCAAGAGCAACAGTACGATCTAAAAGAAGTAATTGTTCAATCTGGTGGTGAAGATCCAGCCTATGCAATTATTCGTAATGCCATCGCACAAAGGTTAGTCCATTTAAATGAAATTAAAAGATTTGAATGTGATGTGTATTTAAAAGGTCAATTACAACTACGAGACTATCCTAAAAAATTTATGGGTAAAGCAGTTGATTTTGAAGACGGAGATAGTAGTAAAAGGAAAATGATTTTTTTATCTGAATCAGTGGCCAAATATTCATTTGAAGAACCTAATAAGAAAAAAATAGATGTTATTTCTACTAAAGTTAGTGGCAAAAGTGATGGGTTTGGATTTAGTAATCCTCAAATTATTTCTTTTTATGAAAACATCATTTCTATTGGTAGAAGTTTAAATCCACGTGGGTTTATTTCTCCAATTGCTAGTGGTGCCCTTAATTTTTATCGCTATAAATTTGAAGGCTCTTTTTTTGAAAATGGAAAGGAGTTTAGTAGGATTAAAGTAATTCCTAAAAGAAAATATGAGCCTCTATTTTCTGGTTATATTACAATTGTAGAAAACGAGTGGCGCATTCAAAGTTTACAATTGACATTAGTGAAAGAACAACAAATGCAATTGGTTGATACGCTTGTAATTGAGCAATTGTATGTACCTATCGACAAAAAGAACTGGGTTATAAAAAGTCAGGTGATTTATCCTTCAGGAAAGTTTTTTGGGTTCAATTTCTTCGGAAATTTTTTACAAGTATATGATCAGTTTAATATCAACCCAAAGTTTTCAAAAAAGTTCTTTAATAATACCATTATAAAATTCGAAGATAGTTCTAACAAAAAATCAATGGCTTATTGGGATAGTATAAGGCCTTTGCCACTTTTAATAGAAGAACGAACCGACTATTTAAAAAAAGATAGTTTAGAGCAGGTGCAAAAAAGTCCAGAATATTTAGATTCACTAGACAGAAAAAGGAACAAATTAAAACTCAGTAATTTTATTTTTACAGGAAAAACCATTAGTGTTCAAAAGCGAAAAGAGTCAATCAATTTTCGTTCACTATTGTCTAGTTTCTTTTATAATACGGTTGAAGGAGGGGTATTAAACCTTACACCAAATTATATTAAAAGGTATCTAGGCCGACAGTCAATCAGTATTGCGCCAATAATCAGGTATGGTTTTGGAAACAACCATCTAAATACATGCCTTGGTATTAATTACAACTTTGGAAAAAGCTATCCAAAATCTGTAAATATTTCTGGTGGTAAAAATGTTTTTCAGTTTAATAATGATCAGCCTGTTACTCCTTTTTTGAATAGTATAGTAACGCTAGCAAATACTTATAATTACTTAAAAATATATGAAGCAGCATTTTTTAAAATTGGCTTCAATACAGGCTTAGGTAATGGTATTTCTTTTGGTGTTGATTTTCAATTTCAAAATAGACAGCCTTTAAATAATTTGCCTGATTTGCCATCTTGGAAATCCAATCCTAGTAGGGTTTATACGCCTAATTTCCCTTCTGAAATTTCAAATTCCAATATGCTATCCAATAAAGCAAGTATTATTAGTCTTCGCATGAGTTGGAGACCAGGTACTAAGTATATTGAATTACCTAATCAAAAAAATAATATTGGTTCTAAATATCCCATTTTTGGTTTAACTATTACTAAAGGTATTCAGGGTTTATTGGGCAGTGATGTACATTATACTAAATGGCGTTTTAGTATCAATGATAATTTGAATTTAAAACTAGCTGGTCGTTTAAATTACAATGTAACAATAAGTGGGTTTTCAAATACAACCAAAGTTTTTATTCCTGACTATCAGCATTATCAAGGAAATCAACTATTTCTTTCCACGCCTTTTTTAAATAGTTTTCAATTAGCACCTTATTATCAATATAGTAATACCAATAAATTAAATGCATCTGCGCATATAGAATACCATTTAAATGGATTGTTAACCAATAAAATCCCCGTATTTAAAAAATACAACTGGTTTTTTGTTACTGGGGTTAACGCATTGCATTTTGCCCCTGAAAGTGATTATATAGAGTCGTATTTTGGGATTGAAAATATTTTAAAAGTTATACGGGTAGACTTTATACAAGGATTTGTTCCTAATGGAAATAAACTAGCGGGTGTTAGACTAACATTACCGTTTTTTAATAGATAAATCACTGATTTTATTTAAAACATAGAATTTTATAACTTCACACTGAAATTTTGGCTACCCTGCAAGTAGCTCCAATTATTATAAATGGAACATTTTGAAGTCAAGATGTCTAAAATTAACTACTATGTCGGTACTTCATAACCGTGTGTCTAATGATGAACTAAAGCAGCGGATGTTACAAGAAACAACGCCAAGAACTACTATTAGTTTTTACGCTTATTTCCCTATTCAAAATCCAAAGGAGTTTAGAGATAGTTTGTACAAACAACTCAATCAAATTCAAGTTTTTGGTAGAATTTATATAGCTAAAGAAGGTATCAATGCACAAATTAGTGTGCCTTCCAATCATATTGAATTATTTAAAAATTATTTAGAAACGATTGAACCATTAAAAGGACTACGCTTAAATATAGCGGTTGATGACGAGGGTAAAAGTTTTTGGGTACTCAAAATTAAGGTACGTGATAAGATTGTGGCAGACGGAATTGAAGATCCAAATTTTAGTATGGATCAAAAAGGAAAATATGTGAATGCTACACAAATGAATAATTTATTACTTGAAAAAGAAACCATAGTAATTGATATGCGTAACCACTATGAATACGAAGTGGGGCATTTTGAAAACGCCATAGAAGTTCCATCCGATACCTTTAGAGAGCAATTGCCTATGGCAGTAGAGATGATGAAAGGAAATGAGGATAAAAATATTATCATGTATTGTACTGGTGGAATACGTTGCGAGAAAGCAAGTGCTTTTATGCTCCATAATGGATTTAAAAATGTATTTCATTTAGAAGGTGGTATTATCAATTATGCCAAACAAGCCAAAGAATTAAATATTGCACCCAAATTCATTGGAAAAAACTTTGTATTTGATTATAGGCTAGGGGAAAGAATTACTGAAGATATTATATCTAATTGTCATCAATGTGGTCAGCCCTGTGATTCGCATACGAATTGTTTTAATGATGGCTGCCATTTGCTTTTTATACAATGTAAAGCCTGTGCAGATAAATATGAGGGATGTTGTAGTCAAGAATGTACAGATACCATTCATTTGCCATTAGAACGTCAAATTGCCATTCGTCAAGGCTTTGATAAGGGCCAACATATTTTTAATAAAAGTAAACAACGGCTAAGGCCCAGGCTAGATGAATTAAATGGCTTTTAGCGCATTCATCAAATTTGCATCTGATATTTTCTTTGTTTAACTATATTTTGTTATCTATTAAGTGAAAAAACTTTCAACCATATTATTATTTATTTGCATGCTTCTTTATGTAGGCGGTTATCATTTGTTTTATGCTTGGCACCAAGCCAATTTAAAAACAGAAATGAAAGCTTATTTAAAACAGCATAAATCAAGCAAGTATGGAACTGTAATTCAAATTAAAACAAATAATGGTCAAATTAATGATACTAATTTTTCATGGGAAGACGAAGGAACTGAATTTAGGTATCATAATTTGCTTTATGATGTGGTAACAATTGACCATCAAGCTGGAATGGTTACTATTTGTTGTTTGTTGGATAATTCAGAAAACCAATTAGAACAACAAATAAATGATATACACAAAACCGAAAATAAACAAACAAACAAATCCAATCTTTCTATAAAATATTTTTCAAATTTTTGTATTGTAAAGTCGAATAATATACAGCTTTATCCTCCAAAAAGTTTAGTATATAATTTATTCCCCAATAATAAAATTTCAAATTATTCTACCGAAATAATTTGTCCGCCTCCACAGGGTTGATATGTTTAAACTTTACAACATTTATATGTTGTATCTATTAAATTAATTCAACAAATAATTTTAAATGAATAAGTTCATCTACTTAATTATAGGGTTATTTACCTTAAGCAATATACATGCGCAAAATACTTTAACTGGAAAAGTGCTAGATGCTAAATCAAAAAGTCCACTTGCTGGCGCATCTATTCAATTTGCAAATTCAAAATCAGGTACCACCACAAAAAAAGACGGCAGTTTTACAATTGATTGTAAAACTATATCTGCTATTACTATTTCTTTTATTGGTTATGAAACAGTATTGCAATCAGTAAAAAATTGTACCGATGAATTGGTTATTAATTTACAGCCAATAAATCAATATTTAGAAGACGTAGAAATTACCGCTACTTCTTCTCAAAATAAATCTATTTTATCGCAACCTATTTCAATTGGCAAATTGGTTTCAACAGAATTAAATAGAAATACAGGCTTGTATTTAGACGATGCCATTAATACCAATATTGCTGGTGTTACTATGCAAAGAAGGGCGGTATCTTCTGGCCAGCAATTTAATATTAGGGGTTATGGAAATGGTTTACGTGGCACCAATGGCATTAACAGTAATTTTGATGGCCAAGGTTCTAAAGTTTATTTAAATGGTATTCCTATTACAGATGCAGAAGGCATTACACTAATGGATGATATTGATTTTAATTCAATTGGAAATGTTGAAATAACCAAAGGGCCTGCAGGAACTATTTATGGATTAGCAATTGCTGGAGTAGTGAACTTAAAAACAATTAAACCAGAAAAAGGCAAAACTTCTATTGGACAAGATTTAATGGTTGGAAGTAATGGTTTACAACGTTATACAACACATTTTCAAACAGCCACAGAACATGCATCTGTAATTGTTAATTATGGTAAACAAAAGTCTGATGGGTTTATGGTACATACTGCTTCTCATAAAGATTTTTTAAATATTGCTGCAGAATTTCAACCTAATGATAAGCAAACGATTTCAAGTTATTTTGGCTATAGTAATAGTTATGATGAAAGGGGAGGAGAACTCACCATTGGTCAGTACGAAAGTTTAGATTACTCAGGTAACCCAGACTATATTAAACGCAATGGGCATTCAGAAATTATTAGCATGAGGGCAGGTTTAACACATGCCTATCAATTCAATAGTCACTTTACAAACACAACAACTATTTTTGCATCTGGCGTAAGTAACAATGCAAGTTCAGCAGCCGGTTGGACCGACAAAAGCCCTATTAATTATGGTTTTCGCAGTACGCTTGATATGAAATTTTCTTTAAAAAATGGTAATACACTAACTAGTATTTCTGGAATAGAAATGCAGCAACAATATGCACAAATTATTGGATACAATATGGTTGCCAATCCAGCAAATGCAAATGCTTATTGGATGATAGGGTCAATGAAAAGTAACCAATCAACTATTTCAGGAACAAGTTCTTTGTTTACAGAATGGACATTATCAATGCCTAAAGATTTTTCCATCACTGCAGGATTAGGCACTAGTAATATGCGCATTGAATTGAATGATAAATTTTATGTAGCAGCTAATACCAATCCTACAAAATTTTCTACTAGTTATAATGCCATGCTATCGCCTCATTTGGCTATTAATAAAGTTTTTAATAAATCAGTATCATTGTATGCGTCTTTAAGTAAAGGATATAAAGCACCGGTTAGTTCTTATTTCTTTATTCCTGCAACTGGAAAATTAAATACAGACTTGAAACCAGAAATGGGTAGCCAATTTGAAATTGGTACTAAAGGAATTGTATTAAATGACAAACTATCTTACCAACTTGCATTATTTAGCACACAATTTGCCAATAAAATGACGGCTATAGCTGTGCCATTAAATGGTTCTATTACAACTACTGCTTATTCTTATATTGCCAATAGCGGAAAGCAAGATAATAAGGGGTTGGAACTTACCATAAAATACAATGCGTTTAGTTCTACTACTAATTGTATCAGTTCCATCCAGCCATTTGCCAATTTGGCTATAAGCAATTTTAAATATGTTGGATATAGTTTTCAAAGTTTAAGTGCCGATAGACTATCTGCGCTTGTGGCTAATTATGATGGTAAAGCAGTAGCAGGTGTAGCTCCCTTAATATTTAATTTTGGAACAGATTTCAAAACAAATTTTGGAATGTATGGAAATGCCACCTATTCCTACAAAGATGCGATGCCTATTTCATCTGATGGATTAAACAAAACAACTAGTTATAATTTATTGAATGCAAAAATTGGCTATCAAAATAAATTATCTAGTAAAATGTTTGTAGATATTTACTTAGGTGCCAGCAATTTAACAACTGTGCAATATCCATTTATGGTATTTGCTAACCAATTGCCCGATGCTTATTTGCCAGCACCTACAACTGCTAATTTTTATGGTGGCGTTAATTTGAAATATAGTTTCTAACTTTCTATAGCGGAGTTAATTATTTAATTCCGCTTTTAAACTTTTAATATGAAAAAATCAGGAATTGTTTTATTGATTTCCTTTAGTCTTTTTAGTTGTGGTAGATTTAGTAAAAAAGAACTTGACACTAAAAAAGATATCAGAATTGTTTCAGTATCGAAACACCTTACTGAAATGCTATTTGCCCTAGGTAAGGGACATGATATAGTAGCTTGTGATTTAACAAGTTCTTATCCTGATAGTGCTAAATTATTACCAACTGTAGGATATCATAGGGCCTTGAATCCAGAGGGCATTGTGTCTATGAAACCTGATATTATTATTCATAGTAATGATATAGGACCTGCTTCAGTTTTGCCACAATTAGAAAAACTACAATTAAATATCAAAGCGTTTAATGGCGCAAATACGCTTGATAGTGCCAAGTTGCTATTGACAGATTTGGGTAAGTTTTTTGGCGCAGAAAAACAATCAGATTCTTTAAATGCATTATTAGATGCAGATATGAAATTAGTTGCTATAGAACAAGCTAAAATCAAAGACACACCTACTGTGATGATTATTCATTACGGTCAGGCAAACAATGTATATTTTGTAATGAGTGGCAGAAAAGGACCTGGCGATAAAATGATCGTATCGGCAATTGGCAAAACAGCCAACTACGATGCCAAAGGAGCTAAACAAATAAGTGCCGAAGCAATTGCAAAAGCCAATCCAGATATTATTATAGCAACTGATTATGGCTTTGATAAAATGGGATCAGCAGAGAAATTTAAATCAGTTCCTGGTGTATCATTAACGAATGCAGCAAAGAATAATAAAATTTATCGTTTTGAAGAACATGATCTAGTTTATTTTGGCCCTAGATCTGGGCAGAATATTTTAAAATTGATCAAATTACTTCATCCAATATTATCGGCTGATGCTAAAAAATAATAAAATATTATTTCCTTTTTTGTGCATGCTCTTAATAGTGGTAGTTGTATTTGCTATTGCATTTGGTGCAGTTCTTATTCAACCAAATGATATGCTATTGGCCATACAACATTATTTTTCTGGCCAACAATCAAGTACAATAGAGGAAAGTGTTTTTTTGCAATTACGTTTGCCAAGGGTTTTATTATGTGCCATTACAGGTGCAATACTTTCTGTATCAGGTGTATTAATGCAAGGCCTTTTTAGAAACCCAATTGTAGAGCCTGGTTTAATAGGCACTAGTGCTGGGGCTGCTTTTGGGGCATCGTTTGTATTTGTTTTTGCAGCATATTTTGGTTCAGAGACGCAAGCATTAGTAGGCCCTTTATTGGTTCCTTTATTTGCATTTGCAGGAGGTTTAACCACCACATTTATTGTGTATCAATTATCAAAGAATGCCAAACAAACTGCTGTATCAACTATTTTACTTATTGGAATTGCAATCAATGCCATTGCTTTAAGTGGCACAGGTTTTATGAGTTATTTAGCACGCGACCCTCAGGCAAGAAGTATTAGTTTTTGGAATATGGGAACATTTTCTGGTGCAAATTGGTTGCAATTTTTTATTGTTTCATTTGTGGCATTGATTGTTTTTTTTATTTCTTTTAAGGATGCCAAAAAATTAAATGCATTGATGCTTGGAGAAGAAGAAGCGTATTATTTAGGAGTAAACACCAATTCATTTAAAAGAAAAATATTAATTGCTAATACAGCAATGGTGGCTGTAGCAACTTCTTTTGTAGGAGTCATAGGATTTATGGGTTTGATTGTGCCACATGTGATGCGTTTGCTTGTTGGAAGTGATCATAAAAAATTATTACCTGCTTCTATGATTTCAGGTGCAATTTTATTAATCTTAGCAGACATGGGTGCGCGTTTGTTTTTAGCCCCTTCAGAAATTCCTATTGGTATTATTACTTCAATTGTGGGGGCACCTGTGTATATACTTTTATTAAAAACCAATAAATTCATTTTAATCAAAGGAGGGTTGAATGATTAATTTTTTTCAAACTTCCTATTCAATAAATAAAAAGCAGTTGTTGAATCCTACCGATTTGCAAATTGTGCCAAATGAATTTTTGGTAATCATGGGTGCAAATGGGGCAGGCAAATCAACACTTTTAAAATTAATGGCTGGTTTATTGAAGCCAAGTAAGGGAAAAATACTCTTTGATAATATAGATTTAACGAATTACACAGCAGTACAACTTGCGCAAAAAAGAGCTGTACTTTCTCAACATTACCAATATTCGTTTCCATTAACGGCCAAAGAAATTGCCATGATGGGGAGGTATCCATTTTACGAATCTACCCCAACGGTATTTGATGAAACGATTGTATCTGATACTATGCAATTAATGGATGTGTTGAAATTTGCAAATCGTTCTTATGAAAGTTTATCCGGAGGAGAGGCGCAAAAAGTGCAAATGAGTAGAGTGCTGGCGCAAATGTTTACGCAAAAAAACGAACAAAAATATTTATTGTTAGACGAGCCCGTTTCGCATTTGGATGTTAAATTCCAGCAACAATTATTAGCTATCGCTAAATCAGTTGTAAATGCTCAAACAGCTGTTGTAGCTGTATTACACGATATAAATTTGGCATTAAAGTATGCCGATAGAATAATATTTATGAAAGAAGGTTCTGTTATTTATGATCACAAAATAATGGAAGAACTTCCGCTTACAATAATCAATGAGGTGTTTGGAATAGAAGCATCAATGGTTTCAATTCCAAATCAACAAAGGAAATTAATTGTTTTTTAAACTATTCAAACTATTTGAAACAGCTATTTCAATTTGAGCATCACTCAATGTTTCTGGTTCAAATTGTTTGCCACTAACTTTCTCAAAAAGTTCAATATATCTTTTGCTAATAGTGTCAATCCATTCGTCATTCATTTCAGGAACTGTTTGGCCTTCTTTTCCCATAAAATTATTGGCAATCAGCCACTCGCGTACAAACTCTTTGCTTAACTGTTTTTGTTTTTCACCAGTAATTTGTCTTTCAGCAAATCCTTCTAAATAAAAATACCTAGAAGAATCTGGTGTATGTACTTCGTCCATTAAATAAATAGTATCTCCAATTTTTCCAAACTCATATTTTGTATCAGCCAATATCAACCCACGACTACTAGCAATTTCTTTTCCTCTTTCAAAAAGTGCTAAAGCATATTTTTCAAGTGTTTGCCAGTCAGTTGCACTTACTAAACCTGTACTAATTATTTTTTCTTTTGAGATATCTTCGTCGTGTCCAGCATCTGCTTTTGTAGATGGTGTAATAATAGGTGTAGGGAAAAAGTCATTTTCTTTTAAACCCTCAGGTAAACTAACGCCACATAATTCTCTTAATCCACCAGCATAAGTTCTCCAAGCATGTCCAACTAAATTGCCTCTAACGACCATTTCAATTTTAAATGGGACACATTTTTTGCCAATTGAAACGGTAGGCGCGGGCACCGATAAAAGCCAATTTGGGCAAATATCTTGGGTTGCGTCTAGCATTATTTCGGCAATTTGGTTTAAAACTTGCCCTTTAAAAGGAATTGGTCGGGGTAAAATCACATCGAAAGCAGAAATTCTGTCACTAGCCACCATTACCAATAAATTGGGCTGAATTGAGTACACATCTCTTACTTTTCCATTGTAAATAGCCGTTTGGCCGGGGAATTGAAAATTTGACATAAGCAAAAATAGACACCAAATCTTATAAAATGTGCGTAATTCTTTGTTTTTCTCAACACCTTAAAGTCATTTGTGGACAAATTAAATTTTTGTAGAAAATTAACAATTGCTACTTTTATCAAAACGTTCTATATAAAATTAGCTATTATGAGAAGATTCTTCACGAACTACGTGCTAGTAATTTTGGGTTTAGGCTTAACGCTTAATACCCTAGCCCAAACATCAACTACAGTTTCTGGTAGTGTAAAAAACGCCAAATCTAAAGAGGCAGTTTCTGCTGTTTCAGTAACTGTTAAAGGAGGTACAACTGGTACTTTCTCTGATGATAAGGGAGCATTCAAGTTAACAACTGTACAAAAACTACCTTTTACATTAGTTATTTCTTCTGTTGGTTTTACCAATAAAGAAGTAGTAGTTAAAAATAGTAATCAAAAAGTAGATGTTGAATTAGATGCCTCTTTCACTTTAGGTGATGAGGTGGTAGTTGCAGCATCAAGAGTTCCAGAAAGAATTTTGGAATCTCCAGTATCTATTGAGCGCATTGGAACAAGTGCTATCCGTAATACTTCTGCAGTTAACTTTTACGATATGATCACTAACCTTAAAGGGGTAGATGTGGTTAATGCGAGTATGACTTTTAGGAGTATTGGTACACGTGGTTTTAATGTTAGTGGTAACACACGTTTAAATCAAATTGTAGACGGAATGGATAATCAGGCTCCTGGTTTGAACTTTTCTGTTGGTAACATTATTGGTTTAACAGAATTAGACGTTGAGAATGTTGAATTATTACCAGGTGCTTCTTCTGCGCTTTATGGTTCAGGTGGAATGAATGGTACTGTTTTAATTAACAGCAAAAATCCTTTCAAATACCAAGGATTGAGTTTCCAAATCAAACAAGGAATGAACCATGTTGATAACTATCAACGTGCTGGTGCTTCTCCTTATTATGATTGGTCAGTTCGTTTTGCTGATAAAATAAATGATCGATTTGCCTATAAAATTGGTGCTTCTTATATGCAAGCACAAGATTGGATTTCAACTCAAACAGATAATTACAACCGTGTAGCAACAACTGCAACTCCTAATGGAAATGTAATATTTGGTAGCAGATATTCTGATCCAAATTACGATGGTGTTAATCTATATGGTGATGAAACAAATTTAAATATGAGTGGCGTTGCTGGTTCTGTATTGGCAACTTTACCTTCAGCAATTGTGAGTGCAGCAAATTCTTTTTTAGCAGGTAATATGAATGCTAAGTTATCGGATTTAAATACATTCCTAACTAGTATTGGTGGTGGAGCACTTGTAGCTGGTGGAGCATCTCCAATTATTTTTGGCGCGTCTCCTGCACGTAACTGGTTTAACAACCAATTGGTTAGTCGTACAGGTTATGGTGAAAAAGATGTGATTGATCCTACTACTAGTAATTTTAAATTTTCTGGTTCATTGAATTATAAATTGAGTGACAAAGTTGAAGCGATATTCTCTGGTATCTGGGGTACTGGTTCTACTGTTTATACAGGTGCTGATCGTTATTCAATTAAGGATTTCAAAATGGGTCAGTATAAATTAGAGTTGAAAGCAAAAGATTGGTATTTACGTGGATATACAACTACTGAAAATTCTGGTAACTCATACGTAACTACTACTACAACTCGTTTATTCAACGAAGCTGTTAAAGGTTCTGCCGCTTGGTATCCGCAATACATGGCTGCTTATATCACTTATGCAGATCAAGGATTAAGTACTGCTGATGCACATTATGGCGCTCGTGCAGTTGCTGATGCTGGTCGTCCTACAGGATCTGTTTTATACAATCCTTTATTCCAAAAAATAGCACAAACACCCATTTCACAAGGTGGTGGTTTGTTTATGGATAGAACAAAAATGTCTTCTTTAGAAGGTCAATACAATCTAACTGAAAAATTAGGTTTAAGTAAAACTGGTACTGATTTATTAGTTGGTGCAAGCTGGAGACAATTTTCACTAAATTCTCAAGGAACCATTTTTGCTGATACTGCAGGTCCTATTAAAATTAGTGAAACTGGTGCCTATGCGCAATTATCACAAAAATTATTTGGTGATTTAGTTAAATTAGCTGTTTCTGGTCGTTATGACAAAAATGAAAACTTTGCTGGTCATTTCACACCTAGGGCTTCAGCGGTTGTAAAATTAACCAAAGACCATAACTTACGTTTGTCTTATCAATCTGCTTACCGTTTCCCTACAACACAAAACCAGTGGATCAACTTAAAAACTTCTCAAGGAAAATTATTAGGAGGTTTACCTGCTTTGAGAGATTACTATAAATTTAATACCATGCCAGCTTACACTTTAGCTAGTGTAACAAGTTATGGTGCTGCTGTTAAAGCTGCTGCTGCAACAGGAAATATTCCTGGAATTATTTCTGCTGCAAGTTTATTAAAAGCACAACAATTTGGTGAATTTAAACCAGAATCAAGTACTTCTTTTGAAGTTGGATACAAAGGTTTATTTGCTAAAAGATTATTGGTTGATATTTATGCTTATTGGGCTAAATACAAAGACTTTATTGGTGGTGTAAGTGTTATTCAATCAAGCACAACACCTGGTCCTTTAGGTCCGGTAGGTTTATTAGGTTTAAATGCAGATGGTTCAGCTGGTAATTCAGCTACAACTAGAAATGTATACAGCGTTTCAATGAATCAAACTTCAGATGTATCAACTAGTGGTTGGGGTGCTTCTGTTGAATATTTAATGGCTAAGAACTTCTCGGTTAGTGGTAATATGTATAGTGATAAAATAGGACCTGTTGAGTCTGGTTTTATTCCTTATTTCAATACACCTAAGATTCGTAGAAATATTGCTTTTAATAATTCAGGATTTGGACCTAAAAATCTTTTAGGATTCAATTTAACTTACAGATGGATTGATGCTTTCCATTATGAAGGTACTTTTGCTACTGGCGATTTACCTGCATACGAAACATTTGATGCGATGTTAAGTTTGAAATTACCAAAAACTAAATCTTTGATTAAAATTGGTGCAACCAATATGTTCAATAGATACTATCGTACTGGTTTTGGTAATCCTCAAATTGGTGGATTGTATTATATGAGTTTTGGTTGGAATGTGTTTTAACCAATAACTAACCTTATATTTTGAATCCCTTCCAAGCAATTGGAGGGGATTTTTTATGAATATGTGATAACTCTTTTGGTTTTATACTTGATAATCTTCTATTTTTGCTCCTCATTTAATTCAAAGTACTTATGCGTTCAATACCTTTCAGAGAGGCTTTAAGAGAAGCCATGAATGAAGAAATGAGAAGAGATGACCGAGTTTTTTTAATGGGAGAAGAAGTAGCAGAATACAATGGTGCTTATAAAGTGAGCCAAGGTATGTTGGCTGAATTTGGGGCAAAACGTGTAATTGATACTCCTATTGCAGAACTAGGTTTTACTGCATTAGCTGTTGGGGCTGCCCAAAATGGGTTAAGACCAATTGTAGAATTCATGACATGGAACTTTGCGGTTTTACCAATGGACCAAATCTTAAATACAGCTTCTAAAATGTTGGCCATGAGTGGTGGACAAATTGGTTGCCCTATTGTTTTTAGAGGACCAAATGGTAGTGCAGGTCAATTAGGTGCGCAGCACTCAACTGCATTTGAAAGCTATTATGCCAATATACCAGGATTGAAAGTCGTATCTCCTTCTAATGGGTATGATGCTAAAGGATTATTAAAACAAGCCATTCGTTTCGAAGAAGATCCAATCATTTTCATGGAAAGCGAAGTGATGTATGGCGATAAATGCGATATCCCAGACGAAGAATACTATATTCCATTAGGAAAGGCCGATGTAAAAAGACAAGGAAGAGATGTAACCATCGTTTCTTATAATAAAATGATGAAAGTGGCGCTTGGTGCAGCTGAAGAATTAGAAAAAGAAGGAATTAGTGCTGAGGTTATTGATTTGAGAACCATACGTCCACTAGATTGGGAAACAATTGTAGAGAGTGTTAAAAAAACCAATCGTTTGGTAATTGTGGAAGAACAATGGCCATTCGCTTCAATATCATCAGAAATTACTTATCGTATTCAAAAAGAAGCATTTGATTACTTAGATGCACCAATCAGACGCATAACAAGTGCTGATGCACCAATGCACTATGCACCTAATTTGGCTGCATTAGCCATTCCAGACATTGAAAGGACGGTTAAATTAGTAAAAGAACTAATTACCCAAAAAAAATAAGATAGGTCTTAATTAAGCCTTATTTAATAAATAATATCCCAAAGCAATTCTTTTTTAAAACTTGCTTTGGGATATTTAATTTTAATACGTGAAGATTTTCTTTTTAATTTTTTGCTTTACAACATCAGTAACTTTGTTACAAGCACAATCTGTTGATTCTGTTGTTACCGCATTAGATACTATTCCAAATGTATTAGTTGAATCTTTTAATGCCCGAGTTAAATGGAAAGAAGCGGCAATTGCTATGTCTTCTATTAATCAAGCAGATATATTACGCACAGCGCCTAATTCCATTGTTCCTGTATTTAATACCATGCCAGGTATTCGTTTAGAAGAAAGATCCCCAGGTAGTTATCGTTTATCTATTAGAGGGAGTTTGCTAAGGTCTCCTTTTGGTGTTAGGAATGTAAAGGTCTATTGGAATAATCTACCTATTTCGGATGCTACTGGTAATGCTTATTTGAACTTAATTGACTTAAGCCAAATTACAGGAGCAGAAATAATTAAAGGGCCAGCATCGAGCCTGTATGGCGCAGGAACAGGAGGGGTTGTGCTATTGCAATCGCAACTAAAATATAAAGGCACCATTACATCTAGTTTTTCTGTAGGAATGAATACTGGTTCATTTGGATTAATTCAAGAGAATGCTTCTTGGCAATATCAATCAAAAAACTTCAGCAGTAATTTAACGCATAATTATTTGCAAAGTCAAGGATATAGAGATCAATCTGCATTAAAAAAACAGGGCTTCAAATATGAAGCAGCGTTTAAAATGAATGCGCATCAATTCCAGTTATTAAGTTGGTATACCAATATGTATTACCAAACACCAGGAGGTATCAATTTAGCGCAAATGTTATTGAACCCACAGCTTTCAAGACAAGCAAGTGGGAGTTTGCCAAGTGCCATACAACAGCAAGCTGGTATCTATAACAAAACAAGTTTTTTAGGAATTCAAGATCAATGGAAACTTGCAACTAATTGGCATTTGAATCTTTTTAGTTCGGTTCAAAATACCAGATTCGAAAATCCATTTATTACAAATTACGAGTATAGAAACGAAACAAATACATCAACAGGTATGCAATTGGTAATGCATCCCATAACTAGTGCATTACAATGGATTACTGGTTTTGAGTGGTTAAACAATCATTCAAATATTGATGATTATGGCAATAAAAATGGCATTGCAGATACCGTACAATTCAAGGATAATATTTTTGCTAATCAATGGCTAATATATTCGCAATTACAAACAGTTATTGCTTTTAAATGGCATTTTAATTTTGGAATCAGTATCAACCAACAACAGTATTTATACAAACGCTTAACAGATATTCAAACAAGGTATATTCCTAAATCTACTAATTGGGTTCCAGCGCCAAGGGTGTCTGCTTTGTATGAAATCAATAAAAATATTGCAACATATTTTATTGCAGGATATGGTTTCTCACCAGCCTCATTAGCAGAAGTAAGACCATCTGATGGAAATTATTATAGTAATCTTTTGCCAGAAAAAGGTTGGAATATTGAGCTTGGGTTAAAAGGCTTCTTAATAAATAATCAATTGCAATTTAATTTGTCTTATTATCATTTTGCATTGCAAGATGCCATTGTTCGACGCAACAATGCTGCTGGTGCAGAATATTTTATTAATGCTGGAGGCACTATTCAGCAAGGATTTGAAGCCATGTTGCAATACCATACACCATTACATCGCCAGCATTTTTTACAACAATTTAAATGTTATTCTAGTTATAGTTTTCAGCCTTATTATTTTAGTAATTACCAACAATTAACTATTAATTATACAGGTAATGCCATTACAGGGGTTCCCAAAAATTCATGGGCTACTGGAATGGATTTTATATTTAAAAAACATTGGGAGCTTAATACAACTATCAATTGTATTTCAACTATACCATTAACAGATGCCAATGATGTATTTGCAGATGCCTATCAATTGGTTCAACTTAAGCTGCAGTATAGTTGCCTGTTTAATAAAACCAAGGTTCAGTTTTTTAGCGGGGTAGATAATGCATTGAACCAATTATACAGTTTGGGTAATGATATAAATGCGGCAGGTAAAAGGTATTATAACCCTGCTCCCAAAAGAAATTTTTATTTTGGGATGGCAATTAAATTTAACTAACTCCAACAAAGATTAACTTAGCAAAAACAACAGCATATGGCAGAGATATTAATCATTGACGATGAAAGGTCTATTAGAAATGTGTTGAAAGATATTTTAGGGACCGAAGGATTTGTGGTAACAGAAGCTGCCGATGGAAAAGAAGGGCTAGAGAAATTTACGCACCAAAATTTTGATTTGATTCTATGTGATATTAAAATGCCCAAACTAGACGGTATTGAATTTCTGTCTGCTGCAATGTTATTGAAACCCGAAACACCAATCATAATGATTAGTGGTCATGGCAATATTGAAACTGCTGTAGATGCTGTAAAAAAAGGCGCGTATGATTATATTGCAAAACCACCAGATTTAAATCGGTTATTAATAACCATAAGAAATGCGCTTGATAAAAACAGCCTAGTTAAAGAAACCAAACGACTAAAAAATACAGTATCAAAAGTTCAAGAAATTATAGGAACTAGTGAGGCAATTCAAAAAATAAAGGATACAATTGAAAAAGTAGCGCCCACAGATGCGCGTGTACTAATTACTGGCGAAAATGGAACTGGAAAAGAATTAGTGGCTCATTGGTTACACGAAAAAAGTACTCGCAAAGACAAACCTATTGTTGAAGTGAACTGTGCGGCTATTCCTAGCGAATTAATAGAAAGCGAATTATTTGGCCATGAAAAAGGTTCATTTACATCTGCCATCAAACAAAGAATTGGAAAGTTTGAACAAGCCAATGGAGGCACGTTGTTTTTAGATGAAATTGGAGACATGAGTTTGTCGGCACAAGCAAAAGTGTTGCGCGCTTTACAAGAAGGAAAAATAACAAGGGTAGGAGGTGATAAGGAAATTGCAGTAGATGTTAGGGTTATTGCAGCAACCAATAAAGACTTATTAGCTGAAGTATCCGACAAAAAATTTAGACTTGATTTGTACCATCGACTAGGTGTCATTTTAATACATGTTCCTTCATTAAATCAAAGACTTACTGATATTCCAGCTTTAGTAGATCAATTTCTTAGTGATATTGCTGCAGCGTATAGACAATTACCTAAATCCATTGACAAAAAGGCTATGGAAGCCTTATTAGCGTATAACTGGACAGGAAATATTAGAGAGTTACGTAATGTGATTGAACGATTAATTATATTATCTGGTAAAACAATATCTGCAGAAGATATTAGGTCATATGTTCTACCAAACTAAAGTCAACTTTTTTCACTAAATTTATTTATCAAATACTAATTATTAGAGACTACCAATGAATATTTTTGACAAATTTTTAGGGAATGAGGTCTTTTTTAGAAAAGCAGAACTTTCCATAGTTGAAACTTTTGTAAGTTTTTTGTTTAGTAAAAAAATTAAAAAGGGCGAATGTATTTTAAGAGAGGGGGATGTAAATAATAAGATCTTTTATATTCAATCTGGTTTTTTTAGAGTTTTTAAAACAGATGAGGGTAAGGAAGTGAACACCTGGTTTGTTAAAGAAGGTGATTTTATTATGTCTGTTAATAGTTTCCATAAAGAAATTCCAAGTATAGAAACCATTGAAGCTTTAGAAGATGGCGAAGTGCTAAGTATTAGAAAGGAATTGTATTATAAACTGATTAGGAGTAATCATAAATTAGCACTATTTGCTATTAATGAGTTAATGCAAAATCTTTGTGAATATCAAACGCAGTGTAACTTTCTTCGACACATGTCTGCAGAAGATCGGTATCTCTATTTAACTAAAACGCACTCCAATATATTAGATAGGATTAGCCAAAAGCATCTGGCTTCTTTTTTGGGTGTAGAAATTACTTACCTAAATAAAATCATCAAAAACCTCGAATAAAAAATTGTTTATTGTGCTTCTTGAAAAGATTGATGTAAAGAAAATACTGTCGATAAATTCTCAGTATTAATAGGCTTCGATACAAAGTCAGCAACACATTGATAAGATTTTGATTTAATTTCTTCTGCCGGATCAAGAGAAGAGGAATGCATCATTAGTTTACATTGTGCACGTTTGTCACAAGGTAATTTTTCGTAAATCGCTAAAAAATCCCAACCATCAACCATTGGCATATTAATATCCAATAAAATATATTCAGGAAAGTTTTGGTTGTTTTCTACTAATTCTTGTAAAACTGCTAAAGCTTCTGTTGCATATTCAAATGAAACAACTTCTAAATCAGGCAAACTTTCATTGATCACTAATTTGGTTAGATAGATCACTATGTTATCGTCGTCAATCAAAAAAACTTTTGCCATTACTTAATTATAGGTCTGCTTCAAAATTAATTACTCGTTACTTTTTTCATTAAACAATTATCAAGTTCCGTTACTGAATTTGTATACTTGTTATCTAGAAATATGTTATTATTATCATTTAGATAAAATAAAAGTATTATTACAAATTAATTTAATGATTGTGAAATCACAATTTTTACAAATTACTACCTAGAATGATGCTAATGTGTAATTGCAGGACGAATTATTGATA
>JBAXPJ010000034.1:0-31153 GCA_037132335.1 Sediminibacterium sp. | reverse complement strand
CTAAAATTCAAATTGCTTATTAAACCAAACCTACAAATTATGGCACTACAACCCACTAAGTCATTTATAAGGTTGAATGAAAAATTCTTTCGATTTTTCTACATGACTTTTGTACTAGTGAATTTATTTATTTCAATAAATTCATTCGGTCAAAATAAAGTTCTAAACGGAATTGTTAAAGACGCTTCTGGTAATGTATTATCAAATGTGAGTGTATCTGTTATGGGCTCAAAGACCGGAACAGTCACAAATGAAAAAGGATCATTTTCTATACAAGTTTCAGAAGCTGCTTCATTGTCTTTTTCTTTTACAGGATATGAAAGCAAAGTATTAAGTGCAAAAGGCAAAACTAGTCTTAGCGTTGTTCTACAAGCAGAGTCACCAAATTTGGGTGAAGTAGTTGTTATTGGTTATGGTACCCAAAAGAAAAAGGACCTAACTGGCGCTGTAAGAAAAGTTAGTTTAGAAGGAACACCCATTTCTACTATGACTAACGTTAGTCCTTTACAAGCTATTCAAGGAACTCCAGGTGTAAATGTTGGCGCAGTTGCATCAGCAGGAGGTGCGCCAAGTGTTTTGGTGCGTGGACAACGTTCATTAGCCGCTTCAAACTCACCGTTAATTGTATTAGATGGTGTGATTTTTGGAGGTAGTTTAAATGAAATTAATACGCAAGATATTGCCTCATTTGATATTTTAATGGACGCAAGTGCTGCAGCAATTTATGGATCTCGTGCTGCTAACGGCGTAATCATTGTTACTACTAAACGTGGAAAAACTGGTAAGCCAGTAATTACCATTAATAATAACTATGGTGTGCAAGATTGGACAAGAAAGCCCGATATGCGCAAAGGTGATGATTTTTTAAAATGGCGTACTGACAATAGACAATTATCTGGCCAAGTCGATTTGTCTATTGCAAAAGTACTTGATCCAAAAGAGTTAATTGCCTATAATGCAGGTCAAACTATTGATTGGTTAAAAGAGATTACGCAGTATGCGCCATTAAATGATTTAAGTATGAGCGTATCTGGAAAATCCGATAACGTTAATTATTACATCTCCGGTGGATATTTAGATCAAAAAGGCGTTTTAGCTTTTGACAATTTTAAAAAGTATAATGTAACTGCTAAAATAGATGCAAAAATAAATAGTTGGCTTAGTTATGGATTAAACTTTTACTATTCAGCACGTGATTATTCTGGCACACCGCCTGATATTGCACAGGCTACAATAGGTACACCATATGCGTATAAATGGAAAGACCAAGCGAAAGGTATACTAGATAAATCACCAGCATTAGCGAACTTAGTTAATCCATTTTGGGGCGCAAATGGTCAAGGTTTATATGATGATAATCTAGAAAAATATACAAGTACTAGAATAACTGGTTTTGTAAGTGCAGATATTCCATACATCAAAGGATTAAATTTTAGATTAAATATCAGCAAAAATAAGTCTGAGTATGTGAGTGGAAATTTCAGACACGAAACTTATTTTATTAATCCAGATGTGCCAGCCGATATTGCCAATCCTGGAAAATATTTAGTTAGTACATATGGTAGTATGTCTAATCAAATGAGTAACTCATGGGAGGTGCAAAATTTATTGACGTATAAAAAAACATATAAACTCCATAATTTAGATTTATTGGCGGGTTATCAACGTGATTTTACTTCAAATTCAACATTGTCTAGTTCTGCGAGTGATTTTGCTAGCGCTGGTACGACAGTATTAGGATATTATGGATTGCATTTAGGTAATCCAGCAAACCAAAGAGCATATTCATATTATAATGACAGATCGAATTTAGGTTATCTAGGAAGGATGAATTATAATTATAATAATAAGTATTATGCAACCTTCAATTACAGAAAAGACGGATATTCGGCTTTTGCAGAAGGAAATAAATTTGCAGAATTTTTTGGAGGCGCAGTAGCTTATGCTATTAGCGAAGAAAACTTCTTTAAGAAAGCATTACCAAAAATAAATTATTTAAAAGTAAGAGCAGCTTACGGACAAAATGGTAACCAAGGTATTGAGCCATATGAAACGATGGCTAATATTGCATCTGGTACTACTGTATTTGGCCCAACAAGTACTTTATACATCTACCAAAGTAGTTTAGCAAACCAACAACTATCTTGGGAAAAAACTGCGACCCTTAATTTGGGTTTAAATTTCTCTGCACTAGAAAATAGGTTATCTGGTGATATTAATATGTATAGTAGCAAAACGACCAACCAACTATTAACGCGTTCATTGCCTTATGTAAGTGGATTTAGTTCCGTACGCACTAATATTGGAGAAGTAGACAATAAAGGATTAGAAATATCATTAACCGGTGTTATACTTTCTCCAAAAAATCAAAATTCAATTCGTTGGGAAACCACGCTTAACTATTGGCTGAATAGAAATAAGATTGTTCACCTAACAGGAGTGGATGCCAACGGCGATGGAATTGAAGATGACGATTTAGGAAACAGATGGTTTATTGGTCAGCCAATTGGTGCCATTTATGATTATCGTGTAGATGGAATTGTACAAGTAGCAGATGTAGACTATATCGCTAAGTTTGGTGCTAAACCAGGAGACTTAAAAATTAGAGATATTAATGGCGCCGCACGTGGAGATGGTTTACCTGATGGAAAATTAAATTCTTTAGATAGAGAAATCACCGGATATGTACAACCTCGATTTAGTTGGAGTTGGTCAAATACAATTGCGTATAAAAACTGGCAATTCTATGCAAATGTGAATGCAATTATGGGGGGTGGAGATCAGAATTATTACATGAGCCCAAATCTGTCTTATAACCTAGGCGCTTTTGGAAATAATCAACAACAAAACTGGTTAAACAAAGAGTATTGGACACCTGCTACTCCTAGTAATACATTTACCAGACCTAACTATTCAAATCCTTATGGTTATACTTATACCAATAGCAGATCATTTGTAAGATTACAGGATGTTAGCTTACAATATTCTTTAAATGCCAAACAATTAGCAAAGCTAAAAGTAAGTGGATTGAAGTTTTATATTTCAGCAAAAAATCCAATTGTTTTTACCAACTGGCTTGGATTGGATCCTGAAAATGCCGGTGTAATTGGTTCTAGTTATCCTGTTTTCAAGACAATCAATTTTGGTACTAATTTAAATTTCTAACCTTATTAAATTAATAAAGTTTATGCAGACTAAAATTTTTAAAATCGCATTTTTTATACTTGTAATAAATCTTTTTTCAAGTTGTAAAAAAGACTCTGAATTCTTAACCGAAGTGAGGAGAGATGGCTTAACCGTAGACAATGCTTTAGTAACTAAGTCGCAATTTGATTTAGCACTAAACTCTTGCTACAGACAATTGCAATATTTTTATAATTCTGCCGATGGATGGACAGATTTTTGGCACCTTGGGGTTAATATAGATGTAGCTGCAACAACTACAATTTATATAGCTGATCCAGCTGCTCCTTGGGTTGATTATACAAAAATAAATTCTCAAGATGCACAGTCAGCTAAATGGTGGAACTGGAATTATGCGATTGTAAAATATGCTAATACAGTTATTGCTGGTGTTGAAGGCAAGAATGTCGTTTTAACTGCCGATGAAAAAAATGCATTGTTGGCAGAAGGGAAATTTTTAAGAGCTTGGGCTTACCGAAATTTAACCATTGCTTTTGGTGGCGTGACTATTCTTGCAGGTCCTGTAACAGAACCTAAAGTAGATTTCACTCGTAATACAGCAGCAGAGTGTTATGACTTTATTAAAAAAGATTTGGAATTTGCTCGATTAAACTTACCTATATCTACTACAATTCCTGGGAAAGTGGTAAGATCTGCTGCCGATCATTTATTAGCTGAGGTATATTTAATTTTAAAAGATTATCCTTCTTCAATAGCAGCTGCAACAAGAGTAATTGACGGAACTGATGGCGCTTATTCTTTAATGAATACAAGATTTGGTGCAAGAAAAACAGAAACCATGACTACTCGTGGTACTCCAACAGATTATTATTGGGATCTTCATGAAATAAATAATCAAGATTACCAAATGGGTAATAAAGAAGCCATTTGGGTGGCACAATTTGAACGCAATGCTCCAGGTGGTGGTGTTGCTTATCCTAATAACGGAAACTGGATGGGAATTGAAAGAGCATATTGGTGTAGACATTGGTTATTTGCAAAAGCAGGATTAGCTGCAGCAGGAGCCTCAGACAGTATTGGACGTGGCGCTTCATTTATGAGAGGTACAGATTATTCTAATTGGTTTGTTTGGACAAATGTTAATTCAACAGGAGACATTAGAAATAATGAAACAAATATTCGTCGTAAATATTATTTTGGAACTGATATCGCAGCAGGAGGTGGTCAGCCCGCATTTAAAAAAGGCGATTTAATTCCAGCTTCATTCTTAACTACACCTGGCGATTCTACTTGGTATGTTTATCCTAACTGGACCAAATTCGGAACTGACAAACACTTTAATGGAGATTTTATTTACGGGTATACAAAAGATCAGTATGTTATGCGTTTACCAGAAACATATTTATTAAGAGCAGAAGCCAGTTTAGCAAAGGGTGATGCGGCGAGTGCACTTTTAGATATCAATACTATTCGTGCAAGAGCACAAGCGCCACTTGCAAAGTTATCTGATATTACACTCGACTATATTTTAGACGAACGCGTTCGGGAACTTTACGGAGAAGAATACAGGATGTTAACCTTAATGCGTTTAGGTATTTTATATGATCGTGTAAAAAAATATGGTGGAGATATTCAAAAAACTACTGTAAGTGCAAAAAATAATTTATTACCAATTCCACAAGGTGAAATTGATAAAAACATTGGTGCAAAATTGGCCCAAAATCCCGGGTATTAGCAATTGTTATATTTAATAAAAAAGCCAATCTTACTTTCCATAAAAAGAAAGTAATGGTTGGCTTTTTTTATTTAAAATGACCTATCTTATCGTTTATGAAAAAAAAATCAACAAGCAATCGAAACAACATAAAACTAGTTGGTTGCTTATTTGTAGGCATCATTTGTTTTTTAGAAACAACTGCACAGAACGACCAGTTTGCAAAAATTGGAGGACAATCGTATACATTACGAAAAGACCAACTTATTGAGCCGGCACCTCAAAAATTAATTCAAAAAAAACTACCATCAGGAATTCTTTCGGCTACTCCTTTTCAATTTATAGAACCAATTCATACAAAAGAGGCTTTGTATCATGAACTTGATTCAATGCGAAAGGTTTACGAACCTTTTATGAAAAATCTAGTACCTGTTAAAATGCAGACTAGAAAAAGAGTTCCTATTACTACCATGAACTGGCGTATTGAATCAAAAGAAGATCAATTAAATTTTGCAAATACACTATTAGGAAAAGGTAATTGGGAAAAAGTGAATATGCCTCATTACGGGCCACCAATTGGCAATGCTGTTACTTATTATCAAAAAGAAATTACTGTTACCGATGAACTATTGCAAATGGGTAGTTTATTTGTTTGCTTTAAAGGAGTTGATTATAAAACCGAAGTATATTTCAACGGTGTTTTATGTGGCACACACGAAGGCTTTTTTGCTCCCTTTGAATTTGATGTAATTAAGTATGCCAAAAAAGGAAATAATATTTTATTGGTTAAAGTAATCAATGAACCAACTACAACAGGATCAAACGACGAAGATGGCAACCACATTATAGGCAATAAATTATACGCAGCTGGTGGATTAGGCTACAACGAGCCAATGGAAGGATGGCATATTTGTCCACCTGCAATGGGCATCTACCAAGACTGTTATTTAGAAGCAAGGTCTAACTTATTCATAGGTGATATTTTCGTTAGACCTCTTCCTAGTCAATCAAAAGCAGAAGTTTGGGTTGAAATAAATAACACTAGTACGATTCCTAAAAATGTGGTTCTCCAGTTATCTGTTTTTGGACAAAATTTTTCAGATACAATCATTTTAGATAAATCTTTTTTGGCAACTACTACCCATATTCCTGGTATTGGAGATATGGTTAAGCCAACAGATTGGCAAACAAAAAATTTGCCAATGCAGTATGGCGCAAATTATCTTAGAATTCCTATTTCATTTAAAGCCTTCAGGTGGTGGCAACAACAGCAACCTTGGTTGTATTCATTGCAACTAACGCTAAAAGACGCAAATAATCAGCTTTGCGATATTCAAGCAAAATCTTTTGGTATGCGAAGTTTTGAAATGGATACAGTGCATATTCCAAAAGGCAGAATGTTTTTGAATGGCAAACAAATCAGGTTACGTGGTGCGAATTCAATGGGGTTTGAGCAGAATGATGTAAAAAATAAAAATTGGGCACAATTACGAGATGATATTTTATTAGCAAAACTCGGCAACCTAAATTTTTTACGTTTTACGCAAAGACCTGTACAATCAGAAGTGTATGATTATTGCGATCAATTAGGCATGTTAAATCAAACCGATTTACCATTGTTTGGTGGATTAAGAATTTCACAATTTGCCCAAGCTGTAAAGCAAGCAGAAGAAATGGAAAGACTAGTTCGTGGGCATCCGTCGAGTATTGTGGTAACGTATATAAATGAACGATTCCCCAATGCCGATGGTAGTCCTCAAAGAAGTTTTTCTAACGCCGATGAGTATTATAAGTTATTCAAGGCCCTCGATCAAGCTGTTTTATTATCTAATCCAGATAGGGTCATCAAACCAGGAGATGGAGATTATGATCCGCCAAGTCCTGGTTTGCCAGATGCACACTGCTACAATACTTGGTACAATGGGCATGCATTAGATTTAGGTAAATTCTATAAAGGATACTGGCAATTAATAAAACCCAATTGGTTGTATGGTTGTGGCGAATATGGCGCAGAAGGTTTAGATCCTTTAAATACCATGCTTAAATATTATCCAAAAAATTGGTTGCCACAAAATGAGCAAGAAAATATGGTTTGGAACGCCAATAAAATTTCAAAATCTCAAACCAATACATTTCATTACATGTGGTACCCAACACAAACAGGTCTTGAAAATTGGATTGAAGAAAGTCAAAACTTTCAACAATGGGCTGTTCAATTGGTAACAGAATCATTTAGGCGAGACAAAAGAAATGTATCATCAGCAGTTCACCTTTTTATTGACGCCTGGCCGGCCGGTTGGATGAAAGCAATTATGGATGTTGATCGTCAGCCAAAGAAAGCATATTTCGCATATAGAAATGCTTTGGCACCATTAATGGGTTCGCTAAGAACTGATCGCTTTTCATTTTACGAAGGCGAACCTGTGAATATAGAAGCATGGGTATGCAATGATTTAAATGAAGCACCTGCTAATTACTCTATTCGTTATGAAGTAAAAATTGATGGCAAAACAATTGTAAGACAAATGTCTACAGCGTTAATACCAATGAATAGTTCGGCATTTCAGGGCTTTATTAATTTTATAGTCCCACCAGTTTCAAAAAGAACTACTGCCAATATTGTGCTAGGAATATTTAATAGCAAAGGAATTTGTATACATAAAACCAATCAAATTATTCATTTATTTCCAGTTGCCGAACGGTTACAAAAAAAGGTATTCATTTTTGGAAATGCATCTTCAAAATCTGCTATAATCCTAGCAGATATGCATGCAAGTCAGGTTACATCAATCAACAAAGCACAGGCACTAATTATTGACAATATCAATGATTATATTAATAACAAAAAAGTCATCGACCTATTTGTAGAACAGGGAGGTAAAGTTTTATTCACCGAAATAAAAGCTGGAGACTTTACAATAGCGGATAATAATGTTTCCATCAAAAAAACAATTATGGGTAATTATTATTTTGCTAATCCAACATCAGATTTATTAAACACTGGCAATATTCAAGCAAAAGACTTTTTTATGTGGTACGACAAAACGAAAGGCTATATTCAACCCCTATTGTATAATGTATTTAAAGCAAATAAATGGACGCCATTAATTACCACTGGCTTGTGCAATTTTGCAGGAGAAGACCCTGCTGGCTATTTGGCGGCAGCTAGTTATACTTATGGAAAAGGCAGTTTTGTATTATGTGAAATTTCACTTGCCAATAGAATAAAAGAAAATCCAACGGCCTCGAACTTATTATTAAAAATCTTAAACGACTAAAAATCTTCAGTAATGACCATACAATATTTTTGCCCATTATGGGGTAACCTACTGCCTTTTGAAGACTTTTGTAAAAATGTAAAAGCAGCTGGGTACAATGGTGTTGAAATGGATTTGCCTTTTGATGAGTACGAAAAGAACACCATCTTGTTAACCTTAAAAAAACATAACCTTTTATTGATAGGGCAATATTGGCAATCACTAGAAAAAGACTTTCATGAAAATGCAAAAAGTTATAAAAAATATCTTTTGCATTTAGCCGATGCCAAACCAATTTTAATTAATACACAAACAGGGAAAGACTATTTTTCATTTGAACAAAATATGGAACTGATTGCGCTAGCAGAATCGGTTAGTGAACAAACAGGGATAGAAATAGTACACGAAACGCATCGCGGAAAATTCTTTTATAATATTCCGGTTTTTAAACGAAGTGTAGCTAGCAATAAAAACATAAAATTGGCTTTAGATATTTCTCATTGGTGTACTGTTCACGAATCATTTTTAGAAGACCAATCAGAAGGAGTTGCCCTTGCATTAAATCATACAAGGCATTTGCATTCAAGAATAGGTCATACTCAAAGTCCGCAATTAAATGATCCAAGAGCTCCAGAATGGAAAGAAACAGTAGATATTTATTTAAAATGGTGGGACGAACTTGTTTTATTGAGTAACAAAAAAAATCAACCATTAACCATTACAACAGAATTTGGCCCTTATCCTTATATGCCAGCAATGCCTTATACACAAGCACCTTTATCTGTTCAATGGGATGTGAATGTGTATATGTTAGCGTTACTAAAAAATAGGTATCCTTATTAATATTGATGTATGAAAAATATAAAGGGTTTATTAATACTATTGTTATTTACTAGTGCATTAAATGTAGGCGCACAAAAAGTAAACATCATTCCATATCCAGATAGTGTTAGTTTGGGTAAGGGGTTCTTTAATATCAATAAGCAAACAGTTATCGTATTTAATTCTAATGACACTGCTATATCTACAGCTACTGAGCAATTGTTTCAAGCCATTAAAGCAACAACCAACTTTTCTCTTAAGCAAAGTAATATTCAAACTCCCACCAATTGTATTTTTATAAATATCAATTCTGATATAAAAGGAAATGAAGCCTACGATTTAGAAATAACTACTCAAAAAATTTCTATAAAAGCAAAATCTCCCATTGGAATATTTTATGCAATTCAATCACTGCTTCAACTACCAGCAAATAGCAATTCAATTTCAGGCAATAAAAAAATGAGCAATTTAACGTTGCCCGTAATTAGAATAATAGATGAACCTGCATTTTCGTATCGAGGCCTAATGCTTGATGTAGCCAGACATTTTATGCCAATTGGGTTTGTAAAAAAATTAGTTGATATTATGTCTATGCAAAAAATGAATAACCTTCATTTGCATTTAACAGACGACCAAGGATGGCGGATTGAAATTAAAAAATACCCACTACTAACAAGTATTGGCGGGTTTAGAAATGGCACTATCAAAGGAAAGTCGCCTGGTGATGGAAATGACAATACAAAACATGGAGGGTACTATAGTCAAGAAGAAATAAAAGATTTGGTTGCGTATGCTAGAAAAAAGTATATCAATATTATTCCAGAAATTGAACTCCCCGGCCATGCAAGTGCTGCCATAGCCGCATACCCAGCACTAAGTTGTTTTCCTGAAGAATCAAGTGTTGCAGAACTAAAAACCTTATCTAATCAATCTCAAATAGCACTTAAAGAAAAAGGGAAAAAAATTGTCCAGGAATCTTGGGGTGTATTTCAAGATGTTTTTTCTCCTACAGAATATAGCTTTCATTTTATTGAGAATATACTAGATGAAGTTTGCGAACTATTTCCATCTACGTATATTCATATTGGTGGAGATGAATGCCCTAAAGAATCTTGGAAAAGATCTGCTTTTTGTCGGCAACTCATTAAAGAAAAAGGATTAAAAGATGAAAATGGTTTACAGAGTTATTTTATTCAACGAGTTGAAAAATATTTAAATAAAAAAGGAAAGTCAATTATTGGTTGGGATGAAATTTTAGAAGGCGGCTTGGCCGCAAATGCAAATGTAATGAGTTGGCGAGGTGAGTCTGGTGGAATAGAAGCTGCAAAGCAATCTCACAATGTAATAATGACTCCACTCGATTTTTGTTATTTTAATTTCTATCAATCAACAAATCCAAATGATTCAATTGCTTGGGGCGGTTTTTTGCCACTAGAAAAAGTATATAATTATCATCCTATACCAGCAGCCTTAACTAAAGAACAATCAGCCTATATCATAGGGCTACAATGTAATTTATGGACAGAGTATGTTACATCCACTTCTTTAGCGGAGTATATGCTATTTCCTAGAGCGATTGCATTGTCGGAAGTAGGGTGGACTAAAAATAAACCCGGGTTCAATAATTTTGTTAATCGATTAACGCCGTATTTACAAAAGTTAAATGCAGTTAAATTGAATTATTCCAAACACTTATTTAATATAAAAATAAAAGGGAATTACTTATCCAAAAAAAATAGTGTTGCAGTTGAAGTGACTGGGGTGCCAACAAATTATCCTATTTATTATGCTACAGATACTGCAGATTTTACATTAAATAAACTGAAATACAATGCTCCTTTTTTAATTACTGGTAAAAAAAGAGTAATAGCTGGTGTGGTAAAAAATGGTATAGTTATAGATGAGGCTATTGCAGATTTTAGTATTAATAAAGCCACTGGGCAATCTGTAGATTTAGTTCATTTGCCTAGCAAACAATATAATCAAGCGGGCAATAATGCATGGGTTAATGGCGTAATTGGAAGTAATACTCGATTTAACGATAACGAATGGTTAGGATGGAATGGCACAGATTTTTCAGGAACTATTCATTTTAATACAGTTGAAAAAATAAATGCAATTAGCATACGATTTTTTAATGCACCTTCTAGTTGGGTGTATATGCCCGCCAAAGTAAAAGTATTCACTTCAATGGATGGCCTAAACTTTTTAGAAGTTGGCAGCCAACAAAATTTTGATATACAAAAACAAGGAGTGCAAACTATAGCATTCTCAATAAACAATCAACAGGTAAAACATTTAAAAATAGTAGCTGATAATTTTGGAGTCATACCAAAAGGAAAGCCTGGTGAAGGCTCTCCAGCATGGTTGTTTGTAGATGAAGTTCAAATTCATTAAAAAAAGTTTTAAATAAAAACTTATGCCAATAAAAAATATAGTCATACTTATTTTTTTATTACTTTTTAAATTCACGGGTTTTTCAGCGAATAGTTTTAAAGTTGTTCTTGATGGGGTGAATCCATCAACTACAATAAATTTTGCTAAGCAAGAGTTCCTCTTGTTATTTAAAAAAGCCATTGATGCATCTGATTTTCATAATAGTCAGTTTACAGTTGTTTTTAAAAAAGATGCACAATTAAAAAATGGCGCATTTGCATATAATGTTAGTGGTAATAGTCAAGCTTTTGTTATTGTATTATCTGGAGCAGATGAAATGTGCATTTCTCATTCGGTGTATACTTTTTTAGAAAAAATAGGTTATCTATTCGAGATGTCTGGTATTACTACAAGTTCAATTTTCAATTTTAATATTTTAAAAGGAGATTCTGAAAAAACGATTCCTTTCACCAGATGGAGAGGAATTAGACAGCATGTGAATTTTCCAATGGATATTTCTTCTTACCCAATAGAAGAAGCAAAAGAGTATCTCCGTAATTTGGTAAGATTACGATTCAATAAATTAGCAGTACATAGTTATCCTAATTTATGGCATGAAGTAAAAAATAAAGACACAACAATATTAGGGGGTAATTTTTTTTATGGTCGACGCCAATCGATTCCTAATTTGCCCATATTTAAAAATAATATTCGTTTTAATCAGAAAGAATTTTGTATCCCTGTAATTGAACCATTTTATGAAATGCCAGAAATACGTAGTAAGATGGCTATCTCTTGGATGAAACAATTATTGGTTTATGCAAAAGAAATTGGCCTTCGTATTCAGTTCTCTATAGAACCACGATCAACAGGAGACATGAATTTTATACTAGAAACATGTCATTCTGTAATGGATGCATACCCAATGATAGATGAATTAGAAATCATTACAGAAGAGATAGGTGGTTGGGGAAAAAAATGTACAGCTGAACAGACAAAATCAATATTGATAGAACAATTTGGAATAGGTGTATTAAAAGACACCATAGTTACTAGTGCAATCAGACCTGAACAAACTGATTTAGATAATCTTTTTTTTCAAATGGGTAGAAATATTAAAGCAATTAAAATATTAGAAAAAACACCTTCAAAATCCGCACATAAAATTATTTATAAAATAGGTGTTTATTGCGCAATGGTTGATTATGCAAAAGCAGCTTATCGTCTTGCGCGGGTTTATTTGCCAAATTCAGAAGTGTCAATTATGCCTGGTCATGGCAGCAAAAGAGTAGCACAAAACTTTCCAATAATTTCAAATTCAAAAAAAGATATTCAAAAAACAGCTATTTATTCGTGGATAGAATTTGATGGTTTAATGTTTACACAACAAAACTCAATAGAAGGAATTGAAAATTTAATGCAGTATTTGAATAAAATTAATGGAAGCACACAAATCAACTCTATTCTTTTTAATCATTGGAGAACAGGAGAAAACATAACTACAGCAAAATACGCTGCAACTGCTACCATTGAAGGACCTATAAAACGGAAAGATTTTTACTATTCATATGCATCAAAATTAGGGATTAACCAAAAGGACCAGTATTATACTGCAATGAATCAATTAGAAATGATTGATTGGATATCTACTACTGATTTGCCTAATATAGGCTTTTGTTGGCCAGGGGCCTGGTTAACTGGAGCCCCTTTTACCTGGATGAACCCTAGTAACATTCAAAAAGTAGATTCAATGTATGCTAATGTGAATTATATACTTGCTAAGTTATTAGCAGAAAATAAATTATTGGCAGGAAAAAATTATCTACAATTCCTTGTCAATCGAATTAGTACTAGTAGAATTTATCTACAAGCTTTTTTAGCAGGAACCGGAATTCAAAAAATTAAAAAAGATCCGCTAGCTAATTTAACAGATCAAGAAAAAAATAAAGCTGTTAATATTTGTAATCAGGCCTTATTATTATTTGATGAGTATTTAAAATTGCATGTTAAAATGATGCCAGATAGAGGTTCAGAGGGCACGCTCATTAATATGTGGCATGCGCCAATTTATGGACTTAAAGTTTTGCGAAATAAATATGGTGCAATTCCATTAGATGTTTTACCTGTCTTAGACAAAGAGATTGATGCGCCTCCTTTACCTATATTTATTAAAAATTAATTTCTAACTTTCCTTTATTCAAACCAAAAAATATAAAAATGAACAGAAAAGAATTTGTAAAAAATGCCGTAATAACAAGTGCAAGTTTTTTTATTGCTAAAGACTTGTTGGCTAAACCAAAAGGACCTATTTATGGGCATAACGAAAAAAAATATCGATTAGATACTAAGTGGGGAAGCTTAAATCCAGAAAAAACGCCAGTGAATGACTGCCACGAAATGGTACAAGATAGTAAGGGTAGAATTTTATTATTAACGAATGAAACCAAGAATAATATTATCATCTATAATAAATCAGGCCGTTTAATTAGTACATGGGGTACCGAATTTCCAGGAGCACATGGATTAACACTTCAAAAAACAGGAAAAGACGATTTGCTTTTTATAACAGATACAAAACGGAACCAAGTTTTTAAAACCACCATTGACGGAAAAATTATTTTTACAATAGATGCGCCATTGGAAGCAGGTATTTATCAAAAGAAAGAAAAGTTTGTTCCAACAGAAACTGCAGTTTTAGAAAACGGAGAATTTTATATTGCAGATGGATATGGCTCTCAATATGTATTACACTATGATGCGAATGGAAAACTGCTTAATTATTTTGGAGGACGCGGAGATGGCGAGGCATACCTAGACAATGCTCATGGCGTTTGTATTGATTACAGACAAACGACTCCAACACTATTAGTTACAGACAGAAATAGAACTTGTTTTAAAAGGTTTTCATTAGAAGGAAAGTTGATAGAAGTAATTCATATTCCTGGCGCCGGCGTTTGCCGACCTGTAATACATGGAGACTATTTATATGCTGCGGTGTTACGCTCTCCTAAACTTGATGTGGCTGGATCTGGCTTTGTTACAATTTTAAATAAAGACAACAAAGTAGTATCTAATTTGGGTGGATCTGAACCTGTATATGAAAATGGATTATTAAAGCCGTTATCTCAAACCGAAAAAATATTTTTTCAACCACACGATGTATGTATAGATAATGAAGGTGATATGTATGTTGCTCAATGGGCATCAGGCAAAGTGTATCCTTATAAATTAAGACAAGTTTAATTGACCATTATTTAAATCCTAATAAATGAATTATAATAAATCATTCAAAAAATTAGTAGTCTTATTGTTAGCATTAACTAGCATGAATGTGCTTTTTGCACAACCAATAGAGCGTTTTATTAAAGTAGTTGTTGCTGCCGATCATTCAGATTGGACCTATAAAAAAGGCGAAAAAGTAAAGTTCACCATCTCTGTTTATAAAAATGGAAATTTATTAAACGATGTAAAAGTGCGTTATGAAATAGGTCTTGAAAAACAAGATCCAATTAAAAAAGATAGTTTAATATTATCAATAGGTACTCAAACCATTGATGCAGGCACAATAAATGAACCAGGATTTCTTAGATGCATAGTCGTTGCTGTAATAGAGAATAAAGAATATCGTAATTTAAGTACTGCTGCTTTTGATCCGCTTCAAATAGTGCCTACTGTAGAAAACCCTAAAGACTTCAATGAATTTTGGCAAAATGCAATTTTAGAAAATGCGAAGATTCCAATGGATGCAAAAATGACATTAATGCCAGATAAGTGTACCGAAAAAGTAAATGTATATCATTTAAGTCTTCAAAATTATAGAATAGGCACTAGGCTCTATGGAATTTTGTGCGTACCCAAAAAAGAAGGAAAATATCCTGCTTTACTACAAGTGCCAGGTGCAGGCGTTAGAGCCTACTCTGGCGATATTGCAAATGCAGAAAAAGGAATTATTACATTACAAATAGGCATACACGGCATTCCAGTTAATATGGATCCGTCGGTATATCTTGATTTAGCAAGTGGTGTGTTAAATGGATATCCAACTTATAATTTAGATAATCGCGATCGATTCTTTTATAAACGAGTTTATGTAGGATGTATAAGAGCAAATGATTTTTTAACAAGCCTACCCCAATTTGATGGAATAAATTTAGCAGTTACAGGAGGAAGTCAAGGAGGGGCATTGTCTATTGTAACTGCAGCACTAGATAGCAGGGTAAAATGTTTGGGTGTATATTATCCTGCGTTATGTGATGTTACAGGCTATTTGAAAAGCAGGGCTGGAGGATGGCCACATTACTTTGATAAATATAATAAGCAGTTTAATGATACAAAGGAGAAATTGCAAACTGTTCCTTATTATGATGTAGTAAACTTTGCTAAAAGAATTAAAGTTCCAGGATTTTATTCCTGGGGTTATAATGATGAAGTTTGTCCACCAACCTCAATGTATTCGGCATATAATTCAATAGTAGCAACGAAGGAATTGTTTTTGGCTCTTGAAACTGGCCATTGGTCTTATCCAGAACAGAATGAAAAAATGAATAACTGGTTACTAGCAAAATTAAAGAGCAATTAAAAAGGATAAATAGTACAACTGAGTTATAAAACTGTGCTTGTAATTTATTAGGCTTTAAAAAATGTATAAAGATGAAAAGAAGACAATTTGTTGGTGTAATTGGAAATACTAGTTTATGTTTCTTAGCAGGATCATTACCATTATTTGCTAATGATTCAAAAAAAATAACTGCATCAGAATTTGTTTTTATTGAAGCAGAACAATTTGCAAATTTGGGTGGCTGGGAATTAGACCAACAATCTATGGATCAAATGGGCTCGCCTTATTTATTAGCACATGGATTAGGAATACCTGTACAAGATGCTACAACACAAATTGAATTTCCTTCATCTGGAATGTATCGTGTATGGGTTCGAACACGAGATTGGGTAGCACCCTGGAATGCCCCTGGAGCACCAGGAAAATTTCAATTGAAAATAGATGGAATAGCGCTAAATGAAACATTTGGTACTAAAAGTGCAACATGGCATTGGCACGATGGTGGCGTTGTGAAAGTTGCAAGTAAAGCAACTTTAGCATTGCACGATTTAACAGGTTTTGAAGGACGCTGTGAAGCAATTTTATTTTGTAAGGATATTGAATTTAAGCCAACTAGTGATATTGAATCTTTAACGAAATTTCGACGCAAACTTCTTGGACTTCCAGAAATGCCAGAAGAAGGAGGTGCGTTTGATTTGATTATTTCTGGAGGTGGCTTAGCTGGTACATGTGCCGCTATTTCTGCTGCACGAAATGGAGTAAAAGTTGCACTTGTTCAAGATAGACCTGTGCTTGGTGGTAATGGCAGTTCAGAGGTAAGAGTATGGCCAGAAGGGCATACGAACAAAAGTTTGTACCCACATATTGGCGATATAGTAAATGAAATTCTTCCACCAATCATAAGGGGTGATGGACAAATTTTAAATGGTGTTGCTGCAAGTTATTACGACGATGCGCGTAAACTAAATAAAGTAAAGGCAGAAAAGAACATAACCCTTTTTATCAACCACAGAGTAATGAGGGTTGAAACAGATGGCGAACTAATAAAGGCCATAATAATTCAAAGCACTCGAACCGCACGCCAAAAAAGATTAAAAGGAAAATTATTTTCAGATTGTACTGGTGATGCCACAATTGGCTTTAAAGCTGGTGCAGATTATGAATACAAGGTTGAGAATTTAATGGGCAGCACTAATCTTTTTAATATACTAGATACTACAAATAAAGACGATGTGCTAGCCTGCGAGTGTAAAGACAAAAGCGCATTGGCAATGAAATGCGAAATAGGAGATAATGATCAGCCGTTTCCACACTGTCCTTGGGCATTAGATTTATCTGACAAGCCTTTTCCAGGTAGAAAAGGAGAAAAAACCTTTGGACGTGAAGGTCTACAGTCTTTTGCAAATATGTGGTACTGGGAAAGTGGGTTTAATAAAGACCAAGTAAATGAAATAGAACTAATACGCGATCATAATTTCAGAGCAATGTATGGTGCTTGGGATGTTATTAAGAATATAGATAAAATGTATCCCAAACACCGACTAGGTTGGGTTGCTTTTATTGCTGGCAAACGTGAATCACGCCGCTTAATGGGAGATTTAGTGTTGGATGCAGAGGATTTTAAACAACAACGAAAATTTAGTGACAGTGCATTTCCTTGTTCTTGGCATGTTGATCTTCACACACCTAAAAAAGAATACAAAAATGGATTTGAGGATAATGCATTTGTGGCAGACTATACAAGAGGTGTAGAATATGAATACGGTGGAGAATTCTGGGCACCATACCGAACATTGTATAGTAGAAATATTAATAATCTATTCATGGCTGGCAGATGCATTAGTGTTACAAAATCAGGACTCGGTCCTGTACGTGTAATGAAAACCTGTGGTATGATGGGGGAAGTTGTAGGAAAAGCTGCTTCAATTTGTATTAAACACAATGCAAGTCCTAGGGAGGTCTATACTAAACATCTAAAAGAACTTCAGTTACTATTAAATAAACCAGGGTTAGCAAGGATATAATATACTATTGAAAGCTATATAAATTTTCAAACAAATAGAATTACTTGAGTCATCTATTAGGGTGTTTCTAATTTATTCAACGCGAATAAAAGGGTTGCCTAATGGCATTCCTATAATTTAATTAAACCATAACTCCCTCATAATCAACAAACCTAAAACGTTATAGTAGAATATCCCAATTCTTTTAACCATTCGCGAACTAGTAACTTATTTTATCATTAAATTTATCCTCCCTTTAAATTTAAAACGTTTAAAAATTTGAAGGATATATTCATCTACAAAACAAGTTTATGATTAAAAACAGTTTATTGTCATTGCTGCTTTTGCTTACACTCCAATTAAGCGCACAAACACGTGTATTGGTTTTTTCAAAAACTGCAGCATTTCGTCATGGTTCTTCCATTAAAGTTGGTAAACCAGCTTTAATAGAATTAGGTAAAGCAAATGGATTTTCAGTAGACACCACAGAAGATGCAACAATGTTTACCGAAGACAATTTAAAAAAATATAATGCCGTAGTATTTTTAAGTACTACTGGAGATATTTTAAATATGTACCAACAAGCAGCATTTGAAAGATATATGCAAGCAGGTGGTGGATATGTAGGTATTCATGCTGCAACAGATTGCGAGTACACATGGCCTTGGTATGGAAAGTTATCAGGTGCTTATTTTAAAGGTCATCCAAGCCAACAAATGGCAAAGTTGGTAGTAAACGATAATACCCATCCAAGTACTGCGCATCTGCCAGCTGTTTGGGAGCGTTTTGACGAATGGTATAATTTTAGAAAAGCACCAGGAAATGAAGTGAAAGTGCTAATTAGTATCGACGAAAAATCATACAAGGGCGGCGAACATGGTGCATCACATCCTATGGCTTGGTACCATGATTATGATGGTGGACGTGCATTCTACACAGAGTTAGGTCATACCGACGAATCATTTGCCGATCCTCTTTATTTAAAACATTTATTAGGCGGCATTCAATATGCAATTGGTAATAAGCAACCATTAGATTATTCAAAAGCAAGCTCTTTAATTCCTCCCGATGAAGATCGGTTTACTAAAAATGTATTAGCAGGAGGCGTGTTTGATGAGCCAACAGAAATGGCCATCCTTCCGAATTTTGATATTATCATTATCCAACGCAAAGGGGAAGTGCAATTTTATAATAACACTACCAAAAAAGTTACGCAAGTTGCAAAATTGAATCTCTATCACCAATCTGGCGTAAAAGGTGTTAATGCCGAGGAAGGATTAATTGGTATTACTGCAGATCCTAATTACGCTACCAATCACTATATCTATTTAAATTATTCTTCTGCTGATACTGCGGCCAACAGAGTTTCACGATTTATTTTTAAAGATGGCAAACTAGATTTATCCTCCGAGAAAAAAATAATTGATGTAGCCACAACCAGATTTATTTGTTGTCATACAGGTGGTTCATTGGCATTTGGTCCTGACGGAAATTTATATATTTCATCGGGCGATAATACAACACCTTTTAATCAACCCGATTCAAAATATATATTGGATGGATTTGGCCCAATAGACAATCGCGCAGGTTTTGAACAATACGATGGACGCAGAGGATCTAGTAATACCAACGATTTGCGCGGAAAAATTTTACGCATCAAAGTAAATCCAGATGCTAGTTATTCTATTCCTGAAGGCAATTTGTTTAAACCAGGAACGCCTAAAACACGCCCAGAAATTTATGCAATGGGTACTAGAAATCCATACCGAATTTCGGTGGATCGTAAAACAGGATTTGTATATTGGGGAGATGTAGGCCCAGATGCATCAAATGATAAATTAGATGAGAAAGGTGCACGTGGATACGATGAACTTAACCAAGCACGTAAAGCAGGTTATTTTGGATACCCATTATTTATTGGTAATAATTATCCGTATCGTCAATTCAATTACGAAACAGGTGCAGTAGGTGATTTTTTCGATCCTAAAAAACCAATGAACTTATCAAAAAATAATACTGGCTTAGTTGAATTACCTCCAGTTAGTCCTGCATTTATTTGGTATCCTTATGCCGCATCTCCTGATTTTCCAGAAGTAGGTACTGGCGGACGTAATGCAATGGCAGGGCCAATTTATTATCCAGAATATTATCCAAAAGCAACCCGTTATCCAGATTATTTTAATGGGAAACTAATGTTTTATGAATGGATAAGAGGATGGGTTAAAATGGTGTCGATGGATGCAGAAGGCAATTTTAAACAAATGGATCCATTCATGCCAAATACAAAATTCAATAGTGCTATTGATGCCGAACTAGGCCCAGATGGAAGAATTTATGTTCTAGAATATGGCACAGGTTGGTTTACAAAAAATCCTGATGCAGCGCTTTCCAGAATTGATTATAACGGCGGTAATAGAGCACCTAAAGCGGCTATCAGCATCAATAAATTATCAGGAACCTTACCATTAACTATTCAGGCAGATGCAACAGGTTCTACAGATCCAGACAATGATCCGCTAACTTATGTTTGGAGTTTTGGAAAAACAATTAAAACAACAAAAACGCCTAACACTTCATTTACTTTTACAGCACCAGGCGAATACCGTATTAATGTTACTGTAAAAGATGCAAAAGGTGCAGCAACAAAAAGTGAAGTGATTAGTGTTTATGCAGGAAATGAATCACCAGTTGTGGATGTAACTATTTCAAAAGACCATAACTTTTATTATCCAGGACAGCCTGTTAAGTATGCTGTAAATGTAAAAGACAAAGAAGACGGATCTACCGAAAAAGGCGGCATCGATAAAAAATCAATTTATGTAAAAGTTGATTATTTAAATGGACCCGATAAAGCACAGGTAGTAGGGCATCAAATAATGTCTTCAATAATGGAAGGCAGAAATTTAATTGCAACACTTGATTGTAAATCTTGTCACAAAGAAGCAGAAAAATCTGTAGGACCATCCTTTAAAATGGTCGCAGAAAAATACAAAGACGATGCAAAATCAAAAACCTATTTAGCCAATAAAATTGTTAAAGGAGGAAGTGGTGTTTGGGGTGAAGTAGCAATGGCTGCACATCCAAACTTAAAGCAAGACGAGTTAGATATGATTGTTGAATACATTTTAAGTGTAGACAAAAAGAAAACAGCTTCATTGCCTGCTAGTGGAACTATTACACCTACAGAGCAAGATATGGGCCCAGGTAATTTAATGCAAATCACCGCAACCTATACCGACAAAGGAGGTCCTGGCATTAAACCACTAAGCACTACCAATACCACCACATTAAGAAGCGCTTTAATCATTATGCCAACAAGCACAGCAGCTTCAAATGTAGATGTTAAAGCATGGCGCGAACACCGTGCAGCATTTGTTAATGGTGAAGAAGGTTGGTTAGAATTTTCTGATATTAATTTAGACGGAATTAAATCAATTGAATTTGGATATGGTATTCCACAACAATTAGACAAAGGTTATGAATTAACCCTGTACCAAGATAGACCAAGACCAACAGGCACAAAAATTGGCGAACTTAAATTAGCCAATGCAACTAGTACCATGTTTAGTAAATCTGAAGTAGTGTTAGAAAACGTAAAACCAGGTCCGCATAAATTGTATATCAAATTCTTAAAAGTAGACAAAGCCGAAGTGCACCGTTTAGCAGTGATTAATATGAGGCTAATACAAAAGGATAAATAATTATCAATAAGCATCATTTTAAAAGCGGCTGTATCAAATGTGATACAGCCGCTTTTTTTATAGAGATGATTTGTGTTTTAACTGCTTAATTTTTCCAATCTAATGCATCTGCTCCTTTGCCAATAACAGGAAAAGCACTAATGCGCAAACGGGCTGCACCCATTGGTAATAGGGTAACAGTTTCAACCGACGATGTGCTTTTTATTGGGCTCATAGATAATACGCCACAAAGGCCGTACTGATCAATTTTCCAGTTGGGAATTTGTTGTGCTTTTGTTTTAATTATAATTGGACATGCGCTTTGCGTAAAAGGAAAATTATCTTTTGGCCATGGCTTTTTTTCAATAGAGAAAGCGTTGCTAATATTCTTTTGATCAAATACTAATCCATAATTCCATGCACTTGTAGGATGAATTTCATAAGAAGGCCATGCATCAATATTAGCACCTTTCTGCCATTTAGAATCGCGTATAGCAGTTGCATCGCTTTTTGCTTTAATATATTCTTCCCCAATTTTTAATGAAAAAGTTAATGGCCCGTAATTAACACTCACGCTGTTTTTATTTTCTTTCCATTCTTTTACACGAACCTTCATGGGTAGTTGTAAAGTAATTTCATCGCCTTCTTTCCACATCCTATTTATTCGAACATATTTAGACGCCAATGGTTGCACTGTAACTTTATGTTGGTTAATACTAATAGAGGCATTATTACACCACTGCGGAATGCGCAAATAGAATGGAAATTCTACTGCAGTTTTTGTGTGAAAAACAAAACTAATTTTATCTTCAAAAGGATAATTGGTTTTTTCATCAATGCTAATATTTGTTCCATTTCCAACTTTCATAGTTACTTCACTAGCCGAATAAATAACAGCGGCAGCGCCATTATCTGGTGTTGCCATGAATAAGTTTTCAGAAAAATAAGGCCATCCTTGCGCATGATTGTGCTGACAACATCTAGAGCTGAAAGGATTCATCATTAAAAAAGGACCAGCGTTATCAATACCTGGCGAATGATTTTCTGCATCATTCAACACCATATTTGGGCTAGTTATATATCTTAATGATTTAAAGTCTGACATCACTGCAGCAGGATATGAATTGAATGCAACATTTTCTGCTTGATCTGCCCAAGCAATATCTCCAGTCATGCGCATCATGTGTTCATCGGAGTTCATTTCTTCTACCATCCCACATGTTTCCATTCCTTGGCGTGGATCATCATAACCAGGTCTTGCTACTTCATCACTTCCAAATAAACCACCAGGTACTTGCCCAAAATATTTGCGTACTATATCAAAAACTTCATAACTCGCTTTCAGGTCTTTTTCGTTATGTGATAATTGATAAAAAGTTGCAGGCTCACGAAAGCCTTGAGACACATTTACATTATGCCAGTCGGGTAATTCATTATACCATTTTGGCCATTCTTTTTTTAATGACCTACTATGATTTTTAGATTTTGCGGGGCTGTCTCGACTAGTCCAACTTGTTCCTTTGTTATGAATTCTGTTAGCCAAATCTAATAGCCAGGCTTCATGTGTATGATTGTATAACCATAAAACACTGTATAGATTATCGCCTGCACGTAAGCCCTGCCAATACATTTGCAAGAATTTATCTTCCGGATAATTTAGTTGGTATCGAAAGAAATTTTGCATGAGGCTAATAACTCTTTTGTCACCAGCATATTCATAATACGATTGCAAACAATAAAGCATAATCATCTTGGGCCAAAAATCTTCAACGTCTTTTTTAATATTTATCGGTCCAAAATTTCCGTCTGGTTTTTGACTACTAAAAACACCTTCTAGCCAAACCTTTGTTTCTGCAATCATTGCAGGGTCCTTTAAAATATAAGCAAGGTTGCCATATCCTTTTAACCAATAAGGCAATTCTTCCCAACCAAATCCACCAGTACCATCTTTGCTTAACCAAGCGTTATTGTCTTTTTGTAACCAAGCACTGATTTCGCCCAAATGCCCAGTGAGTCCATCTTTTTGACGCACTAGCATTTCTTTTAACCAGCCTTTTGGTTGAATAGCAGTAACAGGCAATTTCAACAAACTATTCTGAATTAGCGGCGCAGCATTGTTTAAATAAAAACTGTTTTGTAGTTGATTGTTGGGCTTGTTAACTATTGTAACACCTGTTTGGTCATTGCTAATAAATGAAACAAGTAGCACTAAGCCAATAAAAACAAAGGATGCTTGAATGATATTTTTCTTTTTCATGGTGGCTGGTGCTAAATTTTTGCAATTGTAAATCTGTTGAAGGGCACTTAAAAATAAGTAAACCTTTTTTATAAGTCATCTATTTTATACCACCTTCATAAATGCAATACAATATATATTTATTGTTTATCAATAAATAATTGTATTATTGCCGTATAAATCAACTATATGAAACCAAACCTTTTTCGCTCCATAGCAAATAATATTATTAAAAAAGACGGCTTAAATAGAAAAATTAAAAGATACTTCTTTGGTTTAATGGTGCTTTATATTATTCTAGGATTATTTGGAAGGTTCAAGCCAGATGGAATTGAAGTGTTGGTGCAACCCAATAGTCAAATGATGCTTACTCAAAAAGATGTTACAATATATCCAGCTTGCACTTTAAAACAAATTGGGGCCTTGCATATTAGCCATCCAACAATTTTACAACAAGCATTATTTCCCGATACGGTATTGGGCATTGATTTAATTACACTTTTGTGTATATGCCTTGGTTGTATTTTAATCGTTTTAATCATTCCTAAACTAAATGAAAACAATTTATTTCGCAACGATATTTCATTACTAATAAGAATCTTAGGATACTTAATAATATTCCATAGTGTATTTAGTATTTATAGAATGGTGGCTTATATACCCAATGAAATAGCCATACTCACTAATCATGAATATGTAACACAAAATAAATTTCCAATTTTTATGTTCGCCGAAGCATACATGGGTTTGCTAGTGATTGCCATCTCTTATATGTTTAAAAGAGGGTTACAATTACAAGAAGAATTGGATTTAACCGTTTAATTTCATCATTCATATTTTAATCATGCCAATAGTTGTTAATTTAGATATCATGTTAGCCCGAAGAAAAATGAGTTTAACAGAACTCAGTGAAAAAGTAGGTATTACAATTGCTAATATGAGCATTCTTAAAAGCGGTAAAGCCAAAGCCATTCGTTTTTCAACACTAGAAGAAATTTGTAAAATATTAGTTTGTCAACCTGGTGATATTTTAGAATATATGAATGATAAGGAGTATAAACAACTTTTTAAAAAGTAGACAAAAAAAATGCTCAAACTAAGTAGTTTGAGCATTTTAAATATTATTCTAAAAAATTAATTCGTTCCGCTAGCAGGTTCAAATAATTTTTTCAGGAAATTTTTAAGGTCATCACCTCGAAGATTTTTGCCAATTATTTTTCCTTCTTTATCTAATAAATAGTTTTGAGGAATTGCTTGAATGCCATAAGCTTTAGCAACTTCATTATCCCAATACTTTAAATCAGAAACATGGTTCCAAGTTAGGTTATCGTCATGAATGGCTTTCATCCATCTGTCTTTTGCACCAGGTTGGTCTAATGAAACGCCTAATACAGTGAAGCCTTTGCTTTTATAGGTATTAAATGCAATAACCACATTTGGATTCTCTGCTCTACATGGTCCACACCAGCTAGCCCAGAAATCAATCAATACATATTTGCCTTTTAAAGAAGCCAAGCTAACTGGAATGCCAGCAGTATCTTTTTGTGTAAAAGGAATTGCAAACTGTCCTACTTCTAATTTTTTAGCCAACTCAAGTTTTTCTGCAAATACTTTTCCGCCAGGTAAATTTTTAGGAATAGCACCAAGTTGTTTGAATATTGGTTCTGCAGTGCTAGGATTAATGGCATATCCCGCATATTGGTTTAAAGCATAAATAGCTATTGCAGAATTTTTGGTAGCAGGCGCTTTTAAGAATGGTAAGTATACTGCCACTTTAATTACTTCATCTAGTGAATCAATTGCTTTGTCTATTTTATCTGCGGCAACTTCATCCTTAATTTTTTTAGCTGCAGCATATTTTGCAAACAAGTCTTTTTTTGCAGGATCATAAGCAGCTACTTTATTTTTAAGTACTGTATAAATATCGTGCGATTTTGAACCAGTAATGGTGCTGTTGCTCAAACTGTCTTTTGCAACAATGTTAATAGTGCCTGGCTCTAGGTAAACGGTTAAGTAGTTTCTAGCAGAATTTGGTTTTGCTTTTTTGGTGGTATCGGTTGATTTTACAAGAGATACTCTTAATTGTGCCATTAATGGCTCTTCAATAGCTATATTAAAAACAGCATTTTTGCTATTACGAACATCAACACTATCGTTGAATCTTACTTTGGTGGTGGCATTGTAGTACGATAGAAAAATCTTCTCTACAGGCTCTAAATTACTAGTTAAGTCGGTCTTAATGGTTAAGTTAGGCTTGGCAATAGGCGTAGCAGCTGTTTGGGCATTTGACTGATAAAAGCCTACAAACAGTAAAGCAAGAAAGCTGATTTTTTTAAGCATGGTAATGATTTAAGTATGCAAGATAGGGATAATAAGTCTACCAAAATGGTAGGCAATAAGATTATCTTCTAAAACGTCTATGAATTAAGCAGAATATCAAAATTGAACCACATTAATCATTTATTCGAATAATCACCCTATGAAATGTATGCTCGTCTTCCTATATTTAATGGCTTTTTATAGTAGTGCTAATTGACAGCTAAATTTGCAAATTAGCCCATAAATCTATGAAGGCGATTGGCTCTTTTATGCAATCATTGTATTGAAATAGAAAAATTGAATCAAAAATAAAATAAGTATGAAAAAAATCTTACTCCTATTGGCAGCATATATTTTATGGAATGGCTCCCTGTTTGCAAAAAACATCATGGTTAAGAATGAAACGGAACTCATTGCAGCCAACGCCAATGCAGCGCCTGGCGATTTCATTATTTTAAAAAATGGTATTTGGGAAAATATTTCAATTAAACTTACTTGTAATGGGTTGATGGGCAAACCGATTTATGTAAAAGCCGAAACTCCAGGAGGCGTTATCATTAAAGGAAAAAGTAGTTTGCATATTGGAGGAAATTGGATTGTGGTGGATGGATTGAATTTTACAGAAGGCTATTCATTAAATGGAAATGTATGGGATTTTAGTGTTGGAAAACAGGTAGCCAATAATTGCCGTATTACGAATTCTTTGATTCGTTCATTCAATGATCCAAACAGAATGGTAGAGAATTATTGGGTGGCGTTTTATGGTAAGAACAATAGAATTGATCATAATAATTTTATTGATAAAACAAATCTTGGCGTGTTAGTGGCCGTTTTATTAGACGACGATCGCAGTCGTTTAAATAGCCATAAAATTGATAGTAATTATTTTGGATTAAGAAAACCTTTGGGTAGTAATGCAGGCGAAATTATTCGAATAGGAGTTGCAGAGCATTGTACATTTTATTCAAACACACAAGTGGTAAATAATTTGTTTGAACATTGCGATGGAGAAACAGAAGTTATTTCTATTAAATCTTGCGGAAACCTTGTAAGGAACAATGTTTTTAAAGAGTGCCAAGGTGCTGTTGTTTTAAGACATGGTAATAACAATACAATTGAATCGAATTTGTTTCTTGGCAATGGTAAAGAAGGTTCGGGTGGTGTTCGTGTAATTAATGAAGGCAATTGGATTGTAAATAATTTTTTCTCTAATTGTAAAGGAGAAGGTTTTAGGTCTCCGCTTGCCCTAATGAATGGGGTATTTAATTCTCCACCCAAAAGATACTTACCAGTGCGAGATGCAGTTATTGCCAACAATACATTTGTTAATTGTACGCCATTTAGTGTTTGTGAAGGAAGTGATTCTGAAAGAACTGTATCGCCACAAAACGTGTATATATTAAATAATCTTTTTTATTCAGATAACCCAGCTGTAACCTTCCAGTATTTTGATAAGTTAGATGGCATCTATTTCAAAAACAATATGGTTAATGAAAAAATAAAAAAAACAATTGATAATGGATTTGATCAAAAAACTTTTGTTCTTACAAAATTACTAGGGAATGATTTTCCATCATATACTGCTAGCAAAGCAAATATAGATTTGCCCGATTCAATTAAAAATCAAGTAGCACAACGATTACAGAACGGTTTTAGAAATACCATTGGATGTGCAGGCGCATTATTTATTGAAGCACTAGAAAAGCAATCTCATCAATTAGGGATGTATTGGAATGAAGCTGTTACAAAGGTTCAAAACAACACGCCAGTAGTTGTGAATTGCAAAGATGCAGCGGCTGTTTATCAGGCAATAAATTCCAAATCATCAAATTTGCAAATTGTGTTAACAGGAACGAATTATTTGTTTGACCATCCTATTAATCTTATTAATCAAACAGCAATTAGTAGCCTAAAACAACATATACGTTTTCAAACAAATAGCAGTTTGCCTTACCTATTTAAAGTTGCTGCAAACAAAAGATTCGAGTTGTTAAATTGTATGATTGACGCAAAGGGTTTACAAGCCAAAGAATTTATTATGGCCGACAGTTCGGGTGAATGTATCCACTTTACAATTGCCATAAAAAATTGTAAAATTTCTAACTTAACAAATAATAGTTTTATTAAATCAGGAAGGTCTTCTTATGCAGATTCAATTAGTATTCATCAAACTACTTTTAGTGCTAATACAACCACATTATTTTGTATGAATGAAGAACCAGAGAAGAAAGGATATTATAATGTAGAAAAATTAATCATAAACGATTGTGTTATTGAAAACCAACATGGAATGATACTTGGTTTATATCGAACAGGTGTTGATGAAAGTACAATGGGGCCAAAACTATTCTTTACCAATAATCGAATTACAAATAGCATGCATAACGATGCTATGCTTGATCTTTTTGGGGTACAAGCGTCTTTGCTACAGGGTAACCAGTTTACTAATGTAAATTTTAATAATACAATTGTTCGATATACAGATAATGTAAGAGGAAAACATTTGCAACAAAATAATAGTTTGCAAAAATCAGGTAAGATAGAAGAGAACAAATTTGTTACGAACTTACAATGATTCTAATTCAAACAATAAATGGTGTTATATTCAAATATTAAAACAGCCAGCAATGAATTTTAAAATGAACAAAATTATTAAAAGCATAGTATTCTTTATGATGTTAACGGCTAACACAATTATTGGATTTTCGCAAACGTCCAAAGAAGCGCCAACTGATATTTATTTATTAATTGGCCAGTCTAATATGGCAGGACGTGGTTTGATAACAGAACAGTATGCAAACGAACAAGATCCACGCGTATTAATGTTTAATCAACAAAACCAATGGGTAATAGCAAAACATCCTTTGCATTTTGATAAACCAAAAGTAGTAGGTGTAGGGCCTGGCTTGTCTTTTGGAATAGAAATGGCGAAGGGTTCAAAAAAGCATATGATTGGTCTTGTGCCTTGTGCAGTTGGTGGTACAGGTATTGATAAATGGAAAGAAGGTGCTTACGACTCCGCTACCAAAACACATCCCTTCGATGATATGGTGATTAGAATTAATGAAGCCATGAAAACTGGAACCGTTAAAGGAATTATTTGGCACCAAGGAGAGACTGATAGCAACCCTTTACTTGCACCATCGTATATTTCGAAACTTAAAACTTTAATAGAAAAATTGCGTGTATTGGTTAACGATCCAAAATCGCCATTTGTAGCAGGTAAGCTAGGAGGTTTTAAAGAAGCCAATAGCCTCATTAATATTGAACTAGAAAATTTACCCAATAAAGTACCTTATACCAGTCTTGCTACATCCGAAGGATTGGTACCCAACCCCGATATTACTCATTTCGATTCGCCATCGGCAGAATTATTGGGTAAACGCTTTGCAGAGAAAATGAAATTGTTACAGAAGGAATTGAAGAAAAAATAGTTGCGATTTATTTTTTAGAGTAGCTGATTTTATTACAAGTAGTTAAATTGTCAGCTATATGCTTAAAATTTATTAGCTACTAATTTATAGAGTTTAATTACTAAATTACCATCTATGAATTTTAACCTAACACAACAACAAATTCAATCTTACCAAGAAAATGGGTTTCTATTGGTAGAGAATTTTTTAAATGAAACGGAACTTGCCTTTTGGCGCGAATCTGTAACCCAAGCCATACATGAGCGAGGTGGCAAAAAAATGCCAGGCAGCGATGCAAAGATTGGTGAAGATGATGGTATAAACAAAGACAGCGATTATTATGGTAAAGTATTTGATCAAATGCTAAACCTATGGCAAACAAATAATGCCGTAAAAAAAATCATGCTCGATGAAAATATAGGAAAGATGGTGGCCGATCTAGCTGGTTGGGAAGGTACAAGAATTTGGCACGATCAAGCTTTAATAAAACGTCCTTGGGCCAATCCTACATCCTGGCATTTAGATACGCCTTTTTGGTCTTTTAGTGACAGACGTGCAATGTCTATTTGGGTGGCATTAGATGATGCTACTTATGAAAATGGATGTTTGTATTTTATACCCGGTTCTTATCATACCACTACTTTTGAAAATCCTGGTATTGGAAAAAATATGGATGCCGTTTTTGATTTTTATCCGCAGTTTATTCAATCGAAATCAGTAGCAGTGCCCATGAAAGCAGGCAGTTGTTCCTTTCATAATGGGTTAACGATTCATGGTGCAGGAGCTAATATGACCAATGGTTTCCGCAGGGCAATGACTTGTGCTTATATGCCCGATGGCGCGAAGTTTAATGGAACAAAAAATATTTTAACGGATGAGCAAGTCAATAAATTAAAAATAGGCGACTTGCTTAATGATGAAATACAAAATCCGTTGATTTATTCTAATGCTAAAAAATTGTAATGATGAAGTTGTTAATGTTATGTACGCAATGGGGTCATGAAAATTTACCAGTAGAAGAATTTTTCATAAAAGTTAAAGAAGCAGGATATGATGGCGTAGATACTTGGCTGCCAGAAGATAAAAACGAGCGAAATAATTTCATATCACTTTTAAATAAGTATCAATTAGCTATTGTAAGCCATCAGCACCAAGCCAAAGGAAATTCTATTAATGAATACATCAAATCACTTGAATATTATTTAGCACTTTCATTAGAATGCAATCCGTTATTAATTAATTCGCATTCGGGTAGAGACTATTTTACATTAGACCAACAGTTAAACGTCATTGATACAATTGAGGAATTTTCGGTAAAGAATAATATAACAATAGCACACGAAACGCATAGGGGTAGAATTGGGTTTAGTCCATATAATGCCATGGACTTATTTAAGTTAAGACCCGAAATGAAAATAACGGCAGATCTATCGCACTGGACCTGCGTTACAGAAAGTTTTTTAGAAAATTCTTGGGAAATAGTTGAAGAGGCAATTAAAAGAACAAGTCATATTCATGCAAGGGTTGGATTTACGCAAGGCCCGCAAATCCCCGATCCAAGATTAGATGCATGGCAAGAACCAGTAGATTTCTTTCTTAATATTTGGCAACAGATGATTGACTATCAAAAA
>JBAXPJ010000033.1:0-31873 GCA_037132335.1 Sediminibacterium sp. | reverse complement strand
AACCTATCACCGTTATAGTGGCAAGTTTGAAAAAACAGCACAATCGAATAAAAAACAGTTTTTTTCGATCATGCGTTTAGACGACTACTATTATTTTTTTCTAGGTGAATTTGATCGTCCAGTATATACCTGCCATCAATCGCATTTAAGTATGGATGGATTAAGATTTGGTTTTTATATTGAACCAGGCATATTAATTCGTTGTAATAAAATAACGGTGAAACGTTTAATAACAAATCAATCCTTTGACGGACGTTTGTGGATGCCGGTTGACGATAATTTACAACCCTTGGGTTCTGAACTTATTAGAGGTAATTAGCCCCCATTGCCTCAATTATCGCTTTCATTTTTTTACGAAGCGATGCAGGTTTGGTTACCGTGCAATTAGCGCCCATAGAAAGTATTTTCAAATAAAACTCTTCGTTTACAAAAACGTTTACGCTTAGTTTTATTTGGTTGGCATTTTGGCTGATTATTTTTTGCGATTCGTGGATGGGCTCTAACAATACTAATTCACTAATTGGGTGATTGATGGTAAGTGCTACCTCCGTTGGTTTATAAGCGCCTTCCATAATTCCGGTGGCATATTGAAAAAATCCATCGGCATTAAAATCTAATCGGCGTTTGTGCTTTTCATCAATGATGCTTAATTCAGAAAGTCGGTCTAAACCAAAAGTGGTGTATTTGTTTTTATCATTACTCCATCCAATTAAATACCAACGATTGCGATGTTCTTTTAACAAGTATGGAATTAACTGATAAGATTTGGTTTCTTTTTTATAAATATTATGGTAGGTAAAACTGATAGCATTTTTGTTTGATATGGCTTCGTAAATAATATCGATCCATTCCATTCCGTTTGATGCTACCGAACGTTCAAATTGTACTGCTTGGTTAATGATGGGTTCGCCTAACTCAAACCCCAGCGAAAAGCACGCGTTGATTCTTTCAATAGCCGATTTAAAATTCGAAAAAATGGGTACGTTTCTATATTGATACAATAGTTGTGATGCAAAGTTTATTGCCTCCCATTCATTGTCTTGTAGGTTTAATTCAGAAATTGAAAATCCTTGCTCGCCATAAATATATCCTTTGTGTAATTTAGAATATACAATGGGTGCGCTATACCCCATAGGATGCGGCAGTTTCATGGCTGCAATATCTTTTTCAATAGTGGAAGTAGAAATAGCTATATTAATTAATTCAGAACAACGCTTGGCCAAATATTCTTTGGTAGGATAAGGCTTGCGTCTATCAATAATACAATCGTTTATGACGCGGTGCCGACTAGCTGCAGATTTATTTATTGGCATGTGGAGGTTTTTAATAAGTGTAAAGTAGTTTAAAGGATTTAAAAATTGCAGAACTAACTATTAAAATAATTAAAAAATTTAGTCCTCCAATAGGTGGCGTTCTGCACTGATAGCTTTGGGGGGAATAAATAATTAATAATTACCTAAACCGCTTAAAGTTTGAATGGATTAGGGTAATTTTAAGATTGGTATAAAAACAAAAAAAGAATTGATATGAACGAAATTATTTGCCCGCATTGTAAAAAAGCGTTTAAAATTGACGAGGCTGGATATGCCGATATTTTAAAGCAGGTGCACGACCATAAGTTCGAAGAAGAATTACAACAAAGACTAGCGTATGCCAATACAGAAAAAGAATCTGCCATAAAACTGGCCGAAGCAACTGTAAAAAATTTAATGCAAGACCAAATTACAAATAAAGACAGGGAGCTAACTGAACTTAAAGCCCAAAGCGCGTTAGCCCTATCTCAAAAATTAAATGTAAAAGATTCTGAAATAACGCAACTAAAATCAAGAATTGACAATATAGATGTTGAAAAAAAACTGGCTATCAACGAGGCTGTTCAAAAGGTTCAAAAAGAAAGAGACAGTTTAGAAAATGATGTTAAAACCAAAGATTTAGAAAAACAAAGTTTAGAAAATTCTTTAAAACAACAATTTTCTACTGAACTTAAAACCAAGGACGAAATCATTAAATATAAAGACGAAGAAATTGCTCGTGTAAAAGAAATGAAGCAAAGGCTCTCCACTAAAATGTTGGGTGAATCACTAGAGCAACATTGCGAAATAGAATTTAATAAGCTTCGATCAACTGCTTTTCAAAGAGCTTATTTTGAAAAAGACAACGATGCAAGTTCGGGAAGTAAGGGTGATTTTATTTATAGAGAATCAGACGAGTTTGGTACCGAAATTATTTCAATCATGTTTGAAATGAAAAACGAAGGAGAAGAAACGGCTACCAAAAAAAAGAACGAAGATTTTTTAAAAGAATTAGACAAAGACCGCACAGAAAAAAAATGTGAATACGCTGTGCTGGTTTCAATGTTAGAATCAGACAGCGAACTCTATAACACAGGTATTGTTGATATGAGTTATAAATACCCTAAAATGTATGTGGTGCGTCCACAGTTTTTTATTCCCATCATTACCTTGCTTCGCAATGCTGCAATGAGTTCGCTAAAATATAAAGCTGAGCTTGCATTGGTTAAAAGTCAAAGTATAGATATTACTAATTTCGAAGATAAAATGACCACTTTTAAAGAAGGGTTTGCTAGAAATTATGATTTAGCCAGTCGTAAATTTAAAGAGGCAATTGATGAAATTGATAAAACAATTAGCCATCTACAAAAAACAAAAGATGCCTTGTTATCGTCTGAAAATAATTTGCGCCTAGCAAATGAAAAAGCCGAAGACCTTACCATAAAAAAATTAACGCACGGCAATCCAACAATGAAAGCAAAGTTTGATGGGTTAACGGATAATGTTGAATAATCAAAAGGTAAAGTAATTTAAACGGAGCTTACTAGAGTTACAGGCTTTATTAATAATGGATTTCGAGTATTTTTAAATACAGAAAAAATGAGCAATATTAAATTATTTGAAAGCAGTCTTATAAGGACTTCTTGGAGTGAAAGTGAACAGAAATGGTATTTTTCAGTTCAGGATGTAGTGCAATTATTGACGGATACATCTAATGTAAAGGATTATTTAAAAAAAATGAAAAAGAGGGATGCTCAGCTAAATTCCAACTGGGGGACAATTTGTCCCCTAGTTGAAATGCAAGCCGCTGATGGAAAAAAACGAAAGGTTCAAGCTGCCAATACTCGGGGAATTTTGAGGATTATTCAATCTATTCCTTCTTCAAAAGCAGAGCCTTTTAAACTTTGGTTAGCACAAGTAGGATCGGAGCGCTTGGAAGAAATAGAAGACCCTGAAATTGGAACACAAAGAATTCGAGAAACATACAAAGCAAAAGGGTACAGCTCTGAGTGGATTGAAAAAAGAATGAGAGGTATTGCGGTTAGAGATGAGTTGACTGGTGAATGGAAAAATCGTGGAGTAAAAGAAGGTGTGGAATATTCAATTCTTACAGCGGAGATAAGTAAAGCAACTTTTGGAATTGCCCCAAGTGATTATAAAAAGCTGAAGGGACTTGCAAAATTAAGCGAAAATCTGCGCGACCATATGACAGACCTTGAGTTAATATTTACAATGCTTGGAGAAGCATCAACCACGGAAATTGCCAAAAACAAAGATGCACAAGGCTTTATTGAAAATAGAAAGGCAGCTAAAGCAGGAGGAAAAGTTGCGGGAAAGGCCAGACAAGACCTTGAAAGAAAATCAGGAAAGAGTATTGTTTCAAAAGAAAACTTTAAACAACTAACAGAAAAAGAAAAAAAAAGATTAAAGGGATAAAAATAATTTCAGTCCTCCAATAGGCTACGTTCTGCATTGGTAACTTTAATTTATTAAATACAAGAACATGCAAAATGCCTCTACTGTTTCTAAATTTATTGTTGACAAAATTAAAACCACACCCTGGAAAAAACGTGCGTATATCAACGACCTATTGCAATTACGTAGTTGGATAATTAATGGCCCAACAGGATTTATTAGCGGCCAACATTATTGGCGTTTTAGAAACAAATATCCTCAAGAGTATTTGGCACTATTACAAGAGTATAGTCCTGAAAAATACCAACTAGAACTTGTACGCCGCGAAGAAACACTCCTACAAAACTGGAACCGACTAAAAGAACAAAAAGCCCAAAAACAATTAGAAGCTGAAAGGGAATTAGAAGAATATGAGGAGTGGTTGGCTTTTGGGGGATTGGCATCTTAACTAAATCATGCAATCTTTAAAAGAAGGTTTCTGTCTTGTCGTATGTTTGATTTCTAAATATTTTAAGATATTTAACTTTAGGTAAATATTTAATAAAGGCGTGATCAAGGCAGCTGTCTAGTTGGTGTTTTAAACCCGTTCAGGACGTCCTGAAATTTGTTAAACGAGCTGTTTTAGAAAAAATATAATAGCTTTTCTGTTGTTGATAGGACTTATATCTGATATAGGTTCAGTGAAGAATAATTTATTACTTTAAATTTTTATAAACTACCGCAATCACAACTCCAATTAAAGAAGCTGCCAAACAAAACTTTGCAAAATTGTTTTGTTTCTTCTTATAGATAAAATACATAATTGGGCCAAAGATTGGCAAAATGAAAGAAACCACTAAAAGTAAGAATTGGTAAAAACTAATCTTATTATTTTGTTGCTGCATACTCTTTGTAAAATGGGGCATTGCTTAAAAAAACAATGCCCCATGATTAACTTAAATGAATATTAGTTTTCTGGTCTATATATTGCACCAGTTGCAAAGTCAACTATAACAGGTACTAAACCGAAGCAGACATCGCCTAAAAAAGCAACTACCCTTAATTTTCTTGCAGGTTGACCTTGAGTTGGTTTGGTTCTTTGATAATCAGAAACTTTGCCTCCTAAAATAGTAGCGCAAGAAGAACTAAGTAATGTAATTGTTGCTAATAATACAACTAATAAATTCTTTGCTGTTTTTTTCATATTTATAAATTTTAATACCTACTCTTTTTTACAGTTTTCGGTTTCCCTGTTGAGTTTAAAACTCAAAATATTTAAACATTTATGTTGCAAGTTCCAAATGAATTAAAGCATATTACAATCTATAAATCAACCGTAATAAATCATTTATTAAGTGTAATGATTTAGAGTATAAGTGTTTTGTTTCTGATAATAATTGATTGGTTAATTTCTGATAGTATATCTTTTTTTCGTCTGAAAGAAATTGGAATACTATCACCACTCGACATGATTGCTAATAGCGAACCCTTTTTCTTTATCATACTCAAGTGAAGAATGTTGATTAAAAAGCTATGATGTATCCTAAAAAAGAATTCTTTAGGCAGATTCATTTCGTGGTATTTCAAGTTATTCGAAGACAGTTTAAACCGATTGTCATTCAAATGAAACTTGGTATAGTTTTTAGATGATTGAAGGAATAAAATGCTTGTGATTGGAATGTATTCAGATTCTTCAACAGAGTCTAATTGATATCTTTCGTTTAGAATCTTATTAATTATCAATGAATTAGTAATTTCAGAAGTCGCTATATGGCTCAATACCGTTATTTGCTTTTTAAAAATGAAATCTCACTTCTAATATCATTTTAGAATTAGCAACAAGGTAAAAGATGGATAAAGAATATATAGAACTGATGTATAACTGTTCTAATATCTTTTATAAGTGATGGGTAATTAACAACAACTGATTTTAGATAACAAATTTTGACGTTTTAAGCCGCTCTAACAAGTCCAGCTTTTTTCTAAATGATATTGGCAGCTTTTCGTTGTTGCTCATTATGGCATTCATCTCTTCGTTCTTTTCAATACGATTTAAATGATGAAAATTAATCAGGTAACCATGATGAATTCTTAAGAATAGTTCTTTTGGTAATTTGTTTTCGAAATACTTTAATGATTTACTAGCTATTATTTTACTATTATTTATCGTAAAAATTTCGGTGTAATTCTTTAATGCTTTCAAGTAAACAATGTCCTTTAGAAAATAATAATCATTATAGGTGGCAGATTCAACTGCAAGTTTTGTGTTTAGTAGATTATCGTATTGCGTATTACAATCCGCTACTTCACTAATTGATTTTTGAATTGCTATATTAAAATCTAATTCATTAATTGGCTTTATCAAATAGTCAATAGCGTTTGATTGTAATGCTTTTATTGAAAATTCTATATGACCTGTTATAAATATTATTTTTTTATTAGGTTTAAATAAATCAACAATATCAAAAACATTGTCTTCGCCTAGCATTATATCTAATAGTAAAATATCTGGCCTATGAAATAAAAAGTCGTTATATGCGGAAATTAAATTGTTTGAGATTGCCACAATTTCAATATCACTAAACTTTGTTAGATAAGTCTTTATAATGTTTATACTATTAAAATCGTCTTCTACTATTTGCAATTTTAAACTCATATGCTTTTTAAATTTGAAGGCAATGTTATAGAAACAAGCATTTGATTATTGGCATTCTTTTTATATTTAATAGTACAGTCGTAGTAATTATCAGAACCAGCAGCTTCGCAGGTTTCATTGATTTTGCCATTTATAATTGCCATCCCACTATAATCTTTTCTTTTTTTAACCTTTATATTATATTCCAAATCAGAAACTAAATGAATGGATATATAAGTTTCGTTATAGGATGCTTTATTTGAAATATTTATTTTGATGGTACCACTCTTTAACCCTGAATGCTTAAATATATTTTCTATAAATGGCTGAAACAATAATGATGGTATGTTAATATCATCATCATCAGAATGGTTACTATTAATTTCTATTTCAAAATTCGAATCATGCACCATATTAAAATATTCAACAAATTTATTTGCTTGCTTCAATTCAATTGACAAAGGAGAAGTTAAAGAGGTATTTACTTTTAGTATACTCTTAAAATAAGATGAATGGTATTCAAAATATTGCAGCTGTTTTTCTTTCTCCAAATTAATTAGTGATTGTTGAAAAAACACCATGTCATTCAAAAGCGCATGAGGTATTAATTGTGAGTGATAAAATTTTGCCTTATAAAGAGATAGCTTACTTAATAAATGACCTATAATAATTATTAGTACTAAAAAGAAGAGAGTTTGTTGCATATTGATTACGGATTCTTGTGTTAAGTTTTTTAGAAGGGTGTTAATGTAATTTAAGTTTTATTTTCTAAAAATATCTTTCGTTATAGATTTGCCAATTTAATTTCCTTTAACAACTCACTATGCAGCGAATGAATACTTTTATTTTCTAAACGCACCACTTATAGTTTAATCTCTACTCCATTCGTGTTTTGATCCCCTCGTTTACTTTTTAAACGCAATTCACAAATCTATTCTTATAATCAAAATCAACGAACATGAAATTACATGTATCAATAGTATTATGCCTACTATGGAGTGGCGCTTTTGCACAAATGACTGCAAAAGACTATTTTAAATTAGGGGGCATCTGTTTAGACAGTGGAAATTATGTAATGGCAATTAAATACTATGATTCTACCATATCTCTTGATTCAACAAATTACGATTCATATTATAATAGGTGTTTAGCTAAAAAAAGCCTCAAAGAGTATAAAGGTGCATTTGATGACATATCAAAATTTATAATAAATATACCAGACGAAATTGATGCGTATTTACAAAGAGCTAAGTTGAAATTCGAATTAAAAGATACATTAGGTAGTAAAACTGATTTTAATTATTGTGTAACGATGGATTCAACCAATTTATCTTACAAGTATAGTAGAGGTCTCTTTTATTATGACATAAACTTATATGATTCGTCTAAAATTGATTTCAACGATTTAATAAGATTAAGTCCTAAAACTGCTAAATATTATCACTTTAGAAGTTTACTAGACTTTGTGACTGATAATTATGAAAGCGGGTTAACGTATTTAAGTATTTGTATTCAATTAGATTCATTAAATGAAAAAAATATATCATTTAGAGGCAGATTGAAATTTCGCCATAAAGATTATTATGGAGCAATTGTTGATTTCACTACTGCATTAAGTTTAAATAATAAAAACATAGAAAACCTAATTCTTAGAGGAAAATCATATTTCTTCAACGATAATGAAGATGACGATGAATTAGGTTGTATCGATTTTCAAACTGCAGTAAAGTTAGGTTCAAAAGAAGCGGAAGAACTGGTGAAAGACCTTTGTGAGGGCGATGAAATAGTTGAAACAAGAAATTAAATTAATTATCATGAAACACTTTCAATTTCTATTTGCAATACTTGTATCTATAACAGGATACTCTCAGGAGTATATTTCTAATGAATTTTATAGTGGAAAATATATCAATCATGTATGGGAATTTTCAAAATCAACAGAAGTAAATTCTACTATTTCAATAACAAATAATGCTGTTTATATAGATAACTCTAAACAGGTAACATTAACTAGTGACCATGAATATAGAAAATATGATACAACAACAGTTACTCAATGGAATTTTATAGACTCAAATGAAATAAGAGGAGCAATGGTAATGACAACCTATCCTTCTGGAAAGACAACGCTTACATTCCATTATTTACATAGACTATTTGCCTATTATATAAAACCAAATTTAAATGTGGAGGGAGATAATTAACCACCCATTCATTCATTCGAATCATCATTCAACTTGTATTCTTTCTTTAAAAGTTTAATCAAATCAGTTGCTTTTTCGTGAAGCCTAATTATTATTGGCATTCTAACATTTGAGATAGTGTTTCTTATATGCGTAATTCTGTTAGCGTATTCTGTTAATGTATATAAATCGGTAGTCATTAATTTTGAATCAATTTTTACTTGCCCATTTTTAAAATTGACATAGTTTTTATTTGCAAAAATTGAGTATGATTTTTCTCTTGCTTTTAATCTGAGTTCTTCTAATCCTTCTCCATTAATATTAAGTCGTTCAGACAATTCCCAATATTCCGAAATTATATTACTGATACTTTGTTTTTCAATGAGTCGCATACCTCCAGCATTTTTTAATTGTGCGGATGTTCTTTCGTTTAAATTTAAACGTACATTACCTAGCGTTTTTAAGTTTACACTATAGATCAATCTAACAGCACTATCATTCCATATATTATTATTTAGTAGCTGAACGGTAGTATCAATTTTGTTTACTTGATTATTATCAAAACTCTTTATTCCGTTTAATACAACAGTATCTCTTTTTAAATCTTCATATAGGCTTTGCATATATTGTTTTTCTCTATGAAGATCTGTTAACTCTTCTCTTTTGTTTTCTGCAAAAAAGCCTAGTGTAACAGCAAAAAAAAGCATAAAGAACTCTAATAAGTATTCTGCCCATTTCTTTTTATGGGTTGGGTGGTGTAGGTGATGTACTTCCATGATTTAATATTATAGTTGAAAATAGGGTAATATTTTTATTTCTACTTATTCACCTCCATTAATCTTTGCCCAATCTAAAAATTTAGTTATTCAAATATTTTTCATGTGGAAAAACAATTTTATAATTTCAAAGTTTTGTTTTAATATTGATTTTGGTAACAAAAAGAAACTAAACCCACATTAAAACAAATACAAATGACTAAATTATTTAATCGCTCGAGTAATAACTATGCATTTATTGATGGTATTAGAGCTATAGCTGTATTATGGGTAATACTTTTCCATGCTTGGCTATTTCAGTTCTTAGCTATTACAAGTACCATAGATAAAGTTTATGATTATCCATTGTTTTATTGGGTAACAAAAGGAGACCTTGGCGTTGATTTGTTTTTTGTAATCAGCGGTTTTTTAATAGGCGGCATCATATTTAAGGAAATTAAAACAAGAGATAGTTTCAATTTTAAGAGATTCTATACTAGAAGGTTTTTAAGGCTAACCCCAGTATATATTGCTGCAATTTTTATGAACTTATTTTTTTTAAAAAGCTTAGGTCAAGATAATTTGCTAGCGTATTGGCCAAATATTTTATACATCAATAACTATGTTTCTACAGCACCAATGGGATGGACTTGGTCATTGGCTATTGAAGAGCAATTCTATATTATAGTTCCTTTTCTTTTGGTTTTCATTTTTCCAAGATTTAGGAATAAAACAACCTTTTTTGTTGTATTATCTGCCATATCCATTACGCTAACTTGGTATTATGTTTATATTCTAAAACAATATACGTTGCCTTTTAATTTTACATTCTTATCTAAGGAATGGAGTGCTTGGTTTAACGGATATTATGTGGCAACACATTTAAGGTATATTGGCTTATTAGCTGGCGTTGCAACAGCTTATTTAACGGTATATAAATCAGATGAAACAAAAGCATTTTTTGAAAAAAAATCAGGTGCAATTTTTGTTCTTTCAATTTTAGCAGTCATTTTAATAATTATAACATCCTTTACACCAGTAGGAGAATGGGCACCAATGAAAAGCTCCATATTTACTAATTTAAGTATACATATTGGAAAATGGTATGAAATACTAGTGCGCCCTGTATTTTCAGTATCTGTAGCTTTTATTATTACCGCTTGTATTTATGGAAATAATGGTATTATAAATGGTATAAAAAAGTTTTTATCATCTAAATTTTTCTACCCAATAGCGCAGGTTTCTTATTCTGCTTATTTGTTTCACGAAATGTTTATTATTTGGGCAGTGCCTAAATTATATGCTTACCTAACCCCTAGCTATTCTCATAATCAAATATTTTTTATAGTTGTATTCATATCATTGGTTACAATACTATTTGCGTCAGTGATTATGTATTATTTAATTGAACAACCTTTTCAAAAAATTAGAGATAGAATTAAATTCAACTAATTTTCAGTGTTTAAAAATTAGTAATTGCTATTCTGCTCAATTTTCTATTGAACCACAGAAGGGATTAAATTTTTATGACGCATTTTCTGTAACAACCAGTATAAAACAAGTACAGATAAAATTCCAATAGCCGCTTCTGCTAAAAGCATATAGCGGCTATTGTATTTATCGTGTATCCAGCCATCAAATGCTGTCATATATATATTAGGAAGATTTCCGAGTGAAACTAGTAGCGAGAACTTTGTTACCACATTCTTTTTGCCAATAGCAAATAATATAAGGGCAGTAAATGCTGCATTAATCAATCCAATTCCAAATGTATATACAAGAACACCGCCAATATATACAGCAGGCTGTAATGGCATTAGGGCTATTATTAGTGTAATGAATGCGCAAACAGCTCCAGCTCCTAAATATGCCTTCCAAATACCCCATCTGTCTACAATAATTCCACCCAATATGCAACCAATAACACTTACCACCCCACTTAATATGCCCGTTACCAATGCAACCATATCTGCATCTATTTTCCACTCTTGAGCAATAGCCGCCCATAGGCTGCCAGCCCCACCCGAACCAATAGGAAAAGTTATTAAAATAATTACAAACAAGGTTATTGGAACTTTTAGCATTGCAAAAACATCCTTTCCCATCCCTGTTATTTCGTGTAATATTTTTTTCTCTGTACTATGTTGAATATCTTTTATCAGTAGAATTGAAAATGCAAATACAATGCATGTAGCGCACAATACAATTCCCGCAATGACTACACTATAATGTGTGGAAAGCCAAAGACCAACACCACCGCCAAAACCTGTACCAGCAAGGCTACCAGCTTGGTACCAACCCGATGCGATGCCTTTTTTCTTTTCTTCAATGCACTTAGCCATAAAACCATTTACGGGTAATAAGGTAAATGTTCCCGCTACCTGCGATACAAAAACAATGATTGAAAGGAGCAAAACTCCTTTAAAGGCGAATGATGCATAGCACAGAAGTAGTAATGTACCGATACATGCTACTAACCCTATCCAATACCACTTTTTCAAGCTAAGAGATATGTCTACGATGGGTCCCCATATAAACCGCCAAAGATTTGCAGAAAATCCTATAGCAATAATACCCGCAGTTTCAGCAACTGAAAAACCCTGGCGTGTGAGTAAGTAAGGTAAGGCCACTGATACAAATCCCAGACTAATACCTCCGGGAAAAACAAGAAAAAAAATAACAAACGGGTTGATAAATTTTTGAGTATTCATTTTATTATTTAGAGTATGAAGCAAATAGTTACTTACAAAAAGTAACTAAATATATAAAATACTTTCAAAAAGATAGTAAAACCATTTTAATCACCTATGTTTGATTGTTACTATTTTCTTAGCTGCAACAATTATTAAAAAATCTTTAATAGCAAATCAAATGACATCAATCACTAACAACAGGGTAGCATCAATCGATTTATTAAAAGGGTTGGTAATGGTAATAATGGCATTAGACCATGTAAGAGATTTTTTTCATTATTCTGCATATATTTTTGACCCTACCGATCCAACACAAAGTAGCTTGCATTTGTTTTTTACAAGATTCATTACTCATTTCTGTGCACCTACATTTAGCTTTTTAGCAGGAACTTCTGCATATTTGTCGGGAAAAAGAAAAACAAAAAATCAATTATCGATTTATTTGTTACAAAGAGGGGTTTGGTTGGTTTTTGTTGAACTATTTATTATAACGTTTGGTTGGTTGTTTGATTTCCATTTTGGATTACTAAATACCCAGGTAATTTGGACATTAGGAATAAGTATGATGTTTTTAGCAGGTTTAATTCACTTACCTAGAAAGTATATATTACTATTTAGTTTGGTAATTATTGGCGCACATAATTTATTTGATAACATTCATTATCCTGGAAACATTATTTGGTCAATTTTACATGAACCTAATAATTTTATTATAAATAAATATTTACAATTTAGCGTTGCTTTTCCAATTATACCTTGGGTTGCTGTAATGTCTTTGGGATATTATTTTGGTGCTTTTTACGACAAATCTTATGATGTTACAAAACGCAAAAAAATATTTACCCTTATTGGATTGGTTGCTATTAGCTTGTTTTTAGTTTTAAGATATACCAATCTATATGGCGACCTTATACCATATAAAGATTATGGTTCTATCTCCAAGAACATCATCTCCTTTTTTAATCCAAGTAAATATCCTCCTTCTCTATTGTATTTATTAATGACTTTAGGGGGTGCATTTTTATTATTAGCTAATATTGAAAAACTAAATGGCAAAATTGTAAACTTCTTTAGCACTTTTGGAAGGGTACCATTTTTTTATTACATACTACATCTTTATACTATTCATCTTTCAGCAATACTGATGTATAAATTAACTGGTTTTGGCTGGAAAAACGTACTTCCTGCATGGGGGCCAGATATTGTTCCGTCTTATATGAACGGCTATGGCTATAGTCTTTGGGTTGTTTATGCTGTGTGGGTTGGTATTATTTTGTTAGTCTACCCAATATGTTTACGATTTGATAAGTATAAACAAGCACACAAAGAAAAATGGTGGCTTGGTTATTTATAGAAAAAAGGCTAACAACCAAGTTGGGTTTTAGTATAATTTAGATAGCACGTTGTTCTGATGAAGAACAACTTTAAATGCTATCTTTAAGAAAACCTATTGGCATGAATCGTTTTCAATTTATTGCTGCTTTTTTCTTGTATGTTTTAATGAGCGGATGCTATGCAAAAACCGATATCAAAACATATACGCAATGGGGCATTACTGGAGGCGGAAAAGAAAACATCCACTATTCATCCCTCAATCAAATTGATACCAATAATATTACTGATTTAAAAATTGCTTGGATTTATAATTCCGAAAAAAAAGACCCTAAACGCTATGGTCCAATGGAGTGCAACCCAATTATTATTGATTCGGTCATGTACGGCGTGTCTCCTAAATTAAAACTCTTTGCCATTAATGCAACTACTGGAAAAGAGTTGTGGAATTTTAATCCTGCCGATTCAATGGCTAATAAAACTTGGCATCGTAGTAGTGTGAATATGAATAGAGGCGTAACCTATTGGGCAGAAGGAAACGATAAAAGAATTATTTATACAGTTGGGCCAATTGCACTAGAAGTAAATGCAGTAACTGGAAAATTGATTTCAAATTTTGGATTAAACGGAGGGATTAATTTAGCAAATGGACTAGGACGTGATTCTAGCAAATTGTTTGTTGCGCCAACTTCTCCTGTAATGGTGTATAAAAATCTCTTCTTTTTGAGTGGACTGGTTGGAGAAGAAACGCCAGGGCATATTAGAGCCTTTGATGTAAAGACGGGGAAACAAAAATGGATTTTTCATACCATTCCTTATCCGGGCGAAGCTGGTTATGAAACTTGGCAAGATAGTACGGCCTATAAATACATGGGATCTACCAATAGTTGGGCCGGATTTAGTCTCGATGAAAAAAGAGGTATTCTTTACGCCCCCACAGGAAATCCTACCAATGATTTTTATGGAGGAAGCAGATTGGGTAAGGGTTTATACGGAAATTGTTTGCTAGCTATAGATGCAGCAACTGGAAAACTCATTTGGCATTTTCAAACAGTTCACCACGATGTTTGGGATATGGATCTTCCTGCAGCCCCTATATTAATTACCATAAAGCACGATGGAAAATTAGTAGATGCTGTTGCGCAAACAACTAAAACAGGATTAATATTTTTATTTGATAGAGAAAACGGAAAGCCGTTATTTCCTATAGATGAAATACCAGTTAATAATATTAGCCCGCTTAAAAATGAAATTTTATTTCCTACGCAACCCATTCCGCGTTTACCAAAACCGTTGGTTCGACAATCGTTTACACTTTCCGATTTAAATAATATAGTAAGTGACTCTAGTTATAATGATATTAAAAAAAGGTTTGCTACTTATCGATCTGGAAAAATGTTTAATCCTCCTTCAACAGAAGGGACAATTATTTTACCAGGATATGATGGAGGTGCAGAATGGGGCGGACCTGCTTTTGACCCTGAAACAAAACTTTTATATGTAAACACCAATGAAATGAGTTGGGTGTTAAATATGGTAGAAAAAAAACCAAAACAAAAAATTCCAAAAACAAATCTTGAAGCTGGCGAAAAAACATATTCTAAATATTGTATGAACTGCCATGGTCCTGAAAGGCTTGGTGGCGGTGATTATCCCTCGATTATTGGGGTAGAAAAAAAATACAATGCGCAACAGTTTATACAATTGGTTACTACAGGTAGAAGGATGATGCCAGGAAACAATAAACTGAGTATGGAAGAAAAAAATGCATTGGCATCTTATATTTTGAATTTGAAAGAAGAACAAAACAAACCGTATACAGGAACTGAATTAAATAATATTACTGCGCCTGAACAATTATATGGATTTACAGGATATAATAAATTTTTAACTGTCGAAGGTTATCCTGCCATTAAGCCACCTTGGGGTTCATTAGCTGCTATTAATATGAATACCGGAGAACAAGTTTGGAAAATTCCTTTTGGTGAATTTGAAGAATTGAAAGCAAAAGGTATTCCTGCAACAGGTCGTGAAAACTATGGTGGTCCTGTTGTTACGGCGGGTGGTTTATTATTTATCGCCGCATCTTCTGATGGAAAATTTAGGGCCATCAATAAACGAACAGGAAAAATTCTCTTGGAAATAGACTTGCCCGCACCTGGCGTTGCAACCCCATCGGTTTATGAAGTAAACGGAAAACAATTTGTGGTAATAGCTTGTGGCGGTTCTAAATGGGGCGGCAAATCAAGTGATGCTTATGTTGCATTGGCGTTACAAGATAAACAGCACTAGTATTATTTTTTTGTTTCAAGTTGTTGTAGAATTTTTAACATCAATTCATTTTGATTTTCTAGGTGCATTAATACTGTTTCTATTTCTATTTCAGCCTTTTTGTTGATATAAAAATCTTGTTCTGATCTTAATTCGGAATGCACAGATTGTAGGTTTTGTCCTACCATAATTAATGGCATCAGAAATATTTGTATCATATTTGAAATAAATAGCCATAAAACAAAAGCTGGATATGGATCAAAGCGAAATTTAATTGGTGCAAGTGTGTTCCAACTCAACCAAGTTAGGGTCCAAAAAAAGATAATAAAAAAGAATCCCATACTTCCAACTTTATGGGTAATTAGTAGCGCAAGCTTATTAGTAAAAGATAATCTATTTCGATGCTGGTGATTAATATTGTTAGCAGGTGCAAATTTCTTTTTAAATTCTTCTAATGATACTATGCTTTCGTGTTTCATAAAAATAGATTTATATCAGGAAATAATTATCAATACATTAAATGCTTCTTGCCATTATTTCTCCAACCTGCTTGTGTTTCGTATTGTACAAAATAGATTTTTAAATCGGCTTGTGTTTCGTAATCCACAAAAAATATTTTCTTTTTACTCTGGGTAGCATAATTTGTAAAAAACCATTTTCCATCATTGTCTCCGGCTTGCGTTTCGTATTTAACTTTGAATACTTTTAAATCTGCTTGTGTTTCATATTTTACAACAAACACTTTTACATCTGCCTGTGTGGAATAATCAACAGCAAATACTTTTTGCGCATGGATATTTTGATAAAATAGCAAGAAAAGAAAAAATGTAAATAGTTTCATGATTATAAAATTTAAAATAGATTTCTCATAAAAGGTAGGAAAAATTCTTTAAAACTCCATCCCCAAAATATGGTTAAAAAAATAGGCTTCTAACAATTCTTTATTAAAGTTTGCATAGGGCGCCCATTTTTTATCTGCTGGTAAAAAAACCTGCATTGCATTGATGTCTGGAAAAATTTTGTAATCGAATTTGGTGCTTGCTGTACTGATGTATCCGGTATAGTAATATTTTATTTGATTAATTTTTGCGTAGTCTATTTTTTGTAAAATCAAATATTTCCCCAAACTGTATTGGTGATAGTTAGGATGATAAATATTTAAAATGCCTGCAATAGCATTGGTGCCTTTATCAAAAAAACCTACGGCAATTAATAAGGCACCATCTCTTATTTCTACCATCCATGCGTCCCAAGGATTCTCAAACAAGTCCATATGTAAATAATCTTTACAAGTGGCTGCTGTACTGAAGTTCACATGGTCTTTATACAAGGCATATAAATTTTCTATTTCTTCTGTAACAGTTGCTTGTTTATAGGTAACTGTATATTTGTTGCATTTTTTTCGAATAGTACTAGCTGATTTATTTTCTTTGATAGATGTTACAATAGTGCGTAACCAAAACACGGGCAAGCGATGACTGTCGGTATCTATTTGGGTATGATGGGTAGTGAAAATTAAATGCTGCATCCGATAATATCCATCGGCTAAATAAGCATCAAATACCTCGCCTTTAAATCCATCGATTTCTGGAAAAATATAATCTGGTTCTAATTTCATACACTATTTTAATGCTTCAATAACGGCGGGCAACTCTGCATAGTTATAACTTTCTGTTGGATCTATGCTTGTTCTAAAATCCTTTTTAATAGTTACAGCTTGCATTTCATTTGCTGGATATTGAAAACTTGCCAGGGCTTGTATATTCTTTTCAGATAAACCTTCTTGCATCCATTCATAGGCTAGCTCTTCTGTTAAAAGGGTGGGCATTCGTTGTTTTTTATTGTGCACTGCTGCCATTAAGGAATTGGCTTTGGTGGTAATAATTGAAAAACTATCTATGGTTTCGCCAGTTGATTTATCTACCCATGGCTGATAAATACCTGCCATAAAAAAGTAATCCTGTGTGGGTAGGTTAATAAAATAAGGATAAGCGATATCTTTTTTGGATCCTTCGGGTTTATAATGCTGCCATTCGTAAAAGCCCGATGATAAAACCAAGCAGCGTCTTTTCAGTGCCGCATCTTTATACAGCCTGCTCTCTAATAATTTTTCTGAAGTAGCATTGAGTGTGGTGAATTTATTTCTGCTTTCTGCAAGTTCGGCTGTATTATTAATCCAACTAGGAATTAACTCCCAGTGTGCCAATTCCACTTCAAAATCTTTTCCACCTTGTGTTGGTTTTAAAATTGGCCAGTTCCCATATTCAAATCCACTTGCCACCCCTTTTACAAGATTGAAGTTCTTTAACTCCTTTTCTACTTTCGCTAATTTTATGAGTTTCCCTTTTTGAATATTAATACTGTTATAATAGCACATAGTATGGATGTTTTAAACAGCCTTTAATGCACAAAAATACCCCTTAAAAACTATTATACAAAGTGTTAACCGTTATTTGATAATTGCCTTGCTTTAAGTTAAAATTTAGTTCGCCTAAATTAGTAGTTACTGGTTTATTATTCTTAAAACGCGTTATTGAAATTTTGCTAAAATCTTTGAAAGGAAGTTTTATGAATGCTTCGCTATTTGCGGGAACAGTAAAATTAAATTCATAAACATTTTTGCTTTTTTTAATCCAATTAGAACGTATTAATCCATTGGGCGATTGATAACTACAATTTACGTGTAACAAATCTGCAGGCAGATAGGGGGCAATAATAAACTTCGAAAAGCCAGGATAGTTTGGCATTGCTCGTATGCCTCCTAACCATCTATAAAACCATTCAGTTACAGTTCCAAACATTGGATGGCAGTTTGAAAAAGTATTCTCACTTTCTTTCCAGGTTTCCCATAAAGTGGTGGCTCCTTTATCAATCATGAAACCCCATCCAGGGAATACTTTACTAGAAACAATTTTGTATACATCTTCAACATGCCCTGCTTCGGACAAGGCTTCTAAAATATATTTTGTTCCAAAAATGCCTGTTGTAAAATGTTCATTAATTCCATCTTTAACCGAATTGAGTAATGAATCTACTGCCGCTTGTTTTTCATTGACGGGTATTAAGTTGTAATAAAGTAAAGTGGCAAATTGTGTTTGACGATTAATTGGCGATTGGTATTTATTTTTCCAAAACAAATTGGTTATGCTATCGGAAAGTGTTTGTGCTAATTTTTCAAATGCAATAGCATGTGTTTCATCGTTCATGATTTGAGCAAATCGTTTCATGATTCGCGCGCATTTTAAATAATGACTCGTACCAATTAATTCTACTGGCACTGTTACCAATGATTCGTGGTCTGCGAGTCCGTCGTGCGTGATTCCTTCGGGATTAATTCGCGCTGCTTTTTCCATCCAGTTGATATCAAATTGATACAGTGCTTTAACAATAGCAGTATCGTTGTAATAATTTAATAAATGTTCTTGCGTAGTAATCACTGCCGACTCCCAACTAATGCCACAATATTTTAAAGTGTAAGGTGCCACATCAATAAAACTAGAATCATTCACTGCATCAACCCAGTCATACACCGTTTTTTTATAAAAATCATGCATGTTGTAATTGTATATAAATGCTTCACTTGTTGCATTTAAATCTCCGCCATAACCAAATCTTTCACGTGCCGGACAATCAGATTGAACACTCATTAAATTATCAACAAAGGTTAGCTTGGCTGCTTTTTGAATAGCATTAAGTAGTGTTGAACTGCTAGAAAAACTTCCTGCATCTGTTACATTTGTATGCAACATTAATCCTATAATTTCTTTTTTAGAAGGCGCTTTTGCAAGTCCTGTTATTTCAATATAACGACACAAGTGAAAAGTAAATGTGGGCGTATACCATATAGCAGAATCTTGTCCAAAAATATATTGATCTGATTGCCAAGCAATAGTTGGTGCACCTTTTCCACCCACACCTTTAGATTTTATTTGACCGCAAACCGATGTCATTGGATTGAGTTGCCCATCTTTATAAATGCGTTCTCCAAATCGGAAATTTATTTTATTGCCTGGCTTTCCATGTAATTTTATTTTGTATAAGCCAGTAAAATTTTTACCCATATCAATTACCCATACGTCTTTTTTGGGAGAACTAATTGAAAGGGCTTGTAGCTTTTCTGTTTCTTGAATAGCCGGAAAAAATGATTTTTGAAGTTGACCGCCTGGTCCGTCACAAACAATTGCACTACTCCAACTTGCATCATTGAAAGATGCCTTATCCCAATTTTTTATTTCTTTTCTTGCATCATACACTTCTCCTAGATACACATTGTTTCTAATAATTGGTCCGTCTGCAAACTTCCAACTTGCATCTGTTTTAATGCTGTCTATTTTACCATCTGCATAAGTTAACACCAGCTTTGCAATTAATTTTGGTCTTCCAACACTTAGCTTTTCTCTTAAATTTAAATTCCCCCACATTCTTAATGGCAGTGGGTTATAAAAACCATTTCCTAAGGATACGCCAATACAATTTAAACCGGGTAATATATTCGAGGTAATATTATAGCTTGAGTAATAAATTCTTTTTGCATAACTAGTCCAAGCAGGATCTAAAAAATTCTTTCCAATTTTATTTCCATTTAATGATGCATTATAATATCCTGCAGCTGTAATATATAGCACTGCCGATTTTAGTTTTTTGGTTACAGAAAATGATTTTCTAAAAAGCGGTGCCGGATCGTCTTCATACATTAAGGAATCAATTGTTGGCTGCAGTTTAGCATCTCCTATCCAATTAGCGCCCAATAATTGATTCGATGGCAAAGTAGGATTGCTTATAGTTTGACCAGTAGCATTAATGATTGATATAGCAACTACGAATAGATAAACTAAAAATTTATTGGTAGGATAGTTCATAATTTTTTCTTGATTTGTAGAAGCCATTCATTTATTTATCTGTTTTAAATGGAGACGCGGGTAATCCTTCTTTGTTATAAAGGTTTGCGCCATCTGGATTATCGGCCCAAGCATATCGTACATATTTCGGTGCAGGAATTTCATCGTTCCATACTAGTACCGTATTGTTTTCAATGATAGCTTTTGCCCACACAAATTTTTTATCGGCACCAGCAATAGAAAAATAAACCAAGTTATCTTCATTGTCTGTTTTTATCATCAATCCTGTTCCTATATTACTGAAATTGATTCTAATTTTATTTCCCTCTATAGTTGTTGATTGATACAAAGGTCCTGTTGAAATTAATTCGGTTTCTCCATATGCTAGTTTTCTTGCAGAAAGTGCAAATCGTTCACCTACTGCTTTTTTATTTAAAGGATGAATATCATTCCATTCACCTAAATCAATAGTAACTACCATTCCTGTATTGTCAACAGCAAGTGTTTGTCTTTGGCTTTCGCGTAATTCTGCCCACTGGCTTTCAGATGGTAGATATTGCATATCCATATATCCTGGAAGCTGCGCATAAATAAATGGAAGTGCTTGGTTACTAAATTTTTTGCGCCAATCATTAGCAAGTGCAGGTAGTAACTTTGCGTACGCTTCGGGTTTACCTGAATTCGCTTCTCCTTGATACCATAAAACACCCTTAATTGAATAATTAATAAACGGCGCAATCATTCCATTGTATAAGGAACTTGCTATGTTTTGTTGTGATGGAATTCCGCCGCCAACAAGGCCACCTCGTAATGGATTAAACACATCTCCCACCTTGTATTTCCATTCTCCTTTTAAATCTATTTTATGTTCTCCAACCATTAAATAGTATGGTTTGTCTGGAACAAATCCACCCTTATTAGCGGTGTTGGTTACACGAACTACAATTAAGTTTTTTCCTTCTTTTAAAACACCTGATTTTACTTCGTAACGTCGGGGTGGATATTGATAAGTAGTATTGCCAACCAAGGTTCCATTTACATATACTTGGTCTGCATCAATAATTCTACCCATAAATAATTTTGCAGGATAACCCGCTAGGGATGCTGGTATTTCTATCTCTTTGCGAAACCAAACTATGCCGTTCAATCCCTTTATGCCTTGGTCTTCCCAATAACCTGGTATGAAATAGTTGCGCCATCCTTTTGGCGCATAACTTGTTTCATACCATTTGTTGATACCGGTTAATCCTAAGTCTGTTTCAATTCTTATTTTATTATTAACTACAGGTGCTGCAAATTTTCTTGCTAATCCATTTACAAATGCGGTGTCTTTATATTTTAGTGTGGCTTTTAATGATTCAGGAAATTCTTTCAATCCCTCTTCGCTAATCCATGATTCTATGGGTGTTCCTCCAACACTTGAATTGATAATACCAATGGGAATATGGTATTTAAGATAAATTTCTTTTGCAAAAAAGTAAGTTACGGCTCCCATGGTTAATACGTTTACCGGACTTGATTCCAGCCATTTTCCTGGAGGAAGATCTTCATGTACTTTGCTAGCATCTGCTATTGTTGGAATAAAAAAATTACGTATTTCTGGATAGTTTGCAGCAGCAATTTCTTCTGGAAACTTTTCTTTCACCCTTTCCATATTGAGTACCATATTGGATTGTCCTGAACACAACCAAACATCTCCAAATAAAATATTGTTAAGCTGTATTTCATTACTTGCTTTGATGACCATTTTATAAGGTCCTCCCGCTTTCATTTTTGGAAGTATCACCGCCCAATTACTATTTTCATCAGTAATGGCACTATATGTTTTATTGTTAAAGCTAATAGTAACTTTTTCAGCTTTTTTGGCCCATCCCCAAATTTTTAAATTGGCATCTCGTTGTAAAACCATTCCATCACTTATTAAAGCAGGGAGCTTTACTTGTGCTATGGTACTTTGACAAAAAACAAAAAAGCAAATAAGTAGAAAATAAATACTTCGCATGATAATTTTTTAGTTTGTAAATCAATAAGCTGTTACCTTGTTTTACGCTTATAATATTGAAGTCTTGAAAATCAAAATTAAAATAGGTTAATTGTGAAATTGTATTCATTTTAATGCCCAACGGTTTTAGAATTGCTTCTTGTTATTGAAATATAAAACAATTTTAATAACTTAACCCATCTTGATATATATTTTACTTGGTAAAATAAACCAAATGAAAAAAACAATTCTTGCCTGCACCTTGCTGTTTTTTGTTCAATCTATTCTAATTGGGCAAACCAAGCCTATGGGCACTCAATTGGTTTTACTCGGTACCGGTACGCCTTTTGCTAATCCCGACAGATCTGGTCCGGCCTTGGCTATTGTGGTTAACAATGTTTCTTATGTGGTGGATTGTGGTCCGGGTGTTGTTAGAAGGGCTGCTGCTGCGTCTGCTAAAGGAATCAAAGCCTTAGAAGCATCGCAATTGAAAAAATTATTTATCACGCATTTACATTCCGACCATACGTCAGGTTATGCCGATTTTATTTTTACCCCAGCGGTCTTAGATAGAAACGAACCGCTAGAAGTATTTGGCCCCAAGGGTTTGAAGTTGATGACAAAACACTTGCTTGCAGCTTATAAAGAAGATATGGCTATTCGTATTCATGGGTTAGAAATGGGTGTTGCCGCGGGCTATCGCGTAAATGTTCATGAAGTAAGTAATGGCATTATTTACCAAGATTCAAATATGGTGGTTAAAACATTTAAAGTGCAACACGGTGGATGGCCAGTTTCTTTGGGATATCGTTTTGAAACAGCCGATAAAATAATTGTGGTGTCGGGCGATTGTACCTATAGCGAATCATTAATTGAAAATGCCAAAGGCTGCGATATTTTGGTGCATGAAGTTTATGCCGAAGCTGCATTGGCTAAACGCGAAAAAAGATGGCAAGACTATCATTCTACTTTTCATACTTCCTCTAGCCAATTAGCGGCTATTGCCAATCAAGTGCAACCCAAACTATTAGTGCTTACACACCAACTAACCTTTAGTGCAACGCTAGCAACTATTTTAGCAGAAGTGCAAAAAGGATACAAAGGAGCTGTTGTGAACGGTAATGATTTAGATATATTTTAATCAGCTAGCAAAGTATTCAATCTATGCCTTACTGTTAGTATTTATTGGCTTTTAATTTTTTGTGTATTTATAATTAAACCAGCTACAAATAATTGTATTATTTTTAATTCAAATCATCAGTCAATTGAAAACAAAACTATTCAGCTTTTTTTTATTGCTTAGCTTTTTTGCAATAGCACAACCAAAGCAATTACTAAACTTTAATAAAGACAGCACACAGTTTTCTTTATCGGATGAAGGGGCTGCGTATTTGGCTTCTTTGCCGCTAAAATGTATTCTACAACCGTATCCGAATAAAATTAACCACACTGCTATTAGTGATAGTGATCAAGTATTAACGCCTATCCAACAACACCCAAGTTTTTATGGTTGTTTCGATTGGCATAGTAGTGTACACGGCCATTGGATGTTGGTTGAATTATTAAAAAAATACCCGCATTTAGCAAACGAAGCAGCTATTAGAAAAGTATTGTCTACCACACTAACTGCTGCTAATATTCAAATTGAAACCAATTATTTTAAAGGCGCTTTGAGTAGAAGTTTTGAAAGAACTTATGGTTGGGCTTGGTTATTAAAATTGCAAGAATCATTAATTACTTGGAACGATCCGGATGCAAAAAAATGGAGTGCTGCACTCAACCCACTTTGTGATACGGTTATCAATTTATGGCGCTTGTTTTTACCAAAACAAACCTATCCTAATAGAACAGGCGTACATCCTAACACGGCTTTTGGATTGAGCTTTGCCCTTGATTATGCCCGCACAGTGCATAACACAGCGTTTGAACAAGACCTCATTAAATCTGCCAAACAATTGTATTTAAAAGATAAAGCAGCACCTACTAGATGGGAGCCAGATGGATCGGACTTTTTTTCTGCCTCTTTAATGGAAGCAGATTTAATGCGAAAAGTTTTAAACAAGCCAGCATTTATAGCGTGGTTTAATACTTGGTTAACACTAAAAGATTTAGAACATTTAAGCGAAGTTCCAAAAGTGTCGGACAGAACCGATTTACAAATTGTGCATTTAGATGGATTGTGTTTTAGCAGAAGTTGGTGTATGGCAGGAATTGCCAAAAGCTTGCCAGCGTTGGATAAGCGCCGAACATTATTATTAAATGCATCTAGCAAATTATTAAAAGCCAGTTTACCCAATGTAGTATCGGGCAATTATGGTGGAGAACACTGGTTAGCAAGTTTTGCAGTGTATTCAATTCTTGAACAGCATTAGTTGCTAAAGTTTTGCAGCGGGCACCCTATCGGCTAATAATTTTTGAATCTTTTTATTACACGCTTCATTGTATTGAGCGATCCTTTTTTTATTGGCAGGATTGTTTGCTAGATTATGTTCTTCGAATGGGTCTGATAAAAGATGGTATAATTCTATAAACTCAGGATGCTTTGGATAACGAATATATTTCCACTCCTTGGTTCTAATGCATTCACTGTTTGGAATTTGTGGCTCATTCATTAAGTGTTCACAAAAAACAGTATCGTTCCAATTTTTTTTATTGGCTTGCATGAGCGGTAACAAACTTTTTCCTTGAATCGTTTTTGGAATAGGTAGCCCAACCAAATCTAAAATGGTTGGGGCGATATCAATATTTAATACCGCATCGTCTATCACTTTTCTTGGATTCGTTTTTTTTCTTGGATCATAAATTATTAGTGGAACACGTATAGACAAATCGTGCATCAGCCATTTATCGGCATAGCCTCTATCGCCCAAATAATAGCCATTGTCGCCCATAAATACAATCACTGTATTATCTGCAATACCCAATTGCGTTAGTTCTTTTGTAATAGAAGCAATGGTTTGATCGATTGCAGTAATCATTCGATAATAGCCCTTGACCATTTGTTGAAATTTTTCGGGCGTATCAAATCTCCAATGCCATCGTTCTCTACTCATGGTGCCTTTTAAAAAATCGGGCTGCGATTCATAAAAAGCAGGATCAGCAGTACTAGGTATTGGCATGGTAACGCCAGCATACAAACTGTCTAAATATGCAGGCCAAAAATATTGCTCCTTCGAATCGTCGTCGGCATGTGGCGCACTAAAACTAAGGGAAAGACAGAACGGACTTTTATCAACTGATTCTTTAATAAAGGAAATTGCTTGTTGCCCTTGTAGGTCGGTTAAGTATGTTTTTGTTCCATTAATATTTTTCCAATAAGGGAATCCATTTATTTTTTTTGACGAGAACAAACTATCAATAGGCGCTTCGAAATTAACACCCAACTTGCCTACAAATCCTGTGCGGTATCCTGCTTGTTTTAATAAGTAAGGGTAACTATTATTGCTGTATTCTTTTTTTACAGGCGGCTTGTTAAAAGTGTAATCGTGTGTGCGTTCATACAACCCAGTAAACAAACTTGCCCTGCTTGCCGCACAGATAGGTGTTGTTACAAATGCATGCGTAAATCGAACACCTTTGGCTGCTAGTTTATCAATTGTTGGCGTAACAATAATTTTATTGCCTGCACAACCTAACATATCAAAACGTTGGTCGTCGGTAAGGATAAAAATAATATTGGGTCGATTCGCTGTATGTTTTTTTGTTATAGGATCTGGCTTGAATTGGCAAAACAACAGCACCAATAAAATGGCCGGTAGAAAAAATAATTTCGAACTATTTTTTTGATCTGTCATAATAAATGGATTAATAAAACAACTCGTGTTTTAATTGTTGGAACGAATTTTATTGATGGCTAAATACCGACAATTCATAAATTGACCAATGATATAATGGATCGGTTCCTTTTTGTGTTACACGAATATACCTTGCCAATTGTTTTGGAAAAACAATGCTGGTAATACCTAGCGATCCTGAACCTGTTGCAATAGGCTTACTCCAATTCAATCCATCATTTGAAACAGTTAGCTCATAGTTTTTTGGAGAATCCCATAATGCCCAAGAATTATCCAATTCAATTTTTTCAAAACTTTGTTGTTGTTGCATATCTACCATTAGCCATTGGCCTGGATATTGTTTGTGTGTCATGTCTCTCCATCCGGTCCAATGATCTCCGTCAATTGCATTGGCAGCGGGCACTCCAATAGGGATATTATCTCCACTAAATAAAAACAAACTGTCTTTTACAGAGGCTGTGGCAACCCAATTTTTTTTATCGAGTGGAATAGCTGCAGGTATTTTTTTTGCTGCTTTTTTTGGTGTTGAAATATCTACCAATCCCTCTGCTACAAATTGCCAGTTACCTGCGCTTGCTGTAAATAAAATAGCGTGTTCGTCTTCGCCATAATAAGCAACGCCTTTTATATTTTGTAGGGAATGTTGTTTCCAAATGATTCGATCATTTACACGAATAGTTTGCAAATTTTTAAACGCTGTTTTTGGAATCCCCACTATTGATTGGGTGTTTGTAGGTACATTTAGTTGTAACGAATATTGGTGTAATGTTTTTTTGATGGCCACTGTAATATTTCCTTTTATAGAAGGCACAACCACTTTAAGGGATTGTAGAAATCCTTCTTTAGGAATGACTTGAAATGTTTTCCAACCGGCTTCTATGGGCGATATGCCTGCTATGGTTTGCGACAAATTAATAACGGGTGGATTCCATCCATGATTTAAAGAAGACCCTTCGTCAAAAGCATCAATTCTTGAGGCCCACCATCTGTCGTAGTGTTCCCAGAGTGTTGAAAAACTTGCTGGTATCATTGTTTGATACCTAGTTGACATTCTTAATAAAGCGTCTTTTTCTTTTCCCATGCTACAAAGCGCTTCAAATACCCATCGGTCAAAAAAGCAACTCGAAAAAGTTTTTTTATTTAATACATTTTCAAAAATAGCAGGCCATTTAGTTTGATCGGCGAGTCCTGCATTTACCGCCATAGCATTGGCCCTATCATCTGGCTCCGGTACTTGTTCTGACTTATAAAAACTGCCCTTCCAAAACCTTGTATTGAAACTGTTTTTAATGCTATCCATTTTTGCATTAATTAAAATGGTATCGGATAAATGTTCGGTAATCTTTGCCATTTTTTTTAATGTACCCAAGTCTATGTACATAAAACATTGTTCTATAATAGCATTGTCTTTATTTTCTTTACCCCAATCGAACCATTGATTTTTTTTACCAAACTTGTAGGTATTAAATAGAAATTCTTTGGTGCCAGGGTATACTGTTTTAATAGATTGAATATCGCCTGTTTGTAAATAATAATACCACAATCCATATTCGCCTAAAAATTCTAATTGTTGGCCCGGATAAAATTTTGCGTCTAAGGGTCTTAACACTAGCTCTTTACAAAGCTTGTGTGCATTTGCGTCAAAAGCATAAAAGCATTGGTTTAATTCTGGTGTTCCATCGCCCCAAAATCCTACACGCTCTCTATCGGGGCAATCATAAAACCAATCGCGCATACACAAATAGGCAGTTCTTGCACCCTTCTTCCAAAGGATATTATAATCATTGTCGTTACACTCAAAAGAGCCTACAAATTTTGTGTCATAACCTGTTTCGCGATACTTTACACTTAATACAGTTGCACCCGCTGGAATGTTATACACAGCGCCTTCTCCGCTAATCCAGTTTTTAGCTTCATAAATTTGTCTTCCCTTTTTTGCAACAAAACTTTCTGTTTTTGTAAGGTATTGAACAAGTGGATTGCTAGAGTTTAATAGGATGGTTTTTCCTTCGGCATTTTCAATTTCAATCCATGGTTGAAAATGGCAATTGGTGGGCATTTGACAAACCAATTGCCATGCAGTTTTGCTAGTATAAGGAATAGACCTAGAATAGGAGATATAATTTTTTAAACCATAGTCTTTAATAGCAGGATGGGTATCAACGCTTTTGTTTTGAGAAAAAGCATTGAAATAATTTACAAATAGAATGGTTACAAAAAACAATTTTTGTATGCGTAACATAGTATTTGTTTTAATTAATTTTTGGCTATCCAAATGGCTTATCAATTGAAATACTTTGTTTAGAAAAGAATTTTGGTCCATCTTCTGCTATGTACAAACAGTCTTCTAAACGAATACCAAATTCACCTGGAATAGAAATAGTAGGTTCATCACTAAAGCACATACCTACTGCAATTTTTGTTTGATTGCCTTTTACAAAATTGGTCCACTCGTGCCCTTCTAAACCAATGCCATGGCCTGTTCTGTGTGGGAGGCCTGGTAAACGATAGTTGTTTAAAAATCCATTGGATTCTATTACTTTTCTGGCTGCAGCATCTACTACTTCTGCAGGTGCGCCTATTTTAATGGCTGCAAATGCAGCGTCTTGTGCTTGCTTTTCTAAATTCCAAACATCGGTTTGTCTTTGTGTTGGCTTACCTACTACAATGGTTCTGGTAATATCCGATTCATATCCTTCGCAACCGGTTCCACCATCTACCATTACAACATCTCCTTCTAAAATAGTTTGTGGCGTGATGCTGCCATGTGGTAGTGCCGAATATTTACCAACCTGTACTGAGGCATATCCGCTAAATCCTAATTTTCTAAATGCTGCTGCTATATTACTACTAAGTGTAGATTGACTCATGCCCGGTTGTATACTTGCAAATGCTGCTTTGTATGCTTCTATTGTAATATCATTTGCTTTTTGCATCAAAGCAATTTCTGCTTTTGTTTTAATCATTCTACATCCTGCGGTAATTGGCGTTGCGTCTACAATTTCAAAACCAGTGGCTACTTTTTTTACGCCGTCTGCAATAAAAAATCGTACGCGCTCTTCCATGCCAATTCTGTGGTAACGAACGCCTCTGTCTTTAATGATGCCAGCAATTAATGCATACGGACTTTCGTGTTCTTCCCAACAACGTACTTCATTGCCAAATACAGGTAGTATTAATTCTCTTGCACGATCTTCTTCAAATCTAGGGCAAACATAGGCTAGCTCTCCTTTTGCGGGAATTACCACACCAAAAGTTCTTTCGCTTTGTCCCCAACGCATGCCTGTAAAATAAAAACAAGAAGTAGCTCCTTCTAAAAAAATACCGTCAATTTTTTGCTGTGCCATTAATTCTTGTGCACGAGCTATACGCTGCTTTCTTTCTTCAATAGTTATGGGCACTACACCTTCTTTTTGTGGTTGCAAATCACGAATTTCTTTTGGAAGGTCTTCGGTATTACTTGCTTGGCTTCTGCCAAATAAATTACTTGGAACGGCAATACTTGTTGATGCCAATGCGGCTAAGCCGAGAAAGTTTCTTCTATTCTGTTTCATAGCGTTTTGTATGTAAACGAAAGGTATTGAAAAAATGGATAGAAGGGATAACCGCTCGACCCATTTTTTCAATTGTATTAAACAACGGCAGATCGTTTTTTTACAACCGAATAAAGCATACTCACTGAAGTATATACTACAATCACTAAAACCACCCAACGCAAAGTATCTAAGGGCAAAGATTTTACAATGAATGCCGCAATTAAAACAGCTACAATACTTGGCAAAGCCATACCTAGTGCTGCTTTTCGGTGATAGGCGCCTGCTTTTATAAATTTATAGGAAGCAGGAGGCATTAAAAAAGCACAAGAACCCATCATTATTGGAAATGCTACTTGTGGAGATAGGCCTAATAAAAAAACTACGGCCATACAAGGTGCATAAAGTCCTACGCCAACCGTCATCATTGCGCCTAGAAAAAAATTCACTACTGCTGCAATCACTAGTTTCGAACCATCTAAACCAATGGCATTTCCCTGACCTTGAATCCAATGCATGTTTTTTGCAAACATAAAACCGGCGGTAATTAATAAGGCGATACTCATTGTTAACCTTATTTTATTTTCAGAAAGTTTTGATACGATTCCAGCCCCAATTGTTGCGCCAATTGTTGCGGTAATAAACATAACTATAAGGGTGGTGGGTTCTACCTCAATAATTTTTATAAAAATAATCGCTTGAATTAATACAGGAATGGTGTTTGCAACATTCATCGTGCCTGGAATTAATCTATCGGGTGTTTGCTTGGTGTATTTTAGCAAAACGGTTTGTGGCGCAAAAGCTCCAATACCTAATACATCAAAAAAATTCACAACAAAACCAATTACTCCAGTTTTAATCCAACTTCCTTTTTCTAATTCATTTCTGTGCAGCCAAATATCTTTTGCAAAAAAATAAACAAACCAAATTGCAAATAGAATTAAGCCAATCCAAATAATTGTAATCATATTATTGTTATTGATTAAGTTATTTCATTTCAATTTCAGCAAGTAAAATAGTTCTTGGATCTAACTTAAGCGCACTAGGTTTTTTATTATATTTTATAGGAAGTTTTTGACTCTTTAAATTAATATCTTCAATAGTAACAATTTCTGAAGTATTGGTGTCTGCATTAAAAATTTCTACCTCTAATGGAAAGTCAAATAAGAATCCAGAAAACTGTGTTTGATTAATACTCAGGTTAATTTGTTTTTTAACTTCATCATACTCCCAATGTGCTGAAATTTTTAAGCTCTCTGGATTATATAACCATTGTTTAAAAAAGCTCGTTAAGTTTTGTTTAGAAACTTTTTCCATTTCTTCTTTAAAATTATTGGTGGTGGCATTGGCATTAAAATATTTTGCATAGTAGGCTTGTATGCCTTTTCTAAAATTATCGTGCCCAATTTTTTCGCGCAACATGTGTAATGTCCAAGCGCCTTTTTGATAAGTGATGCCGCTGGTTACCGGACCTGTTTCGGCAGAGCGTTCTGCAACAACGCTAAACGTAGAATCTTTTTTTGCATAGGCAAAAACAGATTTTCTAGCATTTTTTATTCCGCTAACAAATTCTTCGTGCCCATAAGCATTCTCTTGAAAAAGCAGGGTGAAAAAAGTAGCAAATCCTTCGCTTAACCAAGCATCATCCCAGGTAGATTCTGTTATTGCATTGCCAAACCATTGATGGGCAATTTCGTGTATCACAACATTTCTTAGTCGGTTATCGGCCTTTCCATTCACCAAATTTTCTGCATAAAAAATGGCCGATGAAGTTTCCATTCCACCACTTACACTTGGCGATTGTATATTGGCTAATTTTTCATAGGCATAGGGTCCTACATAATCGGAATAGAATTCAAGTACTTGTTTGGTGGGTTGTGCAAAATCAAAAAATCCATTTGCCCTGTCTTTCGGATATACCCATGTTTGAATTTCTTTTCCATTGAATTTGCCTACTTGTTGTACTGCAAATTCTGCCACACCTAAAACAAATAACCAACTAGAAACTGGTACCGATTGTTTCCAATGGGTTAGTTTGTTTTCTTTATCAAGCGTAGATTCTTCTAATAACAAACCATTCGAGACTACTTTATATTTTGATGGCGCTGTTACAATAAATTCACTAGTGGCTTTGTCGTAAGGATGGTCAATGGTTGGCAACCAATGGCGTGC
>JBAXPJ010000032.1:0-32019 GCA_037132335.1 Sediminibacterium sp. | reverse complement strand
ATTAAGTTATGGCTAGTATCAACCTGATTGAGGCATTCCAGGAATTCAAAGACGCAGAAAGTATAGATCGTCCTACGATGATGAAGGTGGTAGAAGATGTTTTTAAAACACTCTTGCGCAAAAAATTTGGAAGCGATGAAAACTTCGACGTAATTGTAAATGCCGAGAAAGGCGATTTAGAAATTATTCGTCGACGCATGATTGTAGACGATGGCGAAGTGTTAGATCCTTTGGCTGAAATTGGCTATACCGATGCGGTTAAAATTGAACCAGATTTTGAAGTAGGCGAAGAATTATACCAAGAGGTAGATATCCTAGACTTCGGTCGTAGAGCCATTCTTGCTGCAAAACAAACCTTGGCAAGCCGTATCAGCGATTTAAAGAAAAGTGCTTTAATTAAAAAATATGGCGATCGTATTGGTGAAATTATCAGTGCAGAAGTTTATCAAGTTTGGAAAAAAGAAGTGTTATTGTTAGATGAAGAAAGCAATGAATTGATTTTGCCAAAATCTGAACAAATTCCACAAGATTATTTCAAGAAAGGCGAAAACGTTCGTGCAGTAATTGCAAGGGTTGATTTAAAAAATAACTCACCAGTAATTATTCTTTCTAGAACGAGTCCTTTGTTCTTATCTAAATTATTAGAGATTGAAGTTCCAGAAATATTTGATGGTTTAATAGCGATTAAAAAAATCGTTCGTGATCCAGGAGAAAGAGCAAAAGTGGCCGTTGAAAGCTACGACGATCGTATTGATCCAGTAGGTGCTTGTGTGGGAATGAAAGGAAGTCGTATTCATGGAATTGTTCGTGAATTGAAAAACGAAAATATAGATGTTATCAATTTTACTACCAATATTCAATTGTTGATTCAGCGTTCATTAACGCCGGCTAAAATCAGCTATATGGAATTGGATAATGATAAAAAACATGCCGAAGTTTATTTAAAGGCCGACCAAGTTTCTTTAGCAATTGGCCGCAGAGGAGTAAACATTAAATTGGCTTGTGAATTAACAGGGTATGAAATTGATGTATTCCGCGAAGACGAAGAAGTAGTAGATGAATTTGATATTGACTTAGAAGAATTCAGCGATGAAATTGAACCATGGATCATTGACGAGTTCAAGCGAATTGGTTGTGATACGGCTAGAAGTATCTTGAAATTATCTGCTGAAGAACTTGAAAGAAGAACCGATTTAGAAATTGAAACGATTACTGAAGTCCGCAAAGTATTGCAAGATGAATTTGATCGTGAAGAATAAGCCGCTTTTTGGAGGTTATCTTTGTCTTAGTGTTGAATTGAGTAAACTACTTTGAATGGATAGATGAAAAGCTAAAAATAAAAAAAACCGGGGCTTGCCCTTGGTTTGTTGACTAAAAAAAACTGAATGTCAGAACTGAAATTACCAAGACTGTTAGCAGCCGCCAAAGAATTCAACATTGGTCAGGATACCCTGATCGAATTTTTGGTGAAGAAAGGATTTAGCCGCGACGACCTGAAGCCAACTGCAAAGCTTACGGAAGACCATTATTATGCCTTGCAGGCGGAGTTCCAAAATGATAAACAGGCCAAGAACAAGGCCGACTTGGTAGAAATACCAAAAGGCGCTCAAACCGAAGCAAGAAAGAAAAAAGACGAAGAAGATATTGGCTTCAATAAAAAAGAAGAAAAAGCAGCACCTGCTCCAGTAGTAGTTGCGGCTCCAGTTGTGGCAGCTCCTCCACCAGTAGTTATAGAAGCGCCAGTAGTTGTAAAGCCTATTGTTGTAGAAGCACCAGTGGTTGCTCCTGCTCCTATTGTTGAAAAAAACAAAGGGGCTGTTACAAATGAATCTGGTGTTACCAAAATAGATGCACCAGAATTAGAATCACCGAAAGTGTTGAATAAAATTGATTTATCGGCTATTGATTCTTCTACTCGTCCTAAAAAAGCAACTAAGAAAACAACAACAAAAGAAGCTGCGCCAGAAACAGAAAAAGCTGCGCCAGAAAAAACTGCAGCAACACCCAAAAAAGCAGCAGCTAAAAAACAAGCAGCAGTAGTAGAACCAACGCCTCCACCAGTAGCACCTGTTGCAGTGGTTGTTCCTGAATCAGCTGATGATTTTAGTCCAGTAATAGAAAATATTAAAGCAGATAAATTAGAAGGACCTAAAATATTAGGAAGAATTGAATTACCTGTTAATAGTGATACCCGTCCTAAACCAATGGGTAGGGAAGAAAAACGCAAACGCAAACGTATTCCTGTCGACAAAAAACCAGATAATAAAGCAGGGACTAATCCATTGCCTGAACAAGGTGGTTTAGGTGTAGCTAGTGCAGGTGGTCCTGCTCGTCCATCTGGTCCGAACAGACCAATTGTTCCTGCCAATAATAATGGTGGAAACCGTGGCGGTGGCGGAGGTGGTCAACAAGGCGGCGGATTTAATCGTGGCGGTGCAGCTGGCGGAAATCGTGCAGGCGGCGGAGCTAACAGAGACAGAACTGCAGCAACACGCAGAGGCGCTGATGACAACAAAGAAATTGACCAAAAAGCCATACAAGAAAAAATTCGCGAAACGCAGGCCAAATTATCTGGTACTGGTGGTCGTGGAAAGAGTTTAAAAGCCAAATATCGTCGAGCAAAACGTGATGAAGCTGCTGAGCAAGTTGGTGATACATCTGAAGACAATCATTTACAAGTTACTGAGTTTGTTACGGTGAGCGAATTAGCCAACTTAATGGACGTAAGCTTTGCCGATGTAATTGGTAAGTGTATGGGCTTAGGTATTATGGTATCTATTAACCAAAGACTAGATGCGGAAGTAATTGAACTTGTATCAAGTGAGTTTGGTTTTGAAGTGGAGTTTATTGGTTTAGAAGATGTAGATGATTTGGATGACGAAGATGAGAATGACGACGTTGCAGATCAAGTAGAACGTGCGCCAATTGTTACTATCATGGGTCACGTTGACCACGGTAAAACTTCATTATTGGATTATATTAGAAATGCCAATGTAGTAGCCGGTGAAGCGGGTGGAATTACCCAACACATTGGTGCTTATGAAGTAACACTTCCTAATGGTAAAGCAATTACTTTCTTAGATACGCCAGGTCACGAAGCCTTTACGGCCATGCGTGCGCGTGGTGCCAAAGTAACGGATATTGCTATTATTGTGGTAGCTGCCGATGATGCGGTAATGCCTCAAACCAAAGAAGCCATTAGTCACGCGCAAGCAGCGGGTGTACCAATGATTTTTGCGGTAAATAAAATTGATAAAGACGGTGCACAACCGCAAAAAATATACGAACAGCTTTCTCAAATGAACATTTTAGTAGAAGCTTGGGGTGGTAAATTCCAAAACCAAGAATTATCTGCTAAGCAAGGTTTGAATGTAGGCTTGTTGTTAGAAAAAGTATTGTTTGAAGCAGAAATTTTAGACCTAAAAGCCAACCCACAAAGGGAAGGAAGCGGTACTATTATTGAAGCATCGTTAGATAAAGGCCGCGGATATGTAGCAACCATTTTGGTTCAGAACGGAACACTACGTCAGGGAGACTTGATAGTTTCTGGTCAAAACTATGGTCGTGTAAAAGCCATGTTCAATGAACGTAACCAACGTATTGAAGTTGCGCCACCTTCAACGCCTGTAGTAATATTAGGATTGAATGGTGCACCACAAGCGGGTGAGAAGTTCAGGGTATTTGAAGACGAAGCAGAAGCAAAAGAAATGGCTACCAAGCGTGCGCAATTATTGCGTGAGCAAGGGTTACGTGCTCGTAAACACATTACACTCGACGAAATTGGTCGTCGTTTGGCATTAGGCAACTTTAAAGAACTTAATATTATTATTAAAGGAGACGTGGATGGTTCTGTAGAAGCATTAAGTGATTCATTACAAAAACTTTCTACCGAAGAAATTGCTATTAGAGTAGTACATAAAGGAGTTGGTCAAATTTCTGAATCGGATGTATTATTGGCTACGGCTTCTGATGCAATCGTTGTAGGATTTAACGTTCGACCTTCTATGCAGGCTAATAAATTAGCCGATACCGAAGGAGTAGAAATTAAATTATACTCTATTATCTACCAAGCCATTGACGAAGTTAAAAGCGCCATGGAAGGTATGTTGGAACCTAAATTCCAAGAGAAAATCACAGCGAATGTTGAGGTTAGAGAGGTCTATAAATTCGATAAAGCTACCGTTGCAGGTTGTTTTGTACTCGAAGGCAAAATTGCGCGTAACAGTAAAATCAGAATTATTCGTGACGGTATTGTGGAGTATCCGAAAGGAGAAGGACAGGCCGCTGAATTGGGCAGCTTGAAACGCTTTAAAGACGATGTAAAAGACGTTGCAACAAACACTGAGTGCGGATTGACTATTAAGAATTACGCCGACATCCGTGTAGGTGATATAGTTGAGGCATTTGAAGAAGAAGAAGTGAAACGTACTTTATAAGTTTTGTTAAAAGCGGTTTTGACTGGCGCAGTTCGAGCGTTGAATCGCTATTTTTGACTGATATTGAAATCTATGAAGCAGGTATTTTTTATTTTATTGATAGTTGGATCATTTGGAGCGCAGGCACAATCTAAAAAAGTGGTTGCCGATAAAATCATTGCGCAAGTAGGTGATAAAATCATCTTACAATCAGATGTTACCAATGCCATTTTAGATGTAAAGCGTCAGGCGCAAGGTCAAGAAAATGCCATCATTCCAACAGAGTGCCAGGTATTAGAAGGACAATTGATTCAAAAAGCCTTGGTATTACAAGCTATGAAGGATTCTCTAACGGTTAACGACGAAGAGATCGAAAACCAAATGGAGAATCGTATTCGCAGTTTTATCAATTCATATGGCTCTAAAGAAATTCTTGAAGAGATTGCTGGTAAAACAGTGTATCAAATGAAAGAAGATTTTAAAGAAGCATTAAGGGAGCAAAAACTCGCCGATCAAATGCGCGGAAAGATTGTTGACAACATTAAAATGACGCCAACAGAAGTAAAAGCCTACTACAATAAAACACCAAAAGATAGCCTTCCATTTTACGAAAGTGAAATTGAAGTAAGCCAGATTGTAATACATCCAAAAGCAAATAAAGATGTAGAGGAATATGTTTCAAAGCAGTTGTACGATTACAAGCGCCAAGTTGAATCTGGCAGCAAAAAATTTGAGCAATTGGTTAAATTCTATTCTGAAGATCCAGGAAAAACTGAAAATGCTGGTCAATATAATTTGAATAGGAATGATAAAAATATGTGGGACCCTGCATTTTTATCTGGCGCATTTCGTTTAAAGGAAGGACAAATTTCTTCTGTAATTAAATCTAAATTCGGCTTGCACATTATTCAAATGGTTAGCCGTTCTGGCGATGACGCAGTTGTTCGTCATATTTTAAGAATCCCTCCTGTTACCGACGAAGAAATTAAAGAAACCAAAGACAAATTAGATTCAATTCGCAAAAAATTAGTGGATGGTAGTTTGGCTTTTGGCGAAGCGGTAAGCAAGTTCAGCGACGACGATGGAAGTAAATTTAGTGCTGGTGCTGTAGCTGGAAGAGATGGATCTACTTATATTACCATTGATCAGGTAGACAAAGAAATGGTGATTGCGTTAAAGGATATGAAGCCAGGAAGTTTTTCTAAACCCCAGGTTTTTACCGATGAAAGAGGCAGCAAAAAAGTTAGAATTATTTATTTAAAAAACAGAACCGAGCCACATCGTGAGAATTTGAAAGAAGACTATAATCGTGTAGCAAATAGGGCAATGGAAGACAAAAAATCTGGTGTTCTAGAAAAATGGTTTAAAGAACATATTCCTACTTATTATATTTCAATTGACAAGAGTTTTAGTGCTTGCACAGGATTAGAAGAGTGGCGCAAGGCAATAAATGAAGCCAAAAATTAAGTTAAACAAAAAACAATATTTGTCCCGTTAGTAAGTACTAACGGGATTTTTTTTGAATATATTTTGAAAATTAGATGTACATACATACATTTGCATTGTGAAACTAGAACAAGCAATATTAAGTACAAAATTCAAAAGCGATACCCATAAAGCCGTGTTGAATATTTTGTATTCTGCCTGGTGGTTAAAAACAATGATGAGTAAAGCTATAAAAGAATACAGCTTAACCCATGAGCAATACAATGTATTAAGAATATTGAAAGGAAAATACCCTGAGCAAATGTGTGTAAGAGATATTGCTTGTAGGATGATTGAAAAAAACTCAAACGTACCAAGGATTATAGACCGTTTGGAAATTAAAAAACTAGTTAAGCGAACGAATTCTTTATTAGATAAACGAGAAACGGTAATCAGTTTAACTACTAGTGGTATTGTTTTGTTAGAGGCCGCTACAGAATCTATCACTGAATTAATGGAAGGTGCAGTTGATCTTTCTGCCACAGATGCCAAACAATTGAATGTATTGCTTGAAAAAATTAGAGAGAAGGAAATTTAAATTTTTTATACCAATAGATGTACATACACTTAAAATGAATAGATATGAAAACAGTATTACACAAAGCCGGTTCTAGAGGTCATGCCAATCATGGTTGGTTAAATAGTTACCATAGTTTTAGTTTTGGATCTTATCAGCAAAACGATCGAATGCATTTTGGTGCATTACGTGTATTAAATGACGATACAGTTGCTGCTGGTATGGGTTTTGGAAAACATTCGCACGATAATATGGAAATCGTTTCTATTCCTTTGTCTGGAGATTTACAACACCAAGATAGTACTGGAAGAAACGAAATCATTCGTGCACATGATGTTCAAATTATGAGTGCAGGAAGCGGCATTGCACATAGTGAAATGAATGCAAGTAAAACAGAGGAAGTAAAATTTTTACAAATTTGGGTGTTTCCGAAATTAAAAAATATTGAACCTCGTTACGAACAAAAATCATTCTTACCCGAAAACAGGTTGAATCAAATATTAACGGTGGTAGCGCCCGATGATACTAACGCTGTTTTTATTAACCAAGATGCTTGGTTTTCTTTGGGCCATTTTTCAAAAGACTTATCTATTGACTATCCAATAAAAAAAATGGGTAATGGCGTATATGTATTTGTATTAAGTGGGAGCGTAACAGTAAACGGTGAACTTCTAGAAAACAGAGACGGCCTAGGTGTTTCAGAAACAGATATATTAACCATTGTTGCTAATACTGAATCTGAATTACTGTTAATTGATATTCCAATGGATCTAGCTTAAAATCAACTACATGAAAAAGAATCGAACCATTCAACAAATTTTATACGCTACACCAATGGATATGGGTGGCTTTCCAATAAGGCAGCCTTTTCCATCTCGCAAGGCAGAACAGATTGATCCGTTTTTACTTTTGCACCATGCTGAATTAAAAGTTCCTAAACATATTCCGGTTTTACAATCTGGCGTAGGTCCGCATCCGCATCGAGGCTTTAGTCCGGTGAGTTTTATTTTTCAAGGCGGTGTGCACCACAGAGATAGCAGGGGTAATGACAATGTAGTTTACGCAGGTGGCACACAGTGGATGAATGCTGGAATGGGGATGATTCATAGCGAAAGGCCTCCGTCTGATATACAATCACACGGTGGTGTTCAAGAGTTGATTCAATTATGGGTGAATACACCAGCCAAACACAAAATGGATATTCCATCTTATCAGCCCTTAACCAAAGAAGACACACCTACTATTATTTCGGCAGATGGGTTAACCCAAATTAATATTATAGCGGGTCAGTTAGAAGCGGTAAAAGGTCCTATTCATACACTTTCTAACGTAAACACTTTTACTGTAAATATGAAAAAAGGGGCCAAATACTTTTTTGATATTCCACTTTCGCACAATGCATTTATTTATTTAATGCAAGGTCAAATTTCAGTTACTGGCGATTCGGTTATTGAAGAAAAATATGTGGCTAGTTTTCATTTAGATGGTGAAGGATTTGAATTAGAAGCACTAGCGGACACCCATTTTTTTATTGGAACAGGCGAACCTTTAAATGAACCAGTTGCATCGCATGGTCCTTTTGTAATGAATAACCAAACAGAAATAATGGAAGCCATTAGAGACTATCAAATGGGTAAAATGGGCGTATTAATTGAGTCTTAATAATCACAATAAAATCAAAAAAACATGAAATTCTTACCACTTATTCCAGTGTATTTACTGGCAATTATTTTTTTAATTTTTGGATCTAATTTCTTTTTACATTTTATTCAAATGCCACCTATGGAAGGAAATGCAGGTGCCTTTATTGGGTTAATTTATTCCACCGGCTTCTTAGCATTTGTAAAAGTGTTGGAAATTACATTTGCAATTTTATTAATATTTAAGCCAACTAGAGCGCTTGGTTTATTATTAATGGCCCCCATTTCTCTGAACATTTTACTTTTTGAATTATTGATTGCGCACCAGCCAGGTATTGGCATTTTACTAGTGGCACTAAATAGTTGGGCCATTTATGGTGCAAAAGAAAAGTATTTCGGTATTGTAGCTGGTTCTAAATAACGCCCCCCTTTTTATAAAAGCATTTCTTTGGTTAGCAGCGTGTTTGGAATAAGTATAAAAGCTGTTTATAAATAACACGAAATAAATGTGGCGGAGTTGTAACTTCGCCACTTCCTTTTAACAACCATCATGAGCGACGAAATCAAACATGAATGTGGGCTAGCCTACATCCGCCTGAGAAAACCTTTTTCCTACTATTTGCAACAGCATGGTTCGGTAACCTATGGGCTAACCAAACTTTACTTGTTAATGGAAAAGCAGCACAATCGTGGCCAAGATGGCGCTGGTTTTGCCTCTGTGAAACTCAATACTGAGCCTGGAAATCCTTTTTTATATAGAATGCGTAGCAATGCGCCTCAGCCAATTGCCGATCTTTTCTTTAGGGTAGGTCAAGAAATTGCCGAACTAGAAAAACACCAAACCGATATTAAACTGCACCCTGGATTAATGAAAGGGCATTTGCCTTTTTTGGGTGAGTTGCTATTAGGTCATTTGCGTTATGGAACCCAAGGCAAAAACAATCTGGAATTTTGTCATCCTTTTATTAAAAGAGACTTAATGCCAGGCAAAAACATTGCCCTTGCTGGTAATTTTAATTTAGTCAATACCGATGAGCTATTCGATGCCATTAAAATGAATCCGGGTGATTTTCAAAAACAAAGCGATTTGGCTGCTATGATGGAAGTCATCCACCATTTTTTAGCAGAAGAAGATAACCTACATCCTAATTCAGCAGATATTGTAACTGTGCTAAAAAAAGCAACTCCATTATTTGATGGCGGATATACCATTGGTAGCTTAATTGGCAACGGCTATAGTTTTGTAATGCGTGATGCACATGGCATTCGTCCTGCCTATTATTATATTAATGACGAAGTGATTGTTGCAGCAAGTGAAAGAGCGGCTATTAGAACCACTTTTAATGTTGGTGAAAATGAAGTAATGGAACTCATGCCTGGTGCTGCCATTATTGTAGATGACAACGGAAACTATAAGATTGAACAAATTCTAGAACCCAAACAAAGACGTGCTTGTAGTTTTGAGCGCATTTATTTTAGCCGCGGTAGTGATGAAAAAATTTATCGCGAACGCATTGCACTTGGGCATCATTTAAGCAAAACAGTATTAGATAATATTAATTACGATTTAAAGAACACCATATTTTCTTATATCCCCAATACCGCCGAAGTTGCTTTTTATGGTTTGGTAAAAGGAATGGAAGAGTACCTGAATAAAATTAAGGTTGAAAGAATTTTAAGTTGGGGTAATGATTTTACGCCCGACAAATTAGAAGAAATGGTGAATAGAAAAATTCGCCAAGAAAAAATTGCTATTAAAGACGTGAAGCTACGCACATTTATTACCGAAGATGCTAATCGGAATGAAATGGTACAACACGTGTATGATATTACTTACGGAACCGTTCGCAGAAACGAAGACACATTAGTGGTGATTGATGATAGTATTGTTCGTGGTACAACCCTCAAAGAAAGTATCATTAGAATGTTATCGCGCTTAGAACCTAAAAAAGTGCTTGTTGTTTCATCGGCCCCTCAAATTAGATACCCAGATTGTTATGGGATTGATATGAGTAAGCTAGGAGATTTTATTGCTTTCCGCGCAGCCATCGCTTTATTAAAAGAGCGTAATATGGAGCATGTTTTAACGGAAGTAACCAATAAAATAGTAGCACTAAAAAACGCCAATCAATTACATACCGAAAACCTAGTTCGATTAATTTACAAACCATTTTCTCCCGAAGAAATTTCTGCTAAAATTGCACAATTGATTACACCTCCAGGTGTGTCAACGGTTGTAGAGGTCATCTATCAAACGATTGAAGACTTACACGATAGTTGCCCAACCAATACCGGCGACTGGTATTTTACAGGAAACTATCCAACACCAGGTGGTAATAGAGTAGTTAACAAAGCTTTCCTAAATTATATGGAAGGGAAAAATGTAAGGGGATATTAATTGCAAAGTATTTAGCGAATACAATTCTAGCGCTCGTATTAAATGGTATTGATGCTATACTCGGTAACAAATAGCATTGATATTCATACCAGCACCAACCGAAGCAAATACTACAATATCACCAGTTGCAATACTGTGTCCTTCCATTAAATTTTTTTTAACCAAATCGTATAAAGTAGGAATGGTAGCAACAGAACTATTACCTAATTGGTGAATGCTCATGGGCATGATATTATTTGGAATTTCTTTGCTACCCGCTAATTTGTATAATGCTTTTACAAATCCTTCATCCATTTTTTCATTGGCTTGGTGCAAGAAAAACTTTTTTACATCGCTCACTTGTAAGCCTGCTTTTTCAATACAATCTTTCATTGCAATGGGTACGTTTTTAATTGCGTACTCATATACTTTTCTGCCTTTCATTTTCATGTATCGAATAGTAGGGTCTGAATTGGGGTAATTCGATTTGCCTAACTGTAAATAAAATGCTTCGTCTACGCAATGGCTTTGTACACTGGTTGATAATATACCGCTATTGGTAGTATTGGCATCTACCGCTTCTATAATACAAGCACCTGCACCGTCGCTAAAAATCATGCTATCTCTATCGTGAACATCTATCACCCTACTTAAAGTTTCGGAACCAATAACCAAACATTTTTTTGCCATGCCTGCTAAAATAAATGCATGACCTTGAATAACACCTTGAATCCATCCAGGGCAACCAAATAAAATATCGTAAGCCACACAAGCAGGATTACGAATGCCTAATTGTTGCTTTACCCGAGAAGCCAATGCTGGCAACACATCTGTTTGAATAGTATCTTTTAAAACATTACCAAAATTGTGTGCAAATATAATTTGGTCGATGGTTTCTGGGTCAATGCCTGCATCTGCAATAGCAAGCTTTGCCGCTTCAAATGCCATATCAGAAGAATTGATTTCATTACTTGCATATCGGCGTTCTTCAATACCCGTAATGTCTTTAAATTTTTCTACAATCTCTTCGGCAGGAGTTATTAATGGTTGATGGTCTTCGCCATAAAATTCAGCAGCCATAAAATCGCCATTGGTTTTTACCATTGGCGGTATATAAGATCCTGTTCCAGTAATTACCGTTCTTGTTGCTGGCATATACAAGTCGTTTACTTTATGGTGTGATTGTTTTGTTGGTTTTATAAGTACCGATCACCTTTATTCCTTTTCACTTCTGCAACGTATTCTTTAATAGCTTGCTCTTTGTCTTTTTTACAAATTAATAATACATCTTTTGTATCTACAATAATGCAATCGTCTAATCCTTGTATAACAATGAGCTTGTCGTTGGTAGCAGAAATCATACATTTAGTTGCATCAATTACAATTACATTTTCACTGGTCACGGCATTTCCTAAATAGTCTTTCTCTAAATTATCGTAAGCGCTATTCCAGGTACCTAAATCACTCCATCCAAAAGACGAAGGAATTACAAATACATTGTTTGCTTTTTCCATGATAGCAAAATCAATCGACACATTGGTGCAAAGAGGATAGATTCTATTGATCGCTTCTTTTTCGGTTGCTGTATTAAAATGTATTTTCTCGTTATCGAATAGTTCAAACATTTCTGGTTGGTGTAATTCAAATGCCTTCATTACATTTTTTACTTGCCAAACAAAGATGCCTGCATTCCATAAAAAATCACCGCTAGAGATAAAGGTTTTTGCCAATTCTAAATCGGGTTTTTCGGTAAATGTTTTTACTTTATAAATACCTTCTGTGGCAGTAGAAGGTGCGTGTTGAATATAACCGTATCCTGTGTTTGGATGCGTTGGTTTGATACCAAGTGTTACAAGAGATGGCACTTCTGTTACAAATTCCAATGCTTTTTGGGTAATGTTTCTAAACGCTTCGTTGTCTAGAATCATATGGTCGCTAGGTGCTACAATTAGGCTTGCTTCCGGATCTTTTTGCAACAATTTATAAGAGATATACGCCACACAGGGAGCCGTATTTTTTCTGCTTGGTTCTGCTAAGATATTTTCGGGAGGCAAAAGTGGTAATTGTTCTTTTACTATAGACACGTATTCGTCGGAAGTAACAATAAAAATATTTTCATTTGGAATAAAAGCGGCGTAGCGCTCATAAGTCCATTGAATTAATGACTTTCCTGTATTTAAAATGTCTAAGAATTGCTTTGGATAGCTGGTTCTACTCTTGGGCCAAAAACGACTTCCAATTCCGCCGGCCATTATGGCTACATAGTGATGTTTATTCATTCAAGAGTGGGTTATAAGAATAATCGTATTAAATATTTTTACAAGATATAAAACGAAAGCTATAAACAAAAAATTGTTTTAACTAAACGATTCCTTCTCTTACTAAATCGTGTAAATGAAGCACCCCAAGGTATTCATTGTTTTCTGTTACCAGTAATGCGCTGATATCATTGTTTCTTAAAATTTCTAATGCTTCTACTGCCAAATTATTTGCACCAACCGTTTTTGGATAAGGTGTTAAAATATCATTTGCGGTAATTTGGTCTAGTGATCTACTTTTCTCTAGCATTCTACGCAAATCACCATCTGTAATAATACCAATAATTTGATTTTGTTCGTTTACTACTGCAGTAATGCCCAATCTTTTTTGGGTGATTTCTACAATCACTTCTCTCAAACTTGCACTGGCTAATACTTTTGGGCTAGCATTTTGTTTACTTAATTCACCAACTCGTAAATATAGTCGCTTGCCTAAATTGCCTCCTGGATGATATTTAGCAAAGTCTCTTTGGCTGAAACCGTTTAATTCCATCAGGCATACTGCAATTACATCGCCCATCACCAATTGAGCCGTTGTGCTACTGGTAGGTGCTAAATTATTAGGGCAAGCTTCTTGGCTTACAGTGGTATTTAGAACAATGGCGGCTTCTTTTGCTAAGAAGCTATCGATATTACCTACCATGGCAATTAATGGGTTGCCAAAATTTCTAATAAGTGGCACCAATACCTTAATCTCTGGGCTTTCACCACTCTTACTAATGATAAGTACAACATCTGCTTCCTGAATCATGCCCAAATCGCCATGGATGGCATCTGCTGCATGCATAAATAAGGCAGGAGTTCCTGTAGAGTTGAGTGTGGCAACAATTTTTTGGGCAACAATGGCGCTTTTGCCTATCCCGCTTATAACCAATCGGCCTTTTGAAGCATAAATTAACTGTATAGCTTTTTCAAAATCGGCATTAATAAATGCCGATAAACCAGCTACGGATGCAGCTTCCAACTCAATGGTTTGCAGGGCTGTTTTTTGTATAGATGGATTCATACCATGCAAATGTAAACTTTAACAGCTTAAACTTTTAATTCAAACTGCAGTTCGCTAACTTCGTAAGACTTTTTTCCTTAAAAATGCCAAGGGCAATGCTTAAGTGAACAATCGATTTACTGCTTTGTAAACCGATTATCAATTTAAATAGGGGATTCAAAAAAAATGTGTTAACTTTTAGTAATGTAGATTCCCAATGATGGGATGGAAAATTGATTTTGATAAATGGCCACAACAATTAAAAAAACAACTGCAAAACCCGCAAGTAAAATAATCAATAAGCGAAGTTCTCCTAGAAAAGACAATACCGCAACCATCACTACAGAACATCAATATGATATTCATGCAGGTCTTGAAAAATATTTTGGTTTTAGAGCGTTTAAGGGTACCCAAGAAAAGGCAATTAATAGCCTTTTGAATGGTCAGGATACTTTTGTAATCATGCCTACAGGTGGCGGGAAAAGTCTTTGCTACCAATTGCCTGCAATGATGATGGAAGGTTGTGCAATTATTGTATCTCCATTAATTGCTTTAATGAAAAACCAAGTAGACTTGGTAAGGGGATATAGTGAAAAAGATGATGTAGCACATTTCTTAAATTCTTCGTTAAATAAAGGTCAAATTAAAGCGGTAAAAGACGATTTAACTGCAGGTATGACCAAGTTATTATATGTAGCTCCAGAAACACTTACTAAACAAGAAAATCTAGAATATTTTAGTGACCTTAAAATATCTTTTTTTGCGGTAGATGAAGCGCATTGTATTTCGGAATGGGGGCATGATTTTAGACCAGAGTATCGACGTTTGCGCGAAATGATGGAAATTATTAATCCAGACATTCCTGTGATTGCATTAACTGCAACTGCAACACCAAAAGTGCAAAGTGATATTGTAAAAAATCTAGGGTTAAGAAAGCCACATATTTATATTTCTTCTTTTAATCGTAGCAATTTATACTACGAAATTCAACCCAAAATTAAAAAAGACCAAACGGTAAAAAGTATCGTTAAGTTTATTAGTGGGCATAAAGGAAAGAGCGGTATTATTTATACACTAAATAGAAAAACGACCGAAGAATTGGCCGAGTTATTGGTGGCAAATAATATTAAAGCCGTTGCTTATCACGCAGGGCTCGATCAAAAATTACGCGCAGAAAGACAAGACCAATTTTTGAACGAAGACGTACAAGTAATTGTTGCAACTATTGCTTTTGGAATGGGCATAGACAAGCCTGATATTCGGTTTGTTGTTCACTTTAATATTCCAAAATCAATTGAAAATTATTACCAAGAAACGGGTAGGGCTGGACGAGATGGTATGGAAGGTTTGTGTGTATTATATTATTCGCACAAAGACGTTTCTAAACTTGAACATTTTTTACGAGACAAGCCTTTAAGTGAAAGAGAAGTTGGTGCACAGTTAATTGACGAAACGGTTGCCTACGCTGAATCTGCAGTGTGTAGAAGAAAAGTGTTGTTGCATTATTTTGGAGAAGATTGGGAAACAAAAAACTGCGGCAATTGCGATAATTGTTTAAATCCTAAAGAGCGCATTGAAGCAAAAGACGATGTAGTAAGTATTCTTAAAACAGTTGTTGCATTAGACGAAAGATTTGTTACCGATTATGTTGTGAATGTAGTGATGGGTAAACTCACGCCACAAATAAGTATGTTCCGCCACGATAGCCTTCCAGTTTTTGGAGTTGGTAACGATAAAGAATACCATTTATGGAGTAGTTTAATCAGACAAATGTTATTGGAGAATTTAATAAGAAAAGATATTGAGGAATATGGCCTATTAAAAATTACTGAAAAAGGCGAGCAATTTTTAAAGAAACCGAGTTCCTTTAAAATAGTGTTGAATAATTTGTTCGAAGAAGCCAATGCCGATGATGATGAGGGAGAAAATGCCTCTCAAACAGGGGCTGCTGCCGACGACAAGTTATTTGAAATGTTGAAAGACCTTCGCCAAACAGAAGCCAAGAAAAAAAGCCTTCCTCCATTTGTAATTTTCTTAGAAAATTCTTTACAGGATATGGCTACTTTGTATCCAACCACTTTAGAAGAATTAGAAAAATGTCAGGGTGTAAGCAAGGGAAAATCTTTAAAATATGGCAAGCCATTTGTTGAAGTTATTGCCAAATATGTGGTAGAGAATGATATAGAAAAACCCGATGATTTTGTAATGCGCAGTGTAGCAAATAAGGGGAATAATAAAATCTATATTATTCAAAACGTAGACAAAAAAATCCCATTAGAAACCATTGCAAAAAACAAAAGCCTTAAGCTCGACGAACTACTCGAAGAAATGGAAACGATTGCAGCTAGTGGCACCCGATTGAATTTAGATTATGCTATTGACGAATGGCTCGATGAAGACGATCAAATTGATATTATAGACTATTTTAAAAGTTGCCAAACTTCTTCTTTAGACGTTGCCCGTCAAGAATTGAGCGATAATGACTATAGTTGGGAGCAACTAAAAATTATGCGCATTAAATTTTTAAGCGTTTACGGTAACTAAAACTAATCAGTAACATACAAGAACCTGCGAATAACCCTTTATTTTGGGCTGTTACGCAGGTTTTTCTGTAATAGTTCTATTTTTTTGCTACGAAATGCAGCAAAACCTTATAATCTATTGTCAATTAACTACCAGACTTTTTTTGTGTAGTCTGAGCAGTAATATCCAATTTCCTACTGTGAAACCATTTAGGCCCTGTTCTTTTGAATGGGGTCTATTTTTTTAAATAGGCATTAATACGGGTTTGGGCATTTTCTCTAATACTCAGGTAGTAAAGATTATAATCTGCAATATGGTAGTTCTTGGTAGTATAAAAAATATTGCCAAAAAAATGTGGTTTTACCGTCCAAAGTACTCCATCGCTGATGGTTGCAGATGCAACATTTGTAACCAAGCTGTTGAATTTTAGTAAAATACCACCCTTATTATCGTTTCTGTCCATATTGGTTTTTGTAGCATCCCAACTGAGTGGGTTGGTAACAATGGCCTTATTTTTTTCTTGGGTAATGTCTTCTGGAATATAGCCTTGTTTGTAAGTGCGCCAACTACAGATACAACCTGTTTGATTAGGCAAATTGCAACTAGGAATAGCTGTATAAAAATTTATAGGAACGGGCATCCCTATAATATAAGCAGCAACTAGTTTTGAATACAATGGCTTGTTTTCAAAAAACTCTTTGAGTAATCTTTTGGTATGCGTACTTCCTTGGCTATGCGAGGCAATAATAATTGGTCTACCAGCATTGTTGTGTGCTAAATAATATTCAAAAGCAGCTTTTATATCTTGATAAGCCAATTCAAATGCGGCAATTGCATCGGAACTGTCTTGTGCAGTTTTTGCATAATAGGCAGATAAATGTGCTTGTCGGTACCTAGGTGCAAAAATCCTCCCAGCGGCATTGAATACACTTGCCTGAAAAAGTATGGGGCTATAATCGGTTTTAGCATTTATTGTGGCATCATCTATTAATGCATTCCAGCCCATTATTTTTGACGCATCGGTATAGGTAGTAGGGTGAACAAAAAAAATATCTACTGCTGAATCTTTTTGGTAATTGGATAACAATGGTTTAGGAACACTATCCGAAGGGTCTTTTTTATAAGGATGTGCAGCCCAATAATGCAAATCGCTATAATCGGGTTTGCCGTTGTTCAATGCTTTGAATTGATAGGCTTCATTAGCAGTTATAGATTGCTTTTGAGTACTACAACTAAATACTAGGGTACTTAATACAAATAGATATAAAATACGATGCTGCTTCATGCAATAAAGGTCTAAAAAATCTACCATATTTATTAAATTCTATATAAGAACTTTTCAATAATGCGTATCTGCATCTTCTTTTGTATTTTTAGTGTGATAAAAATGGTCTGTATTATTTTAATATTCTTGCTATGGCAATACCAGTAGTTGATTTAGCCGCTTTTGTAAGTGGCAGTCCAGAACAGAAAGCCGATTTTATTCAGTCTTTAGGTAATGCCTATGAAACTGTAGGCTTTGTTGCAGTAAAAAACCATGGAATTCCCGATGCATTAATTGCAGCACAATACGAACATGTGCAACAGTTTTTTTCTTTGCCCTTAGAAAAAAAATTACACTACGAAATTGCAGGATTAGCCGGACAACGTGGCTATACTAGTTTTGGAAGAGAACATGCAAAAGGCAGTGAAGCCCCAGATTTAAAAGAGTTTTTTCAATATGGCCAAACGGTTGAAGATGCCGATTTAATTAAAGAGAATTATCCAGAAAATGTAATAATTGCTGAAATTCCAGTTTTTAATGATACCATATTTAATGCCTACAAACATTTTGAAACTGCAGGCTCCGCTTTATTAGCAGCTATTGCTATTTATTTAGGCTTAAATGAAAATTATTTTACACCCCATATTCATAATGGAAATTCCATTTTACGTTGTATCCATTATCCACCCATTATTAGCGAACCAAAATCGGCTATTCGTGCAGAACAACACGAAGACATCAACCTAATTACTTTATTAGTTGGCGCATCGGCAGATGGTTTACAAATACTTACCAAGCAAGGCGAGTGGATGAATGTAACTTCTTTACCAGACCAGATTGTGGTAAATGTGGGAGATATGCTACAACGCTTAACCAATAACAAACTTTGCAGCACTACCCATCGTGTGGTAAATCCATCTCGTGACTTATGGCATACCAGTCGTTTTTCAATGCCATTTTTTTTACATCCTCGAAGTGAAATGAGTTTGGCATGTTTAGATAGTTGCATTGACGCAGCTCATCCTAAGGCTTATGAAGATATTACTGCGGGTGATTATTTAGACGAGCGTTTAAGAGAAATTGGATTAAAAAAATAGCAGTTACATGTTTCGTCATATCCCTTTTTTACGGGCTGTTTTTTGGCATAGCATTACCGCATTTGGTGGTCCGCAGGGTCATATGGGAATGATGATGAAAACCTTTGTGCACCAACGCAAAGACCTTACTGAACTTGAATTAATTGAATACAATGGGTTTTGCCAATTATTACCAGGTGCTTCGTCTACCCAAACCTTAACATTAATTGGTTACAAAAGAGGCGGTATTCCACTAGCCTTGTTAACCCTATTAATTTGGATATTACCTGCCAGTAGTATTATGGGTGGACTCTCTTTTTTATTAAATTATTTGAATATAAATAATGCGCAATTAGGTGTTTTTAAATTCATTCAGCCCATGGCTATTGGATTTATTGCCTATTCCACTTTTAGAATATTTGGTATTGCGGTACACAATACTATTACAAGGGTAATTATGGCACTAGCTACGGTGGCTACTTTCTTAGCGTTCAAAACACCTTGGATTTTTCCGGGGTTGATTTTGGTTGCTGGAATTATTACCAATTTTAGCGACCGCCGTCACCCTCAAAAAGGCATCCCACCAAAAAAAATCAAGTGGGGAAATATTTTAATTTTTCTGGCCGTTTTTGGTATTGCAGGTTATTTGTCTGAAACAGCTACGCGTCAAAACTGGCAAAACAGAAAGTCCATTAACTTATTTGAAAATGCCTATCGTTTTGGTAGCCTGGTTTTTGGTGGAGGCGATGTATTAATGCCGCTGATGTACGAACAATATGTAACTCGGCCAAATACCAAAGTGGTGCAAAATTCTAAGCGCGATGTATTGCAAATGAATAAGGCAGATTTTTTAACTGGCTCTGGTATGGTTCGAGCGATTCCCGGTCCGGTTTTTTCTATTGGCTCTTTTGCTGGCGGAATGGTAATGCGCGATGCCGGATTTGCCCATCAAATAGTAGGATGCGTTATTGGAACCATTGCTATTTTTTTACCCAGTGTTTTATTGGTGTTGTTCTTTTTTCCGGTATGGCATAACCTAAAAAAATATGCGGTAATCTATCGGTCATTAGAAGGCATTAATGCCGCAGTAGTGGGTATTATGACTGGCGCAACCTTTTATTTAATTAAAGATAATTTTCTATTTGCCCTGTTTAATGGCGAGTCAATTGCGTTTGCAGATGTATTTATTGTGGGAGTAACTTTTTTAATCCTTCGAACCAATAGAATTCCAGCACCTTATATTGTTATTGGCTGTTTGCTGCTTGGATGGCTTACTCAGGGTAGCTTTTAACCATTACTAGTTTACTGATGTAATATTTTTTTGTACATTAGAGTATGATCACACTTGCATTATACAATTTAAAGGGGGGTGTTGGAAAAACAGCAGCTGCTGTTAACCTAGCCTATTTGTCTGCAAAAGACGGGTACAAAACACTTGTTTGGGATCTTGATCCACAAGGATCTAGTTCCTTTTATTTGGGCTGTGCTGCCAAAGTAAAAAACGAGTCGAAAAAATTATTAAATAGCGAGTTAGCGTTAACCTCAGCCATTCAACCAACCGCATTTGATAATTTAGACATTATTCCGGCCGACCTTTCTGCCAGACATGCAGATGTATTGTTTAATGACATCAAACAGTCGAAAAAAATAATTGCGCAACTCTTATCGGGGTTAAAAAAAACCTACGATATGATTATACTTGACTGTCCTCCAGGCATTTCTTTGTTGCATGATGCTATCTTTTTTGGCGCTGATTTTGTGTTGATGCCCAATATTCCTACTACACTTTCAATTAGATCTTACGAAACGGTGGTTGACTATTTTCAAGAAAATGGGTTTGACGCCTCTAAATTGAAATGTTTTTTCAGCATGGTGGATCACCGAAAAAATTTACACCACGAGGTAATCAACCAATTCTACAAAGACAAGATATTTCTAAAAAATTATATCCCTTATTTGAGTGAAGTAGAAAAAATGGGTATTCAAGAAGCCCCATTGGAAACCTATGCAGCAAGCAGCTTTGCAGCGCAATGTTATAGAGACCTTTGGAAGGAGGTAAAAAAGAATTGCGTGAGTTAATCTTTATTATTTCTAACGAATTCTGCAAAAGACTCGTTAATTCGTTGAACTTATCTTGTATTCTGCACCGACTGTTTTAATATTACAGCTTAATACTGTTGTTTGAGAAAAAGTCTACACTTTCTTTATTTTAGTTTAATTGTACTTTTTGGTTTGTTTGCACAAATAACCCAAGCCCAATCTGTTTTAATTAGCGGTAGGGTATTTGATATTTCTGCAAGAAGGCCTTTGGAAGCAGTTGCTGTAATGAGCAATTCTGGACGGGGAACTATTACCGACTCATTGGGTAATTATCAAATTAGGGTTTCAATAAATGATTCTATTTGGTTTTCTATGATAGGAAAATCTACCATGAAATTTGCAGTTGACACTATTTCAAACACCGATAATTTTGATGTAATGATCCATGTACGTTCATTTGATCTTCCAGATGTAAAAGTGCGTAACAATTATTACAAATTTGATTCTGTACAAAACAGAAAAGACTATGCAAAAATCTTTGACTTTAAAAAGCCAGGTTTAAGATTGAGCTCAAATCCAAATTATAATCCGGGAAGCATGACGGTTGGTTTTGACCTAGACGAAATCATTAATATGTTTCGGTTCAAACGCAATAAAAGCATCTTGAGTTTACAGAAACGTTTACTCGAACAAGAACAAGAAAAATACCTAGACAACCGCTTTAGTAAATCGTTTGTAAGAAAGGTGACCAAATTAACTGGTGCTGAATTAGATACTTTCATGCATCGGTATAGACCAGACTACGATATTGTACAGCAATTAAATGAATTAGAATTGGGTTATTTTATTGAAAAAAGCTTTGAGCATTATAAGGCTACAAAAAATAATTACAAAGGCAGTTTAAGAAAAAGAGAAGAATAAATAGCACTGTTAAATACTGTCTTTTTCTAGGGCTTTAGTGGCCATATTTCCAATAATATGAATGATGGGTAAGAGTGCGCCAAAACGTTGGTCAGCCGATTTTCCTTGTTTCCATCGATGGTAAATTTGTTGCAGAATTACTGCATTTTTAAACAAGCCAAAAACATAATAAAAAACAATATTTTTTAGGTCTCTTCCTGTTTTATTGGCATACCTATCGGCCAATTCTTTTCTGGTTAAATTACCTGCTAACCAAGTTAAATTATAGTGTTTTAAAACGGGTTCTTCTCCGGCTTCAAACCAATAGGCAAGGGTTGCGCCGAGGTCCATTAATGGATTGCCAACAGTGGCCATTTCCCAGTCTAATACACCTATAATAGTAGCAAGATTATTTCGATCAAGAATTAAGTTATCGTATTTATAATCGTTGTGTAATAGTGTTGGAGCAAGTGCAAGTGGTTGGTTTTTTGTTAACCAATCTGCCAACTGATTCATGTTGTTAATTGTATCGGTTTCTGCGGTTTGATATCTTTTTATCCAACCAGCAACTTGGCGGGCAGTATAGCCATCTGGCTTACCTAATTGTATTAAATCGGTTGCTTCAATATCAATGGCATGTAGGGCTACTAAATTATCCACCAAAGCAATTGAAATTTCGTGCATTGTATTTATAGGCAACTGCAAGCCAGGCGCATTTCCCGCGCGCAAAACCACGCCCTGCAAGCGTTCCATGATATAAAAAGGAGCCCCAAGAATGTTTTCTGCCGCGCAATAATGAATGGGGTGCGGAATTTTTTTATAGTGCGGTTCGAGTAAACTGAGTACCCGAAATTCCCTAGCCATATCATGTGCAGATTGTATTTGTGCACCAGCAGGTGGCATACGGAGTACTAGTTCTTTTTGTGCTGTTTGCAAACAGTAAGTGGTATTGGAAAATCCGCCGGGAAACTTTGTTACACCAATAATTTTTTCAATGGATGGCGCATGCGCCATTAAATAATCATTGAGCAAATCAATATTAAATGATTCACTATTTTTTAAAGGAATAGCAGTGTCAATGGTCATTACTTATTTTTCTTTTTGATATCCAATCCATAAGTTTTTAAAATATTTCTTGCCATAGCTTGTTTGTGCACTTCGTCTGCCCCATCCCAAATTCTAGCGCCGCGTTCGTGTTGGTATAAATTAGCCAACATTGTTTCATCTGTTAGGCCCAATCCGCCGTGTACTTGAATAGCTCGGTCTAACACTTTTAAAAACATATTTGCAACATAAAACTTGATGCCTGAAATTTGGTCGCGAACAGCTTTTGCACCGTATAAATCTATATTGTGCGCAGTACGCAAAACCAATAATCTTGCGGCATCAATTTCTACCCTGCTTTCTGCAATAAAGCCTTGTATAAATTGTTTCTCACCTAATAAAACGCCTTCTTCAATTTCTCTACTAACTGCGTATTTACAAAGTAGGTCGAGTCCTTTTTCTGCAATACCTATCCAACGCATGCAATGGTGAATTCTGCCGGGTCCTAGGCGTTCTTGTGCAAGTTTAAATCCGGCACCTTCTTGCCCAATCAAATTTGAAATAGGTACGCGGCAATTGTTGTAAAGAATTTCTGCATGACTTGCCCATCCTTCTCCCGTCTCTCCAAAAATAGGTATGTTTCGCACCAACTCAAATCCAGGCGTATTGGTTGGAACAATTATCATACTGGCTCTTTCGTGTGGCGCAGCACTAGGATTGGTAACGGCCATGACTACTGCAAATGCAGCACCATCGGCCGAAGAGGTAAACCATTTGTGTCCATTGATGACATATTCATCGCCTTCTCTTACAGCAGTTGTACCCAGTCTGGTAGGATTTGATCCAGCAAATTCTGGTTCCGTCATTGAAAAACAACTCCTAATTTTTCCTTCCAATAAAGGCTGTAAAAATTTTTCTTTAATAGCGTCTGATCCAAATTTTCCAATCAATTCTACATTACCAATATCGGGTGCTTGGCAATTAAAAGTGTATTGGCCATAATAAGGTGCTAACGACATAATTTCACTTAACTGCCCAAATTCACAAAGGGTTAGACCGTGGCCTCCTTCTTCTTTTGTTAAGTGCAATCCCCATAAACCAAGGGCTTTTACTTTTTCTCTTTTTGCTTGTAAAATAATTTCAGTTTGCTTAAACGGCCTTGTTAAATGGTCTTTTTCTAATGGGATTAATTCTGTGGTAACAAATTCCCTAATAATTGGAATAATGGTTTTGATGCGATCGGTAACAAAAATTGGTTCCATGGTAAACAATTTAAAACACTGAATTAAATAGTATTTCCGCCATCTGCAGTAAAAACGGTTCCTGTGCAATAACTAGAAGCATCAGCCGCTAAATAAAGTGCCAAGCCCGCTATTTCTTCTACCGTTCCCATGCGTTGTATGGGCGACTGTTTAACAAAATAGTTCAGAAACTTTTCGTTCTGCCAAAGTGCTTCAGAAAATTTTGTTTTAATTAAACCCGGGCAAATGGCGTTCACTCTAATGCCATCTACACCCCATTCTTTTGCAGTTACTTTGGTAAGCATATTTAATGCGGCTTTTGAAATAGAATACATGCCAAGTCCTGGATCTGGCGTGAGTCCTGCAATAGAACTGATATTAATAATAGAACCGCCACCCCTAGCTTTCATGATTGGGTGCACCATTCTACTTAATTCAAAAGGCGCTTTTACATTCACATTCATGATTTTGTCAAATGCCCATTCTTCGCAATCTACCATCGGTCCAAATACCGGATTGCTTGCGGCATTGTTCACCAATATATCAATCCCTCCATACTGTTCTTTGATATTTTCTATTAATATTTTACAAGCAGCAATATCGCCTGCATTAGCCGCCATTCCTATACAATCGCCTCCCGTTGCTTGAATAGATGCTGCTACTTTATCTAACTCATCTTGTTTTCTAGAATTGATAATTACGCGTGCCCCACAGGCAGCAAAATAACGGGCTATTGCTTCTCCAATACCTTTGCTAGCACCGGTTATTAAAGCCACTTTTCCATTTAAACTAAATATTTGATTGGCGTCCATTGTGTTTTTTTATGAGATGAAAACTAAGATCGTTTCATGGCTTTTTTCATAGCCGTATAAAATTGTTCGGTTACTTTTTTTCTAAACCAAGTTGGGGCTAGTCTTTTTAATTGCCACATTTTTCTAGCGGATTTTGGTAAAATAATATAGAGTTCTTTGTTGCCTGCTCGGGTTAAAATTTCTTGTGCCACTTCTTTAGCTTCTAAGCCAGAGCGATCAATAAAATGTTGGGTTGCTTTTTTTACAAAAGCTCCACCCCGCGCATATTGTACCACATTTGTTTTAAAATAAGTTGGCTCTATAGATGACACTTGAATATGGTGTTCCATTAATTCTCCATACAATGTTTCGCTTAATGCCACCACTGCCGCTTTGGTCATATTATACGCAGCCATTGTTGGTGAACAAGCAAAAGCTGCAGCACTAGCCGTGTTAAGAATATGTCCTGATTTTTGTTGTTTCATGGTGGGAATAAAATAGTAACAGCCATGAACAACGCCCATTAAATTAATACCTATCATCCACTCATAATTCTCTAAACTATATTCCTCAAAAACACTTCCATCTCCAACACCTGCATTATTAAACAGTAAATCAATTCCTCCAACTTCTTGTAAAAATGATTCCGCTACAATTTTGTAGGCTTGTTTATCGGCTACGTTTAATTGAAATACTAGGGCTTTTCCGCCTAGCGCATTAATTTCTTGTGCTGCAACTGTCAATTCTGCCTCATTAATATCGGCCATACCTATTGTCCAGCCTTCTTGGGCCAATTCAATAGAAAAAGCTTTGCCAAGCCCAGAAGCGGCACCCGTTATAAAAGCACGCTTTTGCGGAAATTTTTGCGAAAATTGGTACATATTGTAAATTAATCGATGATGTAATTCTATGCATTGAATTTACGTAGCAAATTGTGGAAACAAGCGTATTTGTCGAAATATTTCATTCGTTCAACCATTCAAATATTGAACACTAGCTAGTATGTTTTTTTTTCTATCTTTAAACACACAAAACTTTAGCCTTGAAACGTATATTTTTAGTTGTAACCGTCTTTTGTCTCCTTACTGCCTGTAAAAACCAAAAATTGGAGGTTAAGCAAAATGCTGGCCCCCAGAAGATTATGGTGGATGTAATTGTAGCCAAGACCCAAAAGATCAGTAATATCATTGAAGCCAATGGTACTGTTTTAGCCAATGAATATGCAGAATTGCATCCCGAAGTAAATGGCCGCTTGGTTTTTTTAGACATTCCAGAAGGAACAGTGGTTAAAAAAGGTACCGTTATTGCTAAAATTAATGATGCCGATTTGCAAGCACAATTGTCTAAAACCAAAGTGCAATTAAACTTGGCAGAGCTTACCGAGCAGCGGTATAAAAAATTATTGAACATCAATGGGATTAACCAAAACGACTACGATATTGCTTTAAATCAAGTAAACAGTTTAAAAGCCGATTTAGACTATACCCAAACTTTAATTGATAAAACGGTTTTAAAAGCACCATTTGATGGTTTATTAGGATTGCGTTTAATCAGCCAAGGTTCATTCGTTACAACTGCAACTGTTTTAACAAGCATACAACAAGTGAGCAAATTAAAAATTGATTTTACGCTACCAGAAAATTATAGCAACCTTATTCGCAAAGGAAAAACAATTGATGTTGATATTGACGGAGGAAAATCAGCTCGCAAAAAAGCAACCATTTTTGCTACTGAACCAATGGTTAATGCAGCTACTAGAAATTTAAAAGTTAGGGCTTACTTAAATGCCACTGCAAATCCTGGTGCTTTTGTAAAAATATATTTAGATGCTGGTGAAAACAGTAAAAGCATTGTTGTTCCTTCTAGTTCCGTTATGCCAGAAGCGAGGTCAAAAAGATTGGTAGTTGTAAAAAATGGAAAATCAGTTTTTGTAGATGTAGAAACTGGCGTAAGGACAGTTGGCGCAGTTGAAATTTTAAGTGGTATTAATGTTGGCGATTCTATAATAGTTACAGGGATATTATTCACCAGACAAAATGGACTTGTTAAAATTCGGTCAGTAAAAAATGTTGAGGATTTGATCCGCTAATTTTTTAATTAGCTAATAAGCAGTTACATTATTTATAATTTTTTGATCCAAGGAATAAGATGAATATATCAGAGTTATCGTTGAAAAGGCCGGTCTTGGCCACGGTGATGAATATCATGATCGTGTTGTTTGGCGTGGTTGGGTTTAGTTTTTTAGCAGTTAGAGAATACCCTGCTATTGATCCTCCAACCATTAGTATTAGCACTTCTTATACGGGAGCTAATTCTGATGTAATTGAAAGTCAAATTACAGAACCCCTCGAAAAACAAATCAATGGTATACCAGGTATTAGAAGCATTAGTTCTTCTAGTTCCATTGGGATGAGTAATATTAGCGTTGAATTTAATTTGGGTGTTTCGCTCGAAACAGCAGCCAATGATGTGCGCGATAAAGTGAGCCAAGCTGCTAGAAATTTACCAGATGATATTGATGCGCCTCCTGTGGTAACCAAATCAGATGCTAACAGTGATTTTATTATCATGATGGCTATACAAAGTCCAACAAAAAGTTTGGTTGAATTAAGTGATTATGCTGAGAATGTATTGGTAGAAAGGTTTCAAACAATTAACGAAGTCAGTTCCGTTTCTATACGTGGCCAAAAAAGATATGCAATGCGTATTTGGACAAATCCCGATAAATTGGCTGCTTACAATATTGCATTCAATGACATACAAACTGCACTGAATAAAGAGAATGTAGAATTGCCTGCCGGAAAAATTTATGGTAATAACACCGAATTGGTTATTCGTACTATGGGCAAATTAACTACCGAAAAACAATTTAGAGACCTCATAATTAAAGAGGATGCTTCTGGAATTGTGAGGCTATCAGATGTATCGAAAGTTGAGCTAGGTCCAGAAACGGAGGAGTTTAGTTATAAATACAATAGTGTTCCTGCGGTAAGTATTTCAATTACACCTCAACCTGGCGCCAATTATATCCGGATCGCCGATGAATTTAATAAACGACTCGATGAAATAAAAAAAGGAAACAAAACCGATATCGTTTTTAATATTATTATTGATAACACAAAAAATATACGAAGGTCTTTGTCGGAAGTAAAAGAGACCTTACTAATTTCTTTGAGTTTGGTGGTATTGGTTATCTTCTTTTTCTTCCGTAATTGGATGATTGCAATCAGACCATTAATTGATATTCCAATCTCATTAATAGCCACATTCTTTATCATGTATTATGCGGGATTTTCTATTAATGTACTTACTTTATTAGGAATCGTTTTAGCAACAGGGCTAGTAGTAGACGATGGAATTGTGGTGACGGAAAATATTTTTAGAAAATTAGAAAGTGGATTGCCTATTAGACAAGCTGCACTTGAAGGAAGCAAAGAAATTTTCTTTGCAATCATTTCTACTTCTATTACTCTTGCCGTGGTGTTTTTGCCTGTTATTTTTTTACAAGGATTTGTTGGTAGCCTCTTCCGTGAATTTGGAATAGTAGTTGCTAGTGCAGTGTTGATTTCTGCATTTGTATCCTTAACAATTACGCCAGTGTTAAATGTTTACTTGAATAGGAAAAACATGGGGCATGGAAAATTTTATGAAAGAACTGAACCCTTTTTTAAGGGAATGGAAAGTGGGTATAATAAATTCTTATCTGGGTTCTTAAAAATTAGGTGGATGGCATGGGTTATTGTGGCAGCCTGTTTGGGGATCATTTATTTTATTGGTAAAGGAATTCAAAGTGAAATAGCCCCAATAGAAGATAAAAGCAGTGTTCGATTTTCTATGTCTACACCAGAAGGCACTAGTTATGACCGCATGCAAATGATATCTGATAAAGTAACTGATTTTTTAAATGATTCAATTCCAGAAAGAGAGTATACGTATAATTCAGTTCCAAATTTTTCTTCGGGTGGGTCAAATGGCAGTAGTGCAAGAATTGGGTTGGTATTACCACAATTCAGAAAGCGAACACAAAATGACATTGCCATTGAATTGAATAAAAAATTGGCGAGATTTAATGAAGCTCGTGTATTTGCTATACAAGAACAAACAATCACAGTTGGCTTGGCATCTAGAGGATCCTTACCTGTTCAATTCATTGTTCAAAATCTTGATTTTGAAAAAATAAAATCTGTCATTCCTAAGTTTTTGGAAGAAGCCAGAAAAGACAAAACTTTTCAAAATGTAGATGTCAATTTAAAATTCAATAAGCCTGAAGTGCAACTTTCTATCGACCGAATCAAAGCTAAAGATTTGGGATTGTCTACTACAGACATTGCATCCGTTGTGCAGGCTGCTTTTAGTGGTGCTAGATCTGCCTATTTTATTATGAAAGGCAAACAGTATTCTGTAATTAACCAAGTTGAAAGAGCCAGTAGAAATGAGTTAGTAGATATTGAAAAGTTATATGTTAGAAATAATCGGGGAGACAATATTCCGCTTAGTGCAGTAATCAAATTAGAAGAGAATAGCAATCCGCCATCATTGTTCCACTTCAACCGTTTTAAAGCAGCAACTATATCAGCTTCATTGGCAGATGGCAAAACCATAGGCGATGGCGTAAAAGCGATGCGGGAAATTGGCAATAAAGTGCTTGATGAATCTTTCCAAACAGACTTGAGTGGACCCTCTAGAGACTTTGTTGAGAGTACATCTAATACTAGCTTCGCATTGATACTAGCGCTTATTCTAATCTATTTAGTATTAGCTGCTCAGTTCGAAAGTTTCACTGATCCATTAACCATTATGATTACGGTTCCTTTGGCTGTTGCTGGGGCATTATTAAGCTTATGGTTTTTTGATCAAACCATTAATATCTTTTCGCAAATTGGTATGATTATGCTAATTGGATTGGTAACAAAAAATGGTATTTTAATTGTTGAATTTGCCAACCAAAAACGTGCTTTAGGATTAGATAAACGTAGTGCAGTTTTAGAAGCCGCTTCGCAAAGACTCCGCCCAATTTTAATGACTAGTTTGGCTACTGCATTAGGTGCATTGCCAATTGCATTGAGTTTGGGAGCCGCAAGTACTAGTAGAATGCCGTTAGGGATCGTAGTAGTAGGTGGACTGATGTTTTCTTTAGTACTAACGCTATTTGTTATTCCAGCAGTTTATACATATATCTCAGGAAAACATGCATCAGAAAAATTATAAATAAACGAATAGGTTAACTTTGTATCAAATAAGTTTTTATGAAAACGCCCATCGCTGATATACGTTCTGATTATCGCATGAAATCATTACTAGAAGCGGATGTTGCAGCCAACCCATTCGAACAGTTTACGCGTTGGTTTGACGAAGCTTTAAACGCTGAAATTGAAGAAGTAAATGCCATGACCTTGGCGACTGCTTCATTACAAGGTATTCCCTCTGCAAGAATTGTGTTATTAAAAGGGTATGACCAAAATGGCTTTGTTTTTTTTACCAATTATAACAGTCAAAAAGGAAAAGACATTGCCGAAAATCCATATGCATCCTTGGTATTTTTTTGGAAAGAATTAGAACGACAAGTTCGTATTGATGGTCGGATAGAAAAAATACATGCATCCGAAAGCGATGCTTATTTTCAATCTCGTCCTGCAAGTAGCAGAATTGGTGCTTGGTCTTCGCCACAAAGCACTGTCATTACTGATCGTTCAATTATAGAAAACAATTATGTGCATTTTGAAAAAGAGTTTGGAGAAAATTATATTCCCCGTCCTAATCATTGGGGTGGCTATGTTGTAAAACCTACTGCTATAGAATTCTGGCAAGGTCGCAGCAGTAGAATGCACGATCGTATGCATTATAAACTAAACGCCAATCATTCCTGGACTTTGGAAAGACTTGCGCCTTAATGAAATGATGCAACAAAAAAAACCGCAACCAAGGCCGCGGTTTAAATATTTAAACAAGTTTCATTTCTATTATTTTCTAGCCATCACTTTTTCAACAGCGGTTACAATAAATGCTGTGTCTAAGCCATATTTTGTTAATAGTTCTGTTGGTTTACCGCTTTCTCCAAAAGTATCGTTGGTGCCAATATATTCAATAGGAATCGGACAGTTTTTTGCAGCCACTTGTGCAATAGCATCACCCAATCCACCAATTACATTGTGTTCTTCTACTGTAACAGCACATTTGGTTTTGCTGATTGAAGCCAATATTGCTTCGGTATCTAATGGCTTAATAGTATGCACGTTAATGAGTTCAACGCCAATGCCTTTTGCCTCTAAAATTCTTCCTGCTTCAATAGCTTTCCAAACCATATGTCCGCAAGCAAAAATAGAAACGTCTGCACCATCACTTAGTTTTTGTGCTTTACCAATTTCAAAATCTGATCCGTCAACTGCTGTAAAGTTTGGCCATTTAGGACGTCCAAAACGTAGATATACTGGACCTTCATAATTGGCAATGGCTTTGGTAGCAGCCTTAGTTTGGTTAAAATCACAAGGCACAATAACGGTCATGCCTGGTAACATTTTCATCAAACCAATGTCTTCTAAAATTTGGTGTGTTGCACCATCTTCGCCTAGTGTTAGGCCAGCATGAGACGCACATATTTTAACGTTTTTACCGCTATAAGCAACGCTTTGACGAATTTGATCGTAAACCCTACCAGTGCTAAAATTGGCAAAAGTTGTGGTATAAGGAATTTTTCCGCCAATGGTCATACCAGCGGCAATACCAATCATATTTGCTTCGGCAATACCCACTTGTACAAAACGGTTAGGGAAGTCTTTAATAAAGGGTCCTAGTTTTAAAGAGCCTGCTAAGTCTGCGGTTAACACCACTACATTTTCATTTTCTTTTCCAATTTCGTAGATGCCTTCGCCAAACCCACCGCGGGTTTCTTTCTCATTTTGTACTTGGATATCAGTTAATTTCATAACTATTGGTAGTTTCTTTTGATAGTGAATCAATGATATAAAATGATGCACTGGATATAAATTGCTGCAAAGTAAAGAAAAGAAGGGCAGTTTTGGGTAATAATGCTCGTTTTTACTACGATTATATTTCAGTGTCTATACAATGTCTTTTACATTTCCTGTTCTTTTTAATACGCCCCAGTGTTGTAATTCTCCTTTAATTGCCTGACGCATCGACTTAAATAATACCCATAACATCAACCATCGATAGATTAGTCGTTGGGGAATTAACCAAACTAACTTCCATACTTTTTCTTTTGCAAAGGCAAAGGCAATACTTGCAGTGATGGCATCCACTATTATAAATACCAAATAATAGCGCCCAATCTTCGCGGCATTGTCTGTTAACAATCCAATAACCATTAAAAAATCTGCAATAGGGCTAAATAATGGAATGATGTATTTAAACAAAAGCATATCTGGAAAAGCAATAAAACCTAA
>JBAXPJ010000031.1:0-32087 GCA_037132335.1 Sediminibacterium sp. | reverse complement strand
CAATACAGAGGTATTGAATACAGCAACTTAAAAGCAATAGCATTGTTTTTTTCATGGGTAATTATTTGTCATTTATTCTATGGTGTAAGATTCTCCTTTATTGGTTTTAAAAACAATCAATCCATTTGGTAATTGTTGAAAAGTAACTGGCTTTCCCTTTGCGTATACTTTTGCAGTATTGGCAATTTTTATGGTACAATCCATTCCGGCTTTTGAAATAACTTGTAAATTATTTATGATTCGATTTTTCCAAGAAAAATTAATTTCAAATGCACCACGAGTGCATACCCCTTTAAAGTTTCCATTCTCCCAATTATTTGGCAAGGCTGGAATTAATTCTATATAACCTTGGTGAGATTGTATAAGCATTTCTGTAATAGCTGCCGTTACGCCAAAGCTTCCATCTACTTGTGGTGCTTTACCACATAAGGCAAAGAAAGAACTACAGCACTGGTCTTTTAAATAGCCTTGATAAATTTTATAGGCGCGCTCTCCGTCTGTAAGTCTTGCCCATAAGGCCATTTTCCAAGCCCTAGAAAATCCCATGGCACCATCTCCGCGTTCGTTCAATACTTTTTTAAAGGACTCAATAAACTCGGGCGATTTTTTTTCGGTTAAAATTTTTCCTGGATACAATCCATATAAATGCGAAAAATGTCGGTGATTTTTTTCGAGTGATTTCCAGTCTTCTGTCCATTCTTGTAAGGAACCGTCTTTGCCAATTTGTGGCGGCACTAATTTTGTTCGAGCCGTTTTTACTTGCGCATTAAACGGATCGTTGATAGCTAAAATAGCAGAGGCTTCATTAAAATATCCAAATAAATCATATAGAATTTGCATGTCTATTGAAGAGCCAGCACAAATGGTGGTGCCCTCTCTAAACCCTGCAGTTACTTCATCAAAATAGGGTTTGTTACCACCGCCATCAGGAAAATTTTCTGGGGAAGTAGACGGATTTGTTACCAACCATTTTCCGTTGGGATGGGGCACTAAAAAATCCATGAAAAATTGTACAGATCCTTTAATTACCGGATAAATTTCTTTTAGATAGGCTTTGTTTTGTGTGTATTGATAGTGTTCCCATAAATGCGTGCATAGCCAAGCACCACCTACAGTAAATGTGCCCCAAGTTGGTCCGTCCATAGGGGCTGCAACCCGCCATATATCTGTATTTTGGTGCAATACCCAACCCCTTGCGCCATAATGTTCTTTTGCTACTTGGCTTCCTTGGTCTTGTAATTCTTTAACCATTTGTATTAAAGGCTCGGCACTCTCAGAAAGATTGCTAGATTCAACAGGCCAGTAATTCATTTCGGTATTGATATTGGTGGTATACTTTGCATCCCAAGAAGGATTCATATCATCATTCCACAATCCTTGTAAATTAGCGGGTTGACTTTTTTCTCTAGAACAAGCAATCATTAAGTATCGTCCAAAATTATAACTCAATGCTGCCATAGACGGGTCTGGACTAACCTGAATCTTTTCAATTCTTTTATCGGTGGGTAAGAATGAGTTGGAACTATTGCTTAGCGTTAATGAAACTCGATCGAAATATTTTTTATAATCTTTTACAGTTCTTTGATAAATTGATTCGTAGCTTTTATTTTTTATGGCATCTAAGTATTCTTTTGTTTTTTTACTGGCATCTCCAGTTACGTTTTTGTAGTTGATAAAATTAGTAGCAGCAGAAAAATACAGTGTAATGGTATCTGCTTTTTCAATTAACAAATCAACACCTTTGGTGCTAATGCTTCCTCCGCTAGTTGTTGCTTTTAATTGGGCCTCGTATTTTAGCTGTCCTTTTACGCCCATATAATCTGCAGACTTTCCTGCCAACACCAAGCCGTTTGTTCCGAGCGGATCCATTCTAAAATAATCAGTGGCATAGTTAGAATGTGTTTGATTTCTAACACCTCGTAGGTTTGCTTTTAAAGAAAGACTTGCTTTTTTATCGGCGGTTATTCTTATAACTATTACTTGGTCTGGTGCAGAGGCAAATACTTCTCTTTTATAATTAACGCCATTTGCTTGATAACTAACCGTGCTTACGCCATTTTCTAAATCGAGCCAGCGTTTGTAATTTTTTACAGAGTCTTGCTTAGGAAAGAATAAAATAAGGTTGGCTAAATTTTGGTATTTCTGTTGTTCAACAGGATAGCCCATGGTGTTTCTCCCAAATAAATTATGGGCTTGTAAATAAGCGCCATCGAAAACCAATTTTTGAATTTCTGGCAATACTTTGTATCCACCTTTTACAACAGTACTATAGGGGCCCCCAGACCAATAAGTACTTTCGTTTAGCTGAATTCTTTCTTCTGCATATTTTCCGAAAACCATTGCGCCTAAACGGCCATTTCCTATAGGCATTGCTTCATCCCATTTTTTTGCAGGTGCATTGTACCATAAACAGGTAGATGGATTGAAGGTTTCTTGTGCAGAAACACTAATAAGCTCAATTAGCGTAATAAATAGCAGGAATGATTTTTTCATTATTTGTTTTTTTAAGACCCAAAATGAACATTGATAGAACTGTATAAATTTAAGTAATTGTTACATACTGCGCTAGGTCTAAGTAATTACTCAATCTTATTGAAACTAAATATACAATAGTTAGCGCTCATTTATTTCATGCAAAAATTCAATTAAGGATTCCCCTACTTTTAACTGTAATTTTTTTCTTAATCGATAGCGGCTAATTTCAACTCCTCTAACAGCGAGGTTCATTAGTTGTGCTATTTCTTTAGAGGATAGATTCAGTTTTAAATAAGCGCAAATTTTTAAGTCGGCATTAGTAAGGTTTGGAAATTGCTGCTTTAATTTTTTAAGAAAATCATTAGCAACTTCGTCGAAATGGGTAGAGAAATTTTCCCAATCTGAATTGGTTTTTTCTATATCATTAACTAGTTGAATTGCTTTTTGTAAGTCGTGACTACCACTTGCTTTTTTGTGCAATTGATTTAATTCATTTTTAATTTTAATCAACGCATCATTTCTTTCTACCAAATGCATACTGGCATTTGCCAGTTCTTTATTTTTATAAATAACCTCGTTAATTAATTTTTCGTTTTGTAATTCTATAATTTCTTTTTCGTTTTTTTCTACTTCTAACTGATGAATATAAATGAGTCTTTTCTGTTCTTCTTCAAATTCTATTCGTTGTTGAAATAATTTTTTCTTCTCTCTGTTAATAACTAAGTAAAAAAGCATTAATGCGATTATGCCATAAGCGATATAAGCCCAATAGGTGTTATACCAAGCAGGGTTTATAATAATAGTATAACTAATGGCTTCTGATTCATTACCAAGGTTGTCAAAAGCTTTTACTTTAAAAGTATAACTGCCAAAAGGAATATTCGTGTAGTCTTTTTCTGTTTTTAAAGACCTCGAAGACCAATTCTTTTCGTATCCTACTAACTGATAGGCATATTCAATGTTTTTTTTCATTCCAAAGGAGGGTGAACTAAATTCAAAATGCAAAGAATTATTGCTAATAGGAAGTGTTAGTATATTCGATTTGTTTTGAACAAAAAGAGCGTTATTTCCTTCATTAGAAAATCCGCCAAAAATGGTACTATCATTTTTTCCAAATGCTTTTACCTGTGTTAATAAAACATTTAGTTTTGAATTATTGGAAAGATATTTTTCAAAATTCAGGTGAATAATTCCGTCATTTGCAGCAATTAATACATTGTTTTTATTAAAGGGAAATATATTTTCAAATCCAGACAGTATTTTTCCGGTGAGCTCAGGAAAGTAGTGAATTTCGTAAGATTTTTTTTCAATTGAATATTGTGCTACTCCAATTTTCTTTTCGCTACAAAACCAAATATTTCCATCGGCATCTTCATTAAGATATTGAAGAATAGTATTCCCGAAAACACTATATAATAAAGGTGATTTAACGAATTTGTTTGATGTAGCATCAAATTCATAAACGCCCTTTTCAGTTGCAACGACTACCCTGTTTTTTATACGAAAAATATAATTTCTAAGGGTAGAAGGAAGCCCATCTTTTTCTGTATATAATTTTGTAATGAATGATTTGTTATCTATCGACAATAGCAGCTTATAAACACCCCTGTATGGATGCGACGCCCATATTTCGTTATTATTATCAATGGCTAAAAAACGTAGTGATTCATACAGCCCTGAAAGCAGTTGATTTTTAGTAAAATTATTTTCAGAAAAATCAAAAAGTGTTAGGCCTGCATAAGTACCTGCAAGTATTTTATTTGCTGGATAAATACTTGAGGTTGGAACAAATATCCAAACGCCTTCGTTGTCGGTTATTCGTTTTGCATTTTTATTTTGAATCAAAAAACTTCCATTGTGATGACCTAGTAAGAGTTGCTTATTAACTTCATCTAAATGCCATGTTTGCCCTCCAGTATTATTTACAAATTCAAAACTTGACCTAGAAAAACTTAGGTCATTATTTTTATTTGTAAGAGGAGCCACATATGCACCGTCTGAAGTTGCGATATACATTTTATTGTCAAATACCCTTGCGGAATATCCGCTAAGCTCATTTGGCTTGTCTGGCTTAATAAATTTTATTGCTGAATTATATCCAATAAAACTAATTCCATTATCGAGTCCTGTCCACAAATTCTTATCCTTGTCTAAAAAAACGCTGATAACATTTTTATTTTGAAGCCCATCTTCTCTAGAAATTTGTTGCACAATTTCACCAGCTTCGTTTATTACCAAACATCCTGCCGAAGTAGTACCAGCTACATATTCGTTTGGACTAATTTTTTTCAATATATAAATATGATTTTTAATTAAAATATCATCAGCCGCTGTTTTCTTTTTGGTAAAGATGCCATTGCTTAATATATATAGACCTTTATCTAGTGTACTAACCAAAAAACTATCCTTATTTAAAGGAATAATTCCTGTGATTTCAAAATTTAGCAATACCGATCCGGGTTGAACAGGTTGCCAACTGCCATTTATAAACTGAAACAATCCTTTTTGCTTGTCTTGTGCAAACAATTTATCTCCAGCTAACTTCATATGCTGCCATCCTATACTTGGGGGATAGGCCTGAATAGTTTGATTTTTATATTCAAAAATCATATCCCAGGTTCTAAAAAAAACCGACTCTTTAAAAATTTCAATTTCCCAAACGTCTGTGAACTTTTTAAACTTATTAGGAATCAATCCTTTTAAAGAACTGTATTTAAGTATTCCGTTAGAGTCGGGGGCATAATAGCCTAGTTCGTCTTGTCCACCGGCATAAATTCTATTGTTGGCTATGGCAATGGATCTTAAAATACTTTTATTTGGCTGAGGATAGGTATGCCAATATGTTCCATCATAGGTTATTAAGCCCTCATTATTGGCAAAATACATTCTGCCCCATTTATCTTGTTTAATATCCCAGGTTTGTCGACCTCCATGAAATTCAATGTTCGAAAAATTGTCTATTTGGGGTAAACCTATGGTGTTTTGCGCCTGTACATTGGTTAATAAACACAGTAGCAATAAGGCTCCAAATAATCTTTTCATGGCGTTTTTATTGAAATAATTTGATGTATTCCTCAATCCTTTATTTAAAATAAAGCACAGCTATTGTTTGGCTGTTTCGTTTTTACAGGATCGAAATAAATGGCAGTTTGAAAGTAAAATTTTTATTTGATGTAATGCTGATGTATTTTAAATTTATTGAAAATCAATTAGTTAGGTGTTTTTGATGTAGTCAAGATGAGTTTTAATTTAAGGTATAGCTGTTTACTAAGGTTAAATTTGGGTTCGATTGTAGTTAAATAAAAAACATTTAAATCCTGCTTATGAAAAAAGTCTGTAAAGGAGTGTTCCTATCCCTCCTATTATTAATTACCACTTCCATGTGGGCCCAAAACAAAACCGTAACTGGTAGAGTTCTTGGAGAAAAAGGAAGTCCGGTTGTAAAAGCAACTGTACTAGCCAAAAACACCACTATTGGTACAAGTACAAATGAAAAAGGAGAATTTAGTTTTTCAGTTCCAGCTTCTGTTAAATCAATCCAAGTAAGTTCTATAGGATTTGATACAAAAGAAGTTACGTTAACCGGTGGCGCATTAACCATTTCTCTAACGGTTCAAGAAACCAAATTAGACGAAGTAGTGGTAGTGGGTTACGGTACACAAAAGAAAAGCGTTATCACTGGCGCCATCTCTAGTGTAAAAGCGAAAGACCTAGAAAAAGTACCTACCGGACGTATTGAACAAGCTTTACAAGGCCGTGTTTCAGGTGTTACAATTGCTTCAAACTCAGGCCAACCAGGTTCTGCTTCTACCATTCGTGTTAGAGGGGTAACTACTTTTGGCGGTGGAAACAACCCATTATGGGTGGTTGATGGAGTAGTAGTTGATGCTGGCGGAATTGGATACCTTAATCAATCAGATATAGAATCAATTGAAGTATTAAAAGATGCCTCTTCTGCAGCGATCTACGGAACGCGTGCGGCTTCTGGGGTTATTTTGGTAACTACTAAAAAAGGTAAACTAGGAAAAATGAACGTAAGCTATGATGGCTTTTATGGTTCATCTGCTCCTGCTAAAGTATTAGACTTATTAAATGCCACACAATATGGCGCTTTATTAAATGAAAGGTCTGTTGCAGGTGGCGGAAACGTTGTTTTCAATAACCTTGGTGCATTAGGCGTTGGTACTGATTGGCAAAAAGCTATTTTTAACAACAATGCCAATCGTTATTCTCACCAAATTAATTTGAGTGGTGGTAGCGATAAATCTACTTACTATGTATCTTTTGGAATTCAAGACCAAAAAGGGATTGTTGCTTCAGATATCTCAGGATTTTCTCAATACAATGTGCGTTTAAATGCTACGCATAAAATTTCTAAAGTATTCACATTTGGTCAAACCTTGGGCTATGCACACCAAAAAGCAGTTGGCCTTGGTAACACAAATAGTGAATTTGGTGGTCCATTAAGTTCTGCTATTAACTTAGATCCTACCACACCTTTAGTAGTTACAGATCCATTGGCAGCAAGTGCAGCACCTTATAGTGTGAATCCTGTTATGAGAGATGCAAACGGAAATCCTTATGGTATTTCTTCTATTGTAGGACAAGAAATGACCAATCCTTTGGCGTATATCCAAACAAGATTAGGTGCATTTGATTGGTCTGATAATATTGTGGGTAATGCATTTTTGGATGCTGATATTACTAGCAAAATTAAATTCAGGTCAACATTTGGCGCTAAATTGGCATACTGGGGTGGACAAGGATTTACGCCTGTAAATTATTTGAGTGCTACAAATAGCGTTCTTCAAAATAGTTATAGCAAATGGGATAGTCACCATACTTCTTGGAATTTAGAAAACACCGTTACTTATACCGACAAAATTGGTAAAAACGATTTTACTGTTTTAGCTGGTCAAGGAGCGTATGATGAAAACAACGGCGGCGGTGCTGGTGTAACTATTTTCAATTTACCTGTTAATAATTATAGAGACGCTTCTTTTGGATTTGATATTCCTGCAACAAACAGGGTGTCTAGTGTTTATTCAACCGATGGAAATCCTTACGGAAATATCCATAAGAACACTTCTTTATTTGGTCGTGTAAACTATAACTACGACGAAAAATATTTATTTACTGGAATCTTTAGAAGAGATGGTTCTTCAAGATTTGGTAAAAACTATCGTTATGGTTATTTCCCTTCATTCTCTTTGGGCTGGGTAGCATCTAAAGAAAGTTTCTGGAAAGCGAATGATGTAGTAAACCAATTGAAAGTAAGAGGTGGATATGGTAAAGTGGGTAATGATGCGATTGGTGAATATGGTTACTTATCTACTGTATTAGGTGGATCAAATTATACCTTAGGAAATACTGGAAATATCACAACAGGATATGCGCAGTCTTCTTTAGATAATCCAGATTTACATTGGGAACAAACAACCCAAGCAAACTTAGGATTTGAAGCACAATTGTTCCATACATTAAATGTAACATTTGATATATACAACAAAAAAACTTCTGGCATTCTTCGCCCTATCACCATTCCTGGTTATGTAGGAGTTGCTAACTCTCCACTAGGTAACGTTGCTGATATGGAGAACAAAGGCGTTGAACTTGAATTGGGTTATCGCAAAAAAATTGGCCAAGTTAATTTCTCTGCCAATGGAAATATTGCCTACTTGCAAAACAAAGTTACTTATGTAGCTTCTGATGCAAATTACATTTCTGGTGATGCATCTTTTCAATCAATGGGTGCTGTAACAAGAACACAAGTAGGACAGTCTTACAACTCTTTTTATGGCTATCAAAAAACAGGAATTTTTCAAAATGTAGCAGAAGTAAATGCGTATAAAAATGCAGCAGGTGCATTAATACAACCTTCAGCACTTCCAGGAGATTTCAAATGGGCTGATACCAATGCCGATGGAAAAATTGACGACAACGATAAAGTGTTTTTAGGAAGCAATATTCCTAAATATACTTTTGGTTTAACCTTAAGTATCGAGTACAAAGGATTTGATATGATGGCCTTTATGCAAGGTGCAACTGGTAGCAAAATCTTCCAAGGCTTACGTCGTTTAGATATTGGTAATTCAAACTACCAAACAAAAGCAATGGGTCGTTGGACTGGCGAAGGTACATCTACCGATTACCCACGCTTAACTAGTAATGATGCTAATGGAAACTTTGGCAAAATGTCTGATTTCTATTTAGAGAGCGGCGATTATGCTCGTCTTAAAGTAGTTCAAATTGGCTATTCATTACCAAATAAAATATCTAGTAAAATTGGAGCAAACAAAATTCGTTTTTATGCAACAGCAGAAAATCTATTAACCTTAACGAATTACACAGGATACGATCCTGAAATTGGTGGTGGTGTTTTTGGAATAGACAAGGGTATATACCCACAAGCACGTTCATTTATTTTTGGCGCTCAAATACAATTTTAATTTATAAAAAATATAGGTCATGAAAAAAATACAAATTAATTATATACTAATTGCAGCAACAATGATGTTCTCATTGTTATCCTGCAAGAAAGACTGGGAAAACGTTGCCCCAAAAGGTATTTTCCTTTCTGAAAACTATTATGCCGACAAAGACCAAGCTTATGGAGCACTAGTTGGTGTATACGATGTTGTTCGTAAAAACTCTGGCGGATTTGAAAACATGATTACCATGATGAATGCAGGATCTGATGATCATTTTGCAGGTGGCGGTGGTGCTACAGATGGTGCTGGTATTCAAGGTTTCTCTAATTATACTTTAAACGCAACGATTATGCCAGGTAGTTTCTGGAATGATCATTACCAAGGAATTTTTAGAGCAAACACTTTATTAGCAAAATTACCTACAACGGTAATGGATGCTACTTTAAAAGCAAGGTTTGTTGCAGAAACAAAAGCATTGCGTGCATACTATTATTTTAATCTAGTTAGAATGTTTAAAAACATTCCATTGATTTTAGTGCCACTAACAGCAACAAATATGTATGATGCCGTACAAGCAACTCCTGCAACAGTGTACACACAAATTGAAAAGGATTTAACAGAAGCAGTAGCTGCTGCTGAATTGCCTTCTTCGGTTCCTGCCGCTACAGAAGCAGGTCGTTTAACTAAAGGTGCTGCACAAGCTTTATTAGGCAAAGTGTATTTGTTTGATGGTAAAGGGGCATTAGCTGCTGCGCAATTAGCAATTGTTAATGGAACACCAGGTGGAACTAGTCAATATGGTTACAAATTGCTTAGCAATTTTAGTGACTTGTGGGTGGTTGCAAATAAATTTAATTCAGAATCAATTTTTGAAGTTGGCCATAGCAGTGCAGGTAATTCAGACTGGGGCTGGTGGGGAAGTGGTGCAGACGAAGGAAATACTGTTAACGTAATGGTAGGACCAAGAAGTTATAATAGACCTGCTGGTTCAACAGCACTAGACTTACCTTCTGGTTGGAGCTTCAATGTATTTACACAAGACTTTTATGATGCCATTAAAGCAGACCCAAGATTTGCTGCAACCGTATTTGATTTAAAAGCGTTGCAAACCGCTGGTAAAGCAGATTATATTGCTGGCTATCAAAACACTGGATATTTTTTAAAGAAATTTTTACCTACTGCAGCAGATGTTAGAACTGGCGGTGGTTCATTAGAATTGAACTACAAGCAAGACACTTATGTAATTAGACTAGCAGATACTTATTTATTAGAAGCAGAAGCATTGGGCGCAACAGGCGCACGTGCACAAGCTTTATTAGATGCAGTTAGGTCAAGAGTTGGATTGGCATCAGTACCAGTTTCTTTGGCTGCAATTAAAGCAGAACGTAGATTAGAATTGGCTGGTGAAGGTCATCGCTTTTTTGATTTAGTTAGATGGGGTGATGCAGTTTCTAAATTGGGAAGCAGAGGATTTGTTGCTGGAAAAAGCGAAATATTCCCTATTCCAATTAGAGAATTACAAGGAACTAAATTGGTTCAAAATCCTAGTTATAATTAATAAAAAGAAATACAATGAAGCATAATAATATAAACTACGTCTTCTTATTGCTACTATTTGTTGCAGTAAGTTGTTCAAAAAAAGATGGGATTAATCAAGACACTTCTTCTTTAACGAATGTAGCGTCTTCTAATCTGACTAAAATTTTCGATATCAGTGCAGATAATTCTGGCAATGTAAAAATCACACCATTAGGTGAAGGTATTTCTTCATCAACCGTTTCTTTCGGACACGGAACTGGCGCTGCTGGTTCTGCCGTTGTTGCTCCTGGTGCAAATGTTACGCATTCCTATCCAGAAGGATCTTATACCGTTACAATTGTTTCAAAAGATTTAGCAGGTCATGAAGTAACTACTTCTTACCCGTTGAAAGTAACTTATGTAGCACCAACAAATTTGTCGGTTAACTTAAGTCAAACAGCTCATACTTTACAAGTTTCTGCAACAGCAACTTATGCAGCATCTTTTCTAGTGTATTATGGCGATGTTGCAAATGAGGTAGGTACGCCAATGGCTCTAGGAGCGACTGTTACCCATGTATATGCAACTTCAGGAAACTATAATGTGCGCGTTGTTGCATTAAGTGGTGGTGTTGCAACTTCTGAAAAAATAACGGCCATTAAAGTAACAGATCCATTTGGACTCCCTATTACTTTTGACAATGCTTTTGTTAGTTACTTCTTTGGAACCTTCGGAGACAATCAAGCTTTTACTACAGTTGCTAATCCTAGTGCAACAGGTTTAAATACTTCTGCAAGTGTTGGGAAATTTGTAAAAGGTTTTCAAGGATGGAGTGGTACTTATAGCCCACTAGATTTGCCAATTGATTTTGCAACAGGTAAAAAAATTAAGGTATTAGTGTATAATCCATCTGCTGCTCAAATTGGTTTAAAATTAAACGTAGAATTAGAGTCGGCTGTTGGTGGAATTCCAAGTAATGGTGTTGCTGTTTTAAAAATGCCTTTAACTACTTCTGGTGCTTGGGAAGAATTGGTATTTGACTACAGTGGCATTTCAGGAATACCTGCAGGCACAAAATTCACACAATTGGTTTTGCGCTTTAACGATTCTTTTGATGGCGCAGGAGCAATTGTTTATGTAGACAATTTTAGACTAACTAATTAAACCGAAACAAAATGAAAAAAAATATTAAATATGTATTAGGTGCATTAGTATTGCTAATTGCATTCTATAGTTGCAAAAAAAATACTTTCTCTCTTGGCGATTTAAATGCACCAACAGAGTTGGTTATAACTACCGATATAGTAGGAGCTACAGCAGCATTGCCAAACGGCGATGGTTCTGGTAATGTAAAAATTACCATTACTGCAAAAAATGCCTTGTCTTACAAAATAGATTATGATGCAAACACACCGCTTGATTTGGTGTATTTGCCAACAGGGTCTGTTACCAATAAATTCACAAACATAGGAATCAACACCTATAGAATTACAGCTGTTGCTTATGGTAAGGGTGGAACTTCTTCTACTATCACCAAAGATATTACAGTGGCTTTCTATTTTCCTGTTGCTGCAAATATTGTATCTAGCTTAACTGGTGGATCTTCTAAAACTTGGATAGTAGATAAAAGCGTTGCAGCCCATTTTGGTGTAGGTCCTTGGAGTAGTTCATCTGTTACACCTGAGTGGTGGGCAGCATCAGTAAATGAAAAAGTAGGTTGTTGTAATTGTTTTTATACAACATCATTCACTTTTACAAAAGTTGTGGCTAGCAATACCTATACATTGCAAGTAACAAGCCCCGATGGTGTCTTTACAAAAACTGGTTCATTAGCTTCCATTCCTAATATTCCTTCGTCTGGTGGAGAAGCTTGTTATAGTTATGCAGGTGGAACTAGCAGTTTTAGTTTTATTCCAGCTAGCTCAAACATAGCAGCCTCAACCCCATCTACCCAAACTAGTATTTTACTAGGTGGCAATAACACATTTATCGGATACGGTTCTTTGCAAAGAGAGTACGAGATAATGGCTATTACTCCAACGTATATGTACTTAAGAGCTCAGGGCACAGAAACTGGAAATGCTTGGTACTTAAAATTGAAATCGCTTTAAAAGCAACTAATAAGTATACACTAAAATGAATAAGAGATAGTATTGCCCCCAATTACTACCCCCGTCTCTTTTTATTTTAGTGTATACTTCATTTAAAATTTCTGCTTACATGACAAATTCAATATTTGATACAACAAATGATTTTGTTGTAAGCAGGTAAGTATTTCAATAAAACAAGTATTGGTTTTATGTTATTTATTGAAAAATAAGATGCGAAAAAAAATAACAAGGATGAATCTAGTACTGCTAATTTTTATAGCACTTTTTCAAATGAATTGCGGTCCTAAGGCAATTGACACAACTGCAACAGTAACGCAAACTGTTATAACTAACGAAGTTGATTTTTGGTTAACTAAGGCAAATAAATCGGTATTGTTAGAAAAACAAAATACGATTTTAGGTTTTGGTACAACGGCCAATGTATATTCAAATATTGAAGTAGATGAAAACCAAAAATTTCAATCCATGGATGGCTTTGGGTTTTCACTTACGGGTGGAAGTGCACAAGTAATTAGATCTTTGTCTGCTTCAAAAAAACAAGCATTGTTACAAGAGTTATTTGGTGCTACTAATAATGCAATTGGTATTTCTTATTTGAGAATTAGTATAGGCGCATCTGATTTAGATCCGGCCCCTTTTAGTTACAATGATTTAAACACGGGACAAACAGATCCCTCGTTAACTAATTTTAATTTAAGCCAAGACACTATTCATTTAATTCCTTTATTAAAAGAAATTATAGCCATTAATCCGTTGATTAAAATCATGGCTTCGCCTTGGTCTGCGCCTGTTTGGATGAAAGACAATAATAGTACTAAAGCAGGAAGTTTACAGTCCATATATTATCAAACATATGCCCAATATTTTGTAAAGTATATTCAAAAAATGAAAGCACAGGGTATTACCATTGATGCAGTAACGCCTCAAAACGAACCCTTAAATCCTGGCAATAATCCTTGCATGATAATGACTGCTGCGGAGCAAGCGAATTTTGTAAAAAATAACTTAGGACCTAGTTTTCAAACGGCAAATCTTAGTACTAAAATTGTTATTTACGACCACAATTGCGATAGACCAGATTATCCGATGTCTATTTTAGCAGACAATACTGCAAAGCCTTTTGTTGATGGAACTGCATTTCATTTATACGCCGGAGACATTAGTGTTTTATCTACAGTGCATAATTCATTTCCCGATAAAAATTTGTATTTCACAGAACAATACACTGCTTCTAATGGCACATTTGATGGCGACCTAAAATGGCATGTTAAAAATGTAATTATTGGTGCTACCAGAAATTGGAGTAAAAATGCTTTGGAATGGAATTTAGCAAATGACCCTTATTTTGGTCCGCACACGCAAGGAGGTTGTAGTACTTGTTTGGGTGCTATAACTATAAATACGGCCGATACTTATACCAAAAATGTGGGTTATTATATAGTTGCACATGCTTCAAAATTTGTACCCTTTGGCTCCATAAGAATCGCTAGTAATAATATTGGTAACTTATATAATGTAGCATTTAAAACTCCTGCAGGAAATAAAGTATTGATAGTAGAAAATGATGGTAGCGCGCCAGAAATGTTTAATATTAAATACAATGGAAAATGGGTTACTAGTTATTTAGAAGCCGGATCTGTAGGAACCTATATTTGGTAAACCTATTAGTCTTTCAAAATTTGAATTCATTTTTTAACTCATACAACACCATCGATTCTTAATTTATTCCCAGAAAAATTTGTGTAGTTTTATGGTTAGTTATAACCTTCACTATGAACAATATTTTTCTGCTTGCCATTCTTGCACTACTTATTTTAGCCATCGTTTTAATTATTTTATTTAGGAATAAAACCAGTAGCGAAAATCCTGCTTTAATTAACAAGCTCAATGAAATTCAAGCGATTTTAATGGCTATGGATGCTGGCTTAAAACAAGATTTTAAAATCAATCGCGAAGAAAATGCCAGTATAGCAAAAGACAATCGAACAGAACTCAATGCTAGTCTCAAAGACTTTACCTTAGAGCAACGCAATAAATTTGATGAGTTAAAAAGCGAGCAAAAAGAGTTGACCTTTAAAACAGTAGAGCAGCTCGATAAAATAACTGATAAAGTTGCGGAAAAACTCAAAGACCTCAACGAACAAGCCAAGGCAGATAATTCGCTGATGCGTGATGCGCTCATTAATGCATTTAAAGGTTTTCAAGAAACCTTCGATAAAAACGTCAGTTCATTTAATGACCTACAAAAAGAGAAATTCGCTCAAATGGAAATTAAGCAGAGCGAATTAATGCGCAATACAGAAAATAAGTTAGAGTTCATTCGCACAACCGTAGAAGAGAAATTAGAAAAAACATTGAGTGAAAGATTGGGCCAAAGTTTTGAAACCGTGGGTAAGCAATTAATTGAAGTACAAAAAGGTTTGGGCGAAATGCAAACCCTTGCACAAGATGTGGGCGGACTAAAAAGGGTATTAAGCAATGTAAAAATGCGTGGCGGAATTGGTGAAGTACAATTGTCTATGTTATTAGAACAAATTTTAGCACCTGATCAATATGAGGCAAACGTAAAAACAAAACAAGGTAGTAGTGATTTAGTAGAGTTTGCGGTGAAGTTGCCTGGTAAAGATGAAAACAATCACCAAGTTTGGCTGCCTATTGATGCCAAATTTCCCAAAGATATTTATGAGCAATTACAAACTGCTTATGATATTGGCGACACCGTTCAAATTGAACAGGCCCAAAAAACACTGGAGAATACCATTAAAAAAATGGCCAAAGACATTAGTGAAAAATACATTGATCCGCCAAATACCACCGACTTTGGTATTATGTTCTTACCATTTGAAGGGATCTATGCTGAAGTAGTTAGAAAAGCTAGTTTATTAGAAGAATTACAGCGCACCTATAAGATTGTAGTAACTGGCCCTACCACACTAGCCGCTATACTAAATAGCCTCCATATGGGCTTTAGAACCCTTGCTATTCAACAACGTAGCAGTGAGGTATGGAAAGTATTGGGTGCTGTTAAAAAAGAGTTTGAAAGTTTTGGAGGACTCATGCAAAAAGCACAAAAAAACATTCAAACCGGAATGGATCAATTAGATGATGTAATGGGTATGCGCACCAAAGCAATTCAGCGTAAATTAAGAAGTGTAGAATCCTTGAATGAGATAGACACTAAATTAATATTACCCGACATAACGGATACAGATATAAATGACGATGATGTTTCGTTGGATAATTAGTAGCTAATAAAATCGATTTATTTTTTATTAGCCGTTATTGAAAATTCGTGGCTTCCCTTTGTAGCCAAGCCTCTTTTAATACAAACGATTCTTTGCACAGGAAGGTTATTCCATTTGGTTTTAAAACTACTATACTCTGCACCTTCTGTTGAAGGCTGTTCAATTCCAACCGACCAAATGCCCGGGGTATAATGAATTACGTATTGCTGATTAGATGGCGTTGTTAATTTTATTTTACCTGATTCACTAATATCTACTTGGCAGACCGTCATAAAAATTTGTTGAATAGGAATGCGCAATTCTTTTATAGCATAATCATCTGTAATGCTAATTGAATTTTTTAATCGATCTAACTTAACCAATCGATTCCATTTTTCTATACCAGCTTCCTTTGGATAAGCCGCTGCAATATTGCTAGATAGGCTAGCTTCTTTTTCGTTAACAACTGCTTGTACATTTGTTGCTTCGAATTCTCTACCAGCAGATTGACCGTAATTATTAACAAGTGGTAAGTTGTGGTAATTAGATTGGGTAAACCATAATTCATACCTGTGTGATGAAAAAGTTCTGGCAGTATAATTACCTCTACCTGCATCAATAATAATCGGTTCGTCGTTGGCATATACAATAAAATCACCCACATCATTGTGGTTATGGCTTTCTGCATTATGACCACCATGTGTAGCTAAAAACAATCCCTCATTGGTTCTAGCAGTTAATACTTGGATATCACTAATCCAAGCAGCAGTAGGAGCTACATAAGGTAGTGGGCTAGTATTCATTTGTTGAAGGCTCATTAAATTCTGTATCCTTCTAGCACAAGAAAAAGTATTGGTAGGAAGATTCGAAAAGCTCGGCGGATAATTTTTAAAAGCCCATTGCCCAAAGCCAATCATTTGTTGGTCGTTAATGGCTTTTCCAAAACGGTATAACATAATTCCATCTGCAACAACAGTAGGATCTGCATCGGAAAAATTTACAAAATAATTTTTTCCAATATGCATTTTATAAATGTAGCCGCCCATTTTTTTAATTAAAGGTTCTTCAAAAATTTTCACTTTATTATTTGAAGCACCAGCAAATATTTCTAAACAATCGTACACACTTGCACCCGCAGCAAACCAATAACTTGGTCCTTCGTCGCAACCGCCTTCTTCGCCTAAGCCATTAATATAAGCATCTAAACCTTCCATGGCATTGTGTGCCATTAATGTTCTTTTCTTTTCGTCGTTTTCTAGCAATAAAATAGCCGTGATCCAGTTAGAAATAATCCATGGATTCCAGTTATTTACAGGTTCGGTTTTGCTCATCCATTTATAAGAACTTCCTTTGGTTAGCATAGGGTCTAATAATCGACGATTGGTTTCAAAATATATTCGTTTACGTATTTGCGGATTGATTTTATCTAATTTTTCTCCAACAAAATAATCTGTTAAAGCTAATACCGATGCGGTTTCTGCAGAAAATAATTCAACCACAGGATTTGAAGGATCTGGTAAGCCTGTGCCACCAATATGTGCTGCAGCGCCCCAAAAACTTTCTTCGCAGATAGACCAAACACCATTAAAAATGGCTTCGGTAAATCTATTTTTATTTTCAATACTTTCTGCTAAAATTAAACTAAATAAGGCCCCACGTTTTTTAAAAGAAATCGTTTCTTGTTTTTGTCTATCACCAGTTCTTGTAAACTCCATGGCAATAGATCCAGGAATGGGTTCGAATTTAAAATTCAAAAAACCTTCCCCATTTTTTACAACTATTTTAAGAATAGAATCGGGCACAAATTTTTTCCATTCTTCAATTGTTTTTGGATAAGGATGGTAACTAGTTTTAGGCACCAAAATTTGTTCGAAACTTTTTATTGGGTATTTCTTTGATAAAATATTTCTTTGAACTACTTGGGCTTGTGCCAATGTAGCAAGTAATAAAAAAATAATGCTAATTCTTTTGTACATAGAAGCGATCTATTAATAGGTAAACGATTTTTTTAAAATTTTAAAGTAGCGGGCAAATATTTTGCAACCAATGCTTGGTAATAGGGTTTTAATTCTTCCCAACTTTTTTGGTCTGGATTCTTTGAGTACAAATCATAAGGGTTAAATAGGTTAACCCATTTAAACATTTCATGGTCGTGCTCATCCATCAAATGATCATACGCATTTTCTCGGTGCTGCGAATAAAATGAATGATAGCGCAACATATACAATCCTTCTTCTGGCAAATAATCTTTCATCATATGGTACACGTATTCATCGTGACCCCAAGAAAGGTGTACATTTTTTAAACCGCAATTAGGCGAATAAATACCATATTTTGTACTATAAATGGGATGGTCAATATCTGGATTATTGGCAAAAAATTCTGGGTAAACAATTTTGTCCGAAAAAGCACATCCCACCGGAAAAGTATCACCAACTGCCGCCCATTGTGGCTCACCAAAAAGGCATAAAACTTTTCCCATATCATGTATCAGTCCAATCAATACCATCCAGTCTGGGTGGCCATCTTTTCTAATGGCTTCGGAGGTTTGTAATAGGTGTTGCATTTGGTCTAAACTAGTATCCGGATCTGAATCATCTACCAATTCATTTAAAAAATCAAACGCATTCCAAATGGGCATTTCTTTTTTATTGAACTGCAAATAGTTGGCTTTTTTCTCTAACACATAATCGTAAGATTGGTATTGGTGGTTGAGTCGATAGAATTCTTTAACCGTATCCCTTGTTGGTTCTTCGTAATTTCTAAAGGCCTCTGTTGCTTTATTGGTAGCTATCTCAGAAGGATCTGGGTAGCGATTTAAAATATCTTTTTCCCATTCGTCTAAATGATTTAATGGGCTATTGTTTGCTGGAGCGATTCCTGTTTGATTCGTGGAAGGCATAAAATATGGTGTTGATTTTTTAAATACCAAAGCCTTAAATTAAACAAATTGTTGCAATTTAGAACCCAATATTTTCGAAGAAAGTTACACGTAATACATTGTTGTCTATGTATTGTGTGCCTTGGGTGTTTTCTTGGATGATATTTAAAACACCGAAAATAATGTTTTCATGTTTATTTAAGGCGTATCCTAATCCTACAAATACCCGGTTTTGATCAAGCACGTGATTGGGTATTGTTGCGCCATAATACAAATACAATTCTTCGCTAGTAGATAAAAATGGCTTTTTAGGACCGAATCCGTTTTTATTTAAAGGAACCTGATAAGTAATATTATACCGCAACTTTTGATAAAATGTAGATGAATTTGCTAGTGTATAATCATCCACTACTTTTGCTTTCCATCTTTGTTCTAGCCTAAACCACTGCCATAATTTATGGTGCTCATTATTATTATACCACTGAAACTGCTGCCAGGTAAATCGTTCAGGAACTGAAATATATTTATGCCCCTCTGCTGGAAAAAAATCGGTATAGCCAATTCCTGCGGCTAGTCTATTTTTGTTCTTTAAATAATATGTTCCTGCTAAACGAAAAGTTGCTTGCGAAAACTGGTTAAAATAATTCTCTTTGGTATGAACTTCTGCGTCAAACCAAGTGCCCCAGTTGTTTTTAAATTTTGTTTGTAAATTAAAACTTGCCCAGCTTTGTTGCTGAAACAAAATTGGATTTTGTTGCGCACTTGCTACAATTGAAAATAATAAAAAGGGTAGAATAAGTTTAACCATAAAATATGCGCGCTGATCATTTGTATAAACTGCAAAATACAAATAGAATCATTAACTATTTATAAAACTAATAATGATAAAAAATCGGGTCTGTTTCGTCGGTTAGTAAACCTCTTAAGACTGAATCTCTTAAAACAGTTTGATAGTTCATTTTTTTGCCATCTACAATTACTTGATCCATAACCAATCGAATGCCATGGCTGTAGTCGGCATACCAGTTTACATGTCCGGCATATACCGGCTGAATAGGCTTTCCACTTAATAAGTGCCATCCATAAATAGCCACTTTATTGGTTTTTACTTGCTGGGTTATTTTATTGCTTAATACCACGTCTTTTTTAATGCCCGATATCAATCCTTTTCTACCTTTTCTTTGGCCCTCAATCATTAAATGGTGTTGCCACATGGTAATGGTACTATCTCTAAACGCATACATAGGAACCGGTGCTAGCTTCACTTTGCTGTTGAGGTAAATTTCATCCACCATTTTTTTAGTGGGCAAAAAACAATGAAAACTATCGGCAATTTTTTGCGCAGCAATAGGGGTTAGCGGAATTCTTGCCCAATCGGTATCATTACCAATTACTAGGTAGTCGCTGGCTACAAAATAGGTTGCATGAATTGTTTTTTGATTGGGGCCAATAATACTGGTATGAATGGGCGTAAATTTTTTATAAAATTTTGGCAGGTTGCCATTTAAAATAACTTCAACAGCAAAACTGTCTCTTTTTTGCCAATTATAGGCAACAGCTGTTTTGTAAAAATCTGTTCCTGTAATGGGGTTAACAGGAGCATGGGTTGTTAATTTTTGAGTACTACAAGCAAATAAAAATAAACACAAAAAGCCGCAATATTTTTTCATATTTTTTGGGTTAATGAAAGGATTGACTACTATAAGCAACTGCTATTTCTGCGCCTAATTTTGCATTGTTTTTAATGAGTGCAATATTTGATGCTAGGCTTTCTCCATTGGTATGATCTGCAATATATTTTAATAAAAAAGGGGTTAGGTTTTTTCCAAATACATTGGCTGCTTTTGCTGCTGCTAGTGCTTGTACAATCGTTGTTTCAATAATGGCAGCAGGAATTTCTTGTGCTACCGGAATTGGATTAGCAATAAGCACGGCGCCCGATAAATGCATTTGCCATTTCGTGTGCAACAGTGCAGCTATAGATGAAGCATTGTCTAATCTTAAAGGTGAATCAAATCCGCTGCTATTCGAATAAAAACTAGGAAAACTATTTTGCCCCACTGTAACTACCGGTATTCCTTTTGTTTCTAAATATTCTAGTGTTAGTCCAATATCTAAAATTGATTTTACCCCAGCCGAAATGATAGCTACAGAGGTTTGTGCCATTTCGGTTAAATCGGCAGAGATATCCATTGTATTTATTGCATCTCTATGAACGCCGCCAATGCCACCTGTTACAAATACGCGAATACCAGCCATTGCAGCAATACGCATAGTAGCAGCAACAGTGGTGGCGCCCATTAATTGTTGGCTAATAACATAGGGCATATCTCTCAAACTCACTTTCCAAGTATTCTTGGATTGCGCAAATGCTGCTAATTCATTTTGACTTAATCCAACCTTGCATTTTCCGTCAATAATGGCAATAGTTGCAGGAATGGCGCCGTTTTCTCGCACAATGGCTTCCAGTGCTAATGCCGTTTCAATATTTTGCGGATAAGGCATTCCATGTGAAATGATGGTAGACTCCAATGCCACTACTGGCTTGTTTTGAGCAAGCGCTAATTGTACTTCGGGATGGATATCTAAATAGGCTTTCATTAGTCTGGATAGTATTTACTTACATGGTCTAATAAAATAGCTTGCGTTAAATGAGTTGCAATAGCACCGTTTACTTGTAAAATTTCTGCCGATAAAGTATGGGCTAATTTCATACAATCCATTTCGTTTTTACCTAAGTATTTTCCTAAAAGATAGCCAGATAAAGAGCCGTCTCCAGCACCTGTGCAATCTACTACTTCAATATCTGGTGCGTGTAAACTAATGGTTTGGTCTTTGCTGTAGCGCGCAGATCCTTGCTTGCCATTGTGCAACCATACGTTTTGAATGCCTTTGTTTAAAAGCTCTTCTACTTGAAGTTGCGTTAAAAAAGCTTTGTCGGAACAGAGAACGGGTAATTCGTCTTCATTGGGCGTAATTAAATACAGCCCAGATAGGTTTACGTCTTTGAATTTTCTTGCAGGCGGAACTGATACAGGTTCTAATATAAAAGGAATGCCAGCTGTTTTGCTAAAATCGAGTAACCATTCAACTGTTTCAACACTCAAATTAGCATCACCCAATAAATAAGAAGCCGTTTTTAATAAATCGGTATGTGCTGCAAGGTGTTCGGGTGTTATTAAATGATTGGCTGCATTGGTTAAAAACGCCGAAAACAAAGACCCGTCTACGTTTAAGATACCGGTATATTTTCCAGAAAGACCTTCTTTTGTAATGGAAGCGTCTAGCCTAACACCTGCTGTTGTACAAGTTTTTTTCAACCAATCTCCATCGCTATCATTTCCAAAAACACTAATTAGTTGAACTGGCACACCAATAATAGCCAACTGTTGGGCAATATTTCTGGAAACGCCACCGGCTGTTTTGGTCACTACTGCATCATTGGTGGTAGCTAATAACAACTCACTACTAGCATGAATTAATTCGTCTACTAGTGCGGCTCCGATACAAATAATTGGGTTTGGCATTTTACAAAAATAACAACTATGCCGATATAGTAGATTTAGTTTTATTAGATATGCAATTGCCTCGAAAAATTTAGATAGTTTTAAACACTAAAAAAAATTGTATGAAACGCTTGCCTGTTTTTTTGTTATTGTTTTGTGTGCAATCGGTATTTGCCCAAGTGAGTAAAGCGCCTGCTTATCCATTAATTACCCATGACCCCTATTTTAGTGTTTGGTCTTTTACCAACGAGTTAAATGCTAGCAATACCAAACACTGGACTGGTGCAGATCAGCCATTAAAAGGCATTTTAAAAGTAGATGGACAGCTCTACCAGTTTATGGGTAGCGATCAAAAAGTATACGATACCATTTTACCCATTTCTGACACACAATTTTACCAATATAGTTATACCGAAACAGCGCCAACTGCTAATTGGAAAAACATAGATTTTGCAGCCACCGATTGGAAAAAAGCAGAAGCGCCTTTTGTAACCAATTTAAAAAAAGGGAAAACCATTTGGAGATCAAAAGATATTTGGGTGCGTCGTTCTTTTGTATTGAAAGAACTCAACCTAAATAAATTATTTATAAACCTCCACCACGACGATAATGTAGAAGTGTTTTTAAATGGAGAATTAGTATTTAAGTGCGATTGTAAAAACAATAATGCAAACTTGTATCCGGTGGCTGATGCCATTAAAAACAAACTAAAATTAGGCGAGAATGTTTTAGCCATTCATTGCACAAATACAGGTGGTGCAGGCTTTTTAGAAGGTGGTTTATTAAATGAAAAAATTCCTAATTCAATTCCTACAATTTTAACGGCGGTACAAAAAAGTGTAGAAGTTAAAGCCACTCAAACCTTGTATCAGTTTACTTGTGGGGCAGTGAATTTAAAACTATCCTTTACTTCTCCATTGTTAATGAATAACCTGCATGTATTGTCGAGACCAATTTCTTATATGAGTTTTTCTGCAAATGCAACAGATGGCAAAACACACGCTGTGCAATTGTACACAGGCGTTTCTACCACACTTGCTGCAGACAATGAGTCGCAAGAAATTATTGCTGAAAAAGAAATTACAGAAGGGCTAACTATTTTAAGAGCTGGAACAGTAGCGCAACCTGTTTTAGAAAAAAAAGGCGACGACCTTAGAATTGATTGGGGTTATTTAAATGTAGCAACTAATGGTAAAAATGCCACTACAAGTATTACTGGCTACAATGATTATTTGAATGCTTTCAATAATAAGCAACCAATTGTAGCAAAACAACAAGGAACAAAAATGTTGTTGAATACTGTTTTTGATTTAGGAAAAGTTTCAGCTACACCAGTAGATAGAATGTTAATGATAGGATATGATGATATTTATTCGGTGCAATATTTTAACCAAAATTTAAAAGCTTGGTGGAATAACAATAATACTTCTAGCCTTTGGACAGAATTTATGGCAGCAGCGCGCGACTATAAAAAAATTATGCAGCAATGTGATTCTGCTAATAAACGTGTGTATAACGATGCATTAAAAGCTGGTGGAGAAGCCTATGCCAAATTAGCGGTATTGGCTTATCGTCAAGCAATTGCTGCGCATAAATTATTAAAGAGTCCGTCGGGAGAAATTTTGTTTTTATCGAAAGAAAATTTTAGCAATGGATCCATTAATACGGTGGATGTAACTTATCCTTCTGCACCTTTATTTTTAATGTACAATCCCGATTTATTAAAAGGGATGATGAATGGTATTTTCTATTTCTGCGAATCTGGCAAATGGACCAAACCCATTGCACCTCACGATTTGGGCACTTATCCAATTGCTAATGGACAAACTTATGGAACCGATATGCCAGTAGAAGAATGTGGTAATATGCTAATTTTAGCAGCAGGTATTGCCAAGGCAGAAGGCAATGCTAAGTACAGCGAAAAACACTGGAAAACATTAAGCACTTGGGCAGAGTATTTAAGCAAAGAAGGACTAGATCCTACCAACCAATTGTGTACCGATGATTTTGCTGGTCACTTGGCCAGAAATGCAAATCTTTCAGTAAAAGCAATTGTTGGAATTGGTGGATATGCCATGATTGCAAAAATGTTGGGTAAAAAAGAAATAGCAGAAAAATACCAAACTATGGCCAAACAAATGGCTATTCAATGGATGCAGTTAGCAGATGCTGGCGATCACTACGCGCTTACTTTCGACAATAAAAATTCTTGGAGTCAGAAATACAATTTGGTTTGGGATAAATTATTGGGGCTGAATTTATTTCCTGCTAGTGTGTATCAAAAAGAAATTGCTTGGTACCTCACCAAACAAAATGCATTTGGATTACCACTTGATAGTAGAAAAACCTATACCAAGTCCGACTGGATAATGTGGAGCGCAACCCTTGCCAATAATCAAAAAGATTTTGAAGCCATTATTTTACCGCTACAAAAATTTGCACAAGAAACAGCTATACGCGTTCCATTAAGTGACTGGCACGAAACCACCAATGGTAACCAAGTGGGCTTTCAAGCAAGAAGTGTAGTAGGTGGATATTTTATAAAAGCGCTGGCTGATAAATGGAAAAAATAATTTTGTATTGCAGATCTTTAAAACAGCTGCAATAGATTTATTTTAATATGGCTGAAAAGCTACTGAAATGAAAGAGGCTGTATCAATAAATGATACAGCCTCTTTCATTTTACGGAAGAAAGTTTTTTTATAATTCCCTAACCCAAATATTTCTATAACTAATCGGTTCACTTTTATCTCCGTGTGCTTGTAGTTTTAGTGGTGCTGGTCCGTGCTTTACATAAGAAGGTGCACCAACATAAGGTGTATCTCCTTTTAATTCAAAATTCAGTTGCACTAAAACACCATTGTGAAAAACAGTTACACGTGCTGCTGATTTTAAAGTACCGTCTTCGTTAAACCTTGGTGCGGTCCAAACAGCATCATAAGTTTGCCATTCGCCTGGAGGTAAACAAGCATTAACTAGTGGTGGATTTTGTTTGTAGATGCTACCTGCTTGTCCGTTTACGTAGGTCGTGTTAATATAGTTATCTAGTACTTGTAATTCATATCCACCTGCGCCAAAAGGCAATCCTGCAAAGAAAATTCCGCTATTACCTCGGCCTTGTCCGTTACCTGTAACATTGGCTGGAATTAAATATTCTAAATGCAATTGATAGTCTGTAAACAATCGCTTGGTTTGCAAATCGCCTGCTTTTTTATTAACCGTCATGCCACCATTTTCTAGTGTCCATTTAATGGGCGAACTAGGATCTTTCTCTGGCACCCATTCGTCTAAATTGCTTCCGTCTAATAAAACAATGGCATCCGAAGGTGCTTTGTGATTCACTACAGGCGTAACTACTTTTGGAACCGGGGTATAATATTCCGTTTCTTTTGGATCGTGTTTTACTTGTGCATTTACAGATACCGTTGCAATGCTTGCTAAAAAAAATAGACTAACTATTTTGTACTTCATACAATTAAATTTTTGGTAAGTGATAGCCGTTATGGTATGGCTTTAATAAATATTTATCGTTAATGGCTTGGTCTGTGAATTTTGCTTTGGCTTTATCCCAGTGTAATTTTTGTTGAGACCTAAAAGAAATATTGCCCATTTGAGCAACCGTTGCAACGTGCGCTCCTGCTTGAATAGAACAATTTAGTTCTTCCATTTTGCGCGATTTTACAACGCTTACAAAATTCTCCCAGTGTTTATTTAATCCGTTGTCTACTGATTTTTTTAATGGGCTACTCACTTTGCTTTTGCTTTGTTTTTCTTCAATCACTTCCCATCCGCCTCTATTTAAAACAAGGGTACCATTATTCCCAATAAAAGCAATGCCGTGGTCTCTGCCATAAGAACCATTGTCAATACCCATTGCAGAGTCCCAAATTAAATTGAAATTATCAAACTCATACATAGTAGTAAGCGTATCTGGTGTTTCTTCGGCAAGTTCAGGATAAGCAAATTTTCCGCCCAAACCGTCTATTGATTTTGGTGTATCGGCTTTCATACCAATTAATGCATAGTCTAATAAGTGAACACCCCAATCGGTCATTAAGCCACCTGCATAATCCCAGAACCAACGAAAATGAAAATGGAATCTGCTAGAGTTGAAAGGCCTGGTAGTAGCGGGTCCTAGCCATTGTTTGTAGTCTACACCTTCGGGTGGTGCGCTATCTGGCACTACTGGTTGAGGACGCATCCAACCTTGGTAACACCAAACTTTTACGGTTCTAATATTTCCTAATTGTCCGCTGTGTACAAAACTTACCGCATCTTTAAAATGCTGTTGACTGCGTTGCCACTGACCACCTTGTACCACTTTATTATAGCGTTGTTGGGCAGCCACCATGGTTCTACATTCTATAATAGAATTACCAACTGGTTTTTCTACATATACGTCTTTACCTGCTTGTACCGCTTCAATCATCATCAATGCATGCCAATGATCTGGTGTGCCAATAATTACTATATCAATATCTTTTTGTTCTAACAATTTGCGATAGTCGTTGTAGATTTTTATTCTAGAAATATCGATATTCTTTTTAGTCAATTCATTTAGGCGATTTTGAATGACCGATTTATCAATATCACAAATGGCCACCAAGTTTACACCCGGAATTTTTATAGCTGAAGTAGCGTCGGCCCAACCCATTCCATTAACGCCAATTACGCCAACATTTAATTGGTCGGAAGGCATAATACGGTTGTTAAAAATGGCAAATACTTGATTGTCAACGGCGGATGCTAATAAGCCACCACCCAACAAGGCAGAGGATTGTAGCAGAAATTTTTTTCTAGACGACATGGCAAGGTTTTCTTGGGTTTACAATAATTGTTTTTCAAACTAAGCAGTTAAGTTAAGATAAAAATTCAATTAAAAACCATGCGGCACCTAGCTAAAATTATTTAGTAGATTTTCCAGGAGCCCTTCTGTTTGTTCCCAAATTATTAGTGAGGTCATCGCCTAAATCGGCCCTTGCTTCATTGGCTAATTTGGTTAACTGTGCTACCACTTCGGGTAATTGATCTATTAGGTTATAGCGCTCTCCCGGGTCTCTGCGTAAATCGTACAAGCCTGCAGGGAACTGAAAATTTTCTGTGCCAGGGCCAGGCATTCCATCTTTACCAGGAAGGTAACCTTCGTAGGTTCTACCCGGATGCGGAAATACCAGTTTGTAATTTTCGTATCGAATAGCTTCTAAACTATTGGCGCGATAATAATAGAGAAAACTTTTTCGAGGGCTACTATCCATTTGACCTTTTAGTAATGGAAAAATATTTACGCCATCTATTTTGTTTGATGAAACAGCTGCGCCAGTAATGGCTGCAATAGTGGGCAAGAAATCTATTTCGGAGGCCATTTGATTGTTTACTGTTCCCGCAGGTATAACCCCCGGCCAGCTCATAATACAAGGTACGCGTTGGCCACCCTCAAACGATGTGCCTTTCCCTTCTCTGAGGCCACCTGTACTTCCCGCATGGTTGCCATAATTTAACCAGGGTCCATTGTCGGAAGTAACAATGAGTAAGGTATTTTTTTCGAGGTGTAATTTGGCAAGTGTTTCTCTTATTTGACCAATGCTCCAGTCTAATTCCATTACCACATCGCCATACATTCCTTGTGCCGACTTGCCTTTAAATTTATTTGAAACCGCTAGTGGTACATGCGGCAATGGATGTGCTAAGTATAAAAAAAATGGTTTGTTTTTATTTTGTTCGATGAAGGAAATACTGCGCTCTGTAAACCAAGTAGTAAACATTGATAAATCTGGATTGGTTTGAACCGTTGTATTGCCCTCAATTAAAGGAAGTGGCGGATATTCTGTTTTATTGGTAGGATAGTGTGGAAACATATCGTGCGAATAAGGAATACCAAAAAACACATCGAACCCATGTTGTAATGGTAAAAACTCAGGCAGATGTCCTAAATGCCATTTACCAAAAGCAGCAGTAGCATAACCTTTGGCACGAAGCATTTCTGCAATGGTTAATTCGTTGTTACTAATTCCAATTTTACTAGTAGGCATCAGTGCGCCAGAAATACCAATTCTGTTGGGATAGCAACCGGTTAAAAGTCCGGTACGAGAGGCAGAGCAAACCGCTTGCGCAGAATATAGCTGACTAAAAAACATCCCTTCCTTGGCCATCTTATCCATATTAGGTGTTTGGTATCCAATAGCACCAGTGATGTCTAAATCGCCATAACCCAAATCATCAAAATTCACAATAATAATATTGGGTTCTGTTTCTTTAACCGAAGGTTTTTCTTTAAATGCAATACTAGAAAACCCAACAAAAACCATACAAGTCAGTGCTACAATAGCCGACATAGATTTTGAAATTTTTTTCATAACAATTACATTTTTATAATGCGCCCGTCTTCCATTTCAATGATGCGATTGGTTCTGGTCGCAAATTCATTATCGTGTGTAACAATTAATAAAGACTGATGATAAACAGTAGCTAATTCTTTAAATATTTGAAAAACAATTTCGCTATTTTTTTTGTCGAGGTTTCCGGTTGGCTCATCTCCCATAATGATCAACGGGTCATTAATAAGTGCGCGGGCAATAGCTACACGTTGTTTTTGTCCGCCAGATAATTGATTGGGCATTTTTAAGCCTTCGTTTTCTATCCCAAGTATTTTTAATTTTTCTATTGCGCGGTGTTCTACTTCTTGTTCTGAATATTTGCCGAATTTTAAACCGGGTAACATTACATTGCGCAACACCGAAAACTCATTTAACAAATAATGAAATTGAAAAACAAAACCAATTTTTTCGTTTCTAATTTTTGCTAAGTCTGCTTCTTTTTTGTTACGCATTAACTGGCCATCAATAATTAAATCTCCTTGGTAATCGGTATCCATTGTTGAAAGGATATACAATAAAGTAGATTTGCCACAACCAGATTTTCCTATCACAGAAACAAACTCCGCTTTATCTATTGAGAAACTAACATTATTTAATACTTGCACTGTTGTAGGATCGTGAAAGTATTTGCAAATATTTTTAGCTTCTAATATTTTATTACTCATATTATTTTCCTCTAATAATAATTACGGGATCTATTTTACTTGCTTTTCTGGAAGGAAAATAGCCTGCCATATAAGTGGTAACAATTGAAAAAATTCCGCCAATGATATAGAACTTAGGATTGTAATTAATAGGATAGGTTTTTACTGTAGGAAGCGAAGCAGTATTAAATGGAATCTGGTCAATAATAGACGATAAGCCAAAGCCAAATATCAATCCTAGAATGCCACCGAAAATACCAATGCTCAATGCAATGGAAATGAATACCGCATTTACATCTTTGCCCGAAAATCCGGTTGCTTTTAAAATAGCAATAGAATCCATTTTTTCGTAAATCATCATGTTCAAAATATTGTAAATACCAAACCCAGCTACAATTAATAATGTTACACCCACCGAATAAGAAATTAAGGTTCTAATAGAACTACCTGTTTCAAATTGTGAATTGGCTGTTTGCACATCTACCGCTTCTACTTGGTATAATTCTTGGTATTCTTTGGCTACCGCTGGCGCTTGCAAAACGTCTTTTAATTTCACTTGAATATCTGTAATATAACTGGTGGATTCGCCCAGTAATTTTTGTGTTGTTTTAATGGTAGCATAACTCTGAACCTTATCTATCTCTGCAATGCCCGATTGAAAATAGCCCACCACTTTTAATGGAACTCTTTCTCCTTTGGTAGTAGTTACTTGAATGACGTCACCAATATTTGCCATCATTTTTTCTGCTGCACCCTTGCCTAAAATAATACTATTAGGAATGTTTTTTAAATCAATAAAATTTCCGGAGGTAACATAGGTACTTAAATAAAACAGGCGATTTTCTTCGTCAACATCTATTCCATTGATGGCGCCAGTTAAATCGATTGGTCCAACATTATAAAAAACCTGGGCAACAATTTTTGGCGCAAAACCAAGTACGCGATTGTCTTTTTTTAAAGACTGCATGATGGCGCTATTATTGTAAATTTCAGCACGATCATTTTTTGGTTTTATAGAACTAATAAAATTATAGTATTGCTTGTATTTTTCTGTTTGATCAATTGGCTGATTTTTGTTCGGCTTAATTTCATTGTATAAACGAACATGTGGTGTTCTGTTTAATATCAGCCCGTCTAACATATCATTTAGTCCAGACATGAAACTGAGTAAGGTAATAAACATTGTGATACTGAAAGTAACACCAATAGCAGCCACTAGTGTTTGTTTCCAGCGGGCTAATAATAAAGAAATAGATACACTTGCAATCAGCTTTATTTTCATTGCTTAGGTTTTAGCAATTCATCTGTAGCAGTAATGCCCGATACAATTTCTATTTTATTAAAATCTTTCAAACCTGTTTTTACCATTTTCTTTTCGCCGCTACCCAATAAAACAGTTGAGTCATCTACCATATAAGTTCTTGGTATTAGCAAAACTTTTTCTTTTGTTTGAAGTAAAATATTTGCTTCGAAACTAATGTTGGGATATAATTTTTCCGGAAGGGTTTTAAATACAGCTTCTACCAAAAAAGTCTTACTGCGTTCGTTCATTAGTGGGTTTACTTTTGTAACTGTTGCTTCAAAAGTTTTATCGTGATAACTTTCTAAACTAACCATTACCAACTGTCCTAATTTGATTTTTAAAATATCAAATTCATCAACTTGCATTTCTAAAATAAAACTACTTGCATCTCCAATAACAGCAAGTGGCGTTTGCGGACTAGCTAATTCGCCTTTTACTTTATTCAAACTATATACTACACCATTGATTTTACTTTTAATGGTAAAATCACTTTGTTGTTGATTGGATATGCGTAGATTTTTTTTAGACTGTGCATCTGTAAAATCTAATTGTCTTTTTAATTCATCGTACTTAAGTATGGCTGATGAATAGCTGTCTTTGGTATTTAGGTAAACTAGTTCTCTTTGTTCTAATTCATTTTTTGTGCCAATTTGTTCTTGCCACAATGCTTTTTGACGCACCCATAACAAAGAGTCATTTTTTAGTTTGTTCTTGGCTTGGTTGATGGCTATTTTAGCGTCGGTTAATTTGCTTTGATTGGCATTGAGATCGGCAAAGTTTGCTGCTAGTTCTGCATTCTCTTTATTCAGCTGCTGCGTTTCGTTTGAAATAGCAAATAATGGGTCACCTTTTTTTACCACAGAGCCTTCTTGTACATATACTTGGTCTATAATTCCGTTAATGGTAGCAAATACTTGGTACTGGTCATTTGTTTTTACTAATCCAGAAGCATAAATAGATTCAGAAATCGACGAAATACTAGGTTTAATTGTTTCTTGTTTTGATTTACAAGACAAAAAAACTAGCGCACAAATAAATAAGATTTTTTGAGCCATATAACTAAATTAGAAGTGCCGGCAATTTACTGCTAATTTATTATCTAAAATATGATTATTGCAATATCTGCTTAATGTACCTGCGGATACTTTTCAGTTCCTTTTGCATAAAACCATAAAATCCGATTCATGGTATCGTCATCGCCACCATCAACTTCTTTAAAAGCGGCTTGTTGAGATGATTGTTTGGCGTATTTTTTTGCTTTGCCATTTAGGGCGCTAAAGCCTTTATTCATTTGGTTTAAAGGAATGTTGTTTGATAGTGCTGTATATGGCTTGCTATTTTTTTGAACTTGAAAACAATCTGTCATGGTTCTAGCGGTAGCATCCATAATATTCATTGGGGGTATACCTAGAATTTGTTCTATAGTTCTAAGCATGGATACTTGGTTGTAATTTGTAGAAACAAGTTTACTACTACTATATGGGCTGATGGTTAATCCTACTGTTCTGTATGCAGAAATATGATCCCAGCCAGATTGCGAATCGTCTTGGGTAATAAATACAACGGTTGAATCGTAATACTTGCTTTTGCTAATCATTTCAATAATTCTACCAACCGCTA
>JBAXPJ010000030.1:0-33608 GCA_037132335.1 Sediminibacterium sp. | reverse complement strand
TATTATTTTAGTTCAGATGCAGATAGTGTTTCAGATCATTTAGACCTTGTAATGCTTACCAATGGTTGGAGAAGGTTTTCTTGGAAAGAAATATTTAACGATTACAATAAGCCCACACATTTTTTAATGGATTCGAGTTATATGAATTTATTGGGCAAGATTGAACATATAACAGATTCAAAAATTAAAAAAGCGGCATTGATGAATTTGATTTTATTATCGAAAGATTCATCAAAATTAATGTTGTTTTTACCCCTTCTTCCAGACGGAACTTTTAAACAGAATGACATAATGTTTTTTGATACGACTAAAGTATTTTACAAACTAAATGGAACAGGTTTGTCTATTAGAAGTAATGTAATTATTCAAACCAATTTATTAAAAGCCGATCCCAAACGTATTTTATATACCACACATATTTTAATAGACACTACTGGTTCTGCTCGAATGTTGTATTTTGCTAATGAACAGAAAAAAGCAGCATTGCTAAAATTACAAACCACGCTCAAAGAAGTGATTGTTTACTCAAAAGTAAAATCGCGCATACAAGAACTCAATGATCAATACACTTCTGGTATGTTTTCTTTTGGAGATGGCTATTCGTTTGATATGACTGAACAAGTAAATGGCCAAGATGTGCTATCTTATTTACAAGGAAGGGTTGCGGGTTTAACCATTAACAATTTAAATTCGTCTAATCCAATTGTAACATGGAGGGGTTCAAACACTTCTTTTTATATGAACGAATTCCAAGTAAATGCAGATGAGATAAATATGATTAGCATTAGTGATATTGCTTTTATTAAAGTATTTCGTCCACCATTTTTTGGAGGATTTGGCGGTGGTGGTGGCGCCATTGCTGTTTATTTAAAGAAAGGTGCAGACGCCTATAGAAGCGCACGTGGTTTGGATTTTATAATGGTACCAGGATATGCGCCTATTCGTGAATTCTATTCACCAAATTATGCAGAACAACAAGTGAATTTTAATACACAAGACACCCGTAATACTTTATTATGGAATCCTGTTATTAGAACAGACAGTGAAAATAAAAAAGTAAAAATTGTTTTTTATAATAACGATTTTAGTAAATCATTTAGAGTAGTATTAGAGGGAATGGATAATGAAGGAAAAATATTGCACTATAGTAAGTTCTTTCAAAAATAAAGTCAATTCATGGACCTATCCATCACATCAAAATTACCGGCTGTTGGCAATTCTATATTTACTGTAATGAGCCAATTGGCTACAGAATATGGTGCGGTAAATTTGGGTCAGGGCTTTCCCGATTTTAGCATGGATGCAGCATTAACCGAATTAGTGAGCAAAGCCATGCGCGATGATTTTAACCAGTATGCACCAATGAGTGGCTTACCTATACTGCGCGAAAGACTGGCAGAAAAAGCAAATCAATTATATAACGCGAACATTCATCCAGATACGGATATTACTATTACACCAGGCGGCACTTATGCCATCTATACCGCACTAACAACCGTTTTGCGCCCTGGCGATGAAGTAATTGTATTTGAGCCAGCCTATGATAGTTATATCCCCAACATTGAAGTGAATGGTGCGATACCGGTATTAATTTCTTTGTCGTATCCAAACTATTCTATTCCTTGGGAGGAAGTGCAACAAAAAATTACCAGCAAAACAAGAATGATTATGATTAATACACCCCATAATCCAACTGGGGCGGTATTGTCGGAAACAGATATAGAACAACTGCGCAAAATAGTAGCTGGAACCAATATTTTAATACTCAGTGACGAAGTGTATGAGCATTTAATTTATGATGGCATTGCACACCAAAGTATTTTACGCTATCCCGATTTATTGGCTAGAAGTTTTGTGTGTTTTTCATTTGGCAAAACCTATCACTGTACAGGATGGAAATTGGGCTATTGTATTAGTTCGCCAACATTAATGAAAGAGTTTAGAAAACTGCACCAGTTTAATGCTTTTAGTTGCGATACACCCAAGCAAGTGGCACTAGCTAATTATCTTCCGAATCAATCGGCCTACTTAAACCTTGGTAATTTTTTACAACAGAAAAGGGATTATTTTAGAACCTTAATGCAGGCAACGCCTTTTGAATGTATTCCCTCGCACGGAAGTTATTTTGAGTGCTATAGTTATGCGCAGTTTTCGAACGAAACCGATATGGAACTAGCGGTTCGATTAACCAAAGAATATGGTATCACTACAATACCACTCTCTGCATTTTACAAAAATGGAACTGATAATAAAGTATTGCGTTTTTGCTTTGCTAAAAAAGAAAGTACTTTAGAACTAGCTGCCCAAAAATTATCCAAAATAAAATAGTAGGGATTCTTATTTTTTATTTAGGTCTAACCCTGCATAAAATCCCAAATCTTTTTGCGTAATTAATTTGGTTAACAAAGCTATTTGCCCTGTATGGTAAGAGAGGTGTTCGGTTACATGCAAAACAATGCCAATTCCAGATAGTTGGTACACTTGAACTTGATATTGTTCATTGAGTGCTTCGTTGGATAAAGCATCAATGATGGCAATGCTTTTGTCAATCACTTCTTGAAGGTGTTGTAATAATACTTGTTTTGATTTTGTTCCGCTAATGGCAAACTCTGCGTTTCTATTTCTATGATCGGCTTGTTTGCCAAGTGTTGATAAAATGTACTGGGTAATATTTCCACAAAGATGCTGTACTAAATTTCCTACACTATTTAATTGCGCATTTGGCGAAAACCAAATTTCAGTTTCACTAAGCAACTGCATACAAGAAGCTATTTTATGATAGCTTTCTTGTATGCGATAATTACTTTGTATTTTAAATTCTGTGTTTAATTGCATCTGTTATTATTAAAACCAACTACCAATAAAAGCATCATTAACTTTTTGACCTTTTAGTTTGGCAGCACGTTGCTTGCGTTTATTTTTTTGTTTGATCACTGCAACAATCATCAAAGGCATAAACAATAAAGTTAGCGGAGGAATACCCAACATACTAATCCATTTTCCGCCAAAAGTACTGCGCATTGGTCTTCTTAATCTTTCTGAAATCAGGTACATAGCTGGCACCATAATCAGTGTCATAAAAAATGCAAATGACAATCCAAAAATAATGGTCCAAGACAATGGCTTCCAGAAAACAGCATTGTCTCCACCAAAGAAAATATGCGGATTTAATTCTGTAAACAAGCTAATGAAATTAATATTGAATCCTGTAGCAATAGGTATGAAAGCTAATATGGCTGCAAGTGCTGTTAACAATACAGGAATAATTCTTGTTTTACCTGCTTCAATAGCGGCTTCTCGAGTTTTCATTCCACGCGACCTAAGTTCATCGGTAAATTCAATAACTAATATTCCGTTCTTTACTACAATACCTGCTAAACCAACAATACCAATACCTGTCATTACAACCGATATTTGCATGCCTGTAATGGCAAATCCTAATAGCACCCCAATTAAACTGAAAATAATTTCGGTTAAAATAATAACTGGTTTACTAATAGAGTTAAACTGCAATACCAGTATAAATAAAATTAACATCAGTGCAATTAACAATGCTTTTCCTAAGAACGCACCAGTTTCTGCTTGTTGTTCTCCTTCGCCTGTTTGTTTAATACTTACGCTATCTGTTTTTCGTAAAAAGTTGGCAATATGTTTTGCAAGTACCATGTTTACAGCAGTTGCAGTATAACCGTTTAATACATTCGACTGAAGGGTAATTAGTCGTTTTTGATTTTTACGCTTCACACTTCCAAGTGTACTTGTGGGTTCAAAACTTATTAATGAACTAATGGGAATATTTTTAATGGCACCGCCGCTAGCAAAATCACGGAAACTAATTTTCATGTTCAGTAATTCGGTTAAATTTTTACGCTGCAATTCATTGTTGCGTAATTGAATTTTAAACTCGTCTTTACCTTCTTTGATTTTAGAAATTTCTTTTCCAAATAAAGCCGTTCTTAAAGCCAAACCAATTTGTCCAGAAGATACACCTTCTATTAGTGCACGCTCTCTATTTACTTTAAGCGTTAGTTCTGGTGTAGTTAAGTCAACACTGAGTTTTAATTCTTCTACTCCAGGAACCTGAATAGAATCTAAGTAGTTTTTAAAATCAGTAGATGTTTTAATGAGTTTGTCAAAATCTTCACTCGACACTTCAATATTAATTGGTGATTCTGTTGGAGGACCATTTTGTTCTTGGTCTACACTAATTTCTGTTCCAGGAATCCCTTTCATGGCTATGCGCAAACTATCTAAAATAGGACTTGTTGCAACGCCATTTCTATCTTCGAATGGTACAAAGGAAATTTGAATTCTACCTAGTTCACTACGGGTACTTCTATCACCAGATCTTGGGTCACTTGCACCAATGGCTACATTCGTAATAACACTTTCAACAATTGGATTTGTTTTGCCATTTTCGGTACCCAATACTTTGTTTACCCTAGCTTCTAAAACTTTGGTAATAGAATCGGTATACAATACATCGGTACCAACAGCCAGTTTTGCATACACAAAAATTTGGTTTGGATCTCCTTTTGGAAAAAACTGCACTGGTACTTTACTCACTGCAAAAAGAAATACAGAAAAAATCAATAACCCAATAGTGGATAGCAATAAATAAACAGGTCTCCAACCATGTAAAGCCCAACGTAAAAGGGTTTCATAATGGTTCATGATCCAAGGAAGTACTTTGTTTTGGAAATTATGAATCGCATCGTCCAAAACATATTTATTTAACACTACTAATAACATAAAGAATAAGAGTAGGTTGCCCCAAAAAGGCGCGCCAATTAAGTCTAATAAAATACCTAATAAAATGGCTGCCCAAAATCCTTTCTTTTTAAAGATGGCACTCTTAGAAGATTTGTCTGTTTCGTTTTCTGGGTGATTCATAAAATCAACCGCAAAAACTGGGTTCATTATAAACGCTACCACTAACGAAGCAGCTAGTGTAAAAATGAGCATGGTAGGTAGGTAAACCATGAACTTGCCAATAATACCAGGCCAAAAAAGTAAGGGAAAGAAAGGCGCTAATGTAGTTAGCGTACCAGCTAATACTGGAATAAATACTTCTCCTGCAGCCATGCGTGCAGAAATATTTGCAGAAATTTTTCCTTTTCCATCAAAAAATATTCTATGGGTATTTTCAATTACCACAATGGCGTCATCCACAATAATTCCTAGCCCAAAGAGTAGCGCAAATAATACAATAAAGTTTAAGGTAACATGTCCGCCAACAATTAGGTCGGCACCTGGTAAAAATACAAATGCTACGAACATACTTAAGGGAACAGAGAGTGCCACAAAAAAAGCATTCACTACACCCATAAAGAACATCAAAATAATCAATACCAATACAAATCCTATCACAATAGAATTGACTAAATCAGTAAATGAAGTGCGGGTTCTAACGCTCATATCTCCGGTAATTACGGCCTTTAAGTTTTTTGGAAAACTACTGGCTTTCATTTCATTTACAATTTTTTGAACCCCATCACTTGTTTCAATTAAGTTCTCGCCACTTCTTTTAATAATGTTTAAGGTCACTACATTTTTACCATCCAATCGAGCAAAACTTTCTTTTTGCTTAACGGTATCTTTAATCACCGCAATATCTTTTAAGTAGATGGGTGCACCTGTTTGGTTACGAACAATTATTCGCTCAATATCAAAAGCGGTTTTTAACTGCCCTTTTAATTGCAGGTTGCGTTTCATGTTTCCTACTTGCAATAAACCACCCGATATATCAATGTTTTCGCGTTGAACAGCATTGGAAATATCATCAAATGTTACTCCCGCACTTTGCATGCGATAGTTGTCTACATTAATTTGAAACTCTCTTTCTGGTGCACCTACAATATCAACCCGATTAATTTGGGTAAGGTCTTCTAGTTTGTCTTTAAGATCGTCGGCGTATTTTTTTAAACGTGGCAAATCGTAGTCGCCACTAATATTTACATACATGATTGGCTGCTCGCTTAAACTGATTTCAAGTGCAGTTGGGGGAGAAGTTAAATCGGTAGGCAAATCTAGTTTTGCTTTATCAATGGCATCCTTAACTTTTTGTAAAGCGATATCGGTTTTTACATTGGTATCAAACTCAATTTGAATGGCCGAAAAATCTTGTTGAGAAGTACTAGTGAACTTTTTTATTTTAGCTCCTGTAATACTTTTAATTTGTTTTTCTATAGGTCGTGTTACTAAGTTCTCTATGTCTTTTGGAGAGTTTCCTACATAAATTGTTTGTACAAAAATGGTAGGAATGACAATATCTGGAAACTGTTCTTTTGGTAAAGTAACAAATTGAAAGATACCAGCTAAACTCACAAATAACATGAGTAAGTAAATGGAGGTTTTGTTTTTAATACTCCAGGTGGTGGGTCCAAATTCTTTGAACTTGGTATTGATATTTTCTAATACACTCATAAAACTATTTTGCTACTGTTGTAATTGTTTGTCCATCGTATAAACTCTGATAACCATCTGTAATAATTTGGTCACCCGCAGCAATGCCTGATTTGATTTCAATTTTATCTCCGTATAATTCGCCAGAAACAACCGCTTTTTTACGAGCAATTAGTTTGTTGTTTTCATTAATGGCAACAAGTATATAACGACCTTTCTCGTCGGTTTGTAAAATATTAACGGGAACTGTAATGGCATTAGCTACTTGGTAATCTTGTACTTTCACTAAAGCAATTTGGTTAGGGCGGAAACTTTTATCTGCAGGAATTTTAGCTTCAACAAAAAAGCTTCGTGTATTTGGGTCAATGATTTTTCCTACCACAGAAATGGTTGCGTCTATGGTTTTGTTTATATCGGGCAATGAAATTTTAATGGCAGTGCCAACACCTACACGTGTTGCATAATTTTCGGGAATTAGTGTAGTGATTTTTAAATCGTTTGTATTTACAATTTTAATTTGACCTGGTCCTACAAATAATTCACCCACTCTTATATTTACATCATCTGCAACACCTGTTACATTGCTATAAACAGAGGTGAACTTTAGTTGCTCTTGGGTAATTTTAATTTGCTCTTGAGCCGTTTTTAATTGGTTCTCTATGGCTTCAACATTGTTTTTTGCAGTAATTAATTGTACTTCTGTGCCAATATTTTGCGCCCAAAGGTTTAGTTGTTTTTGATAGATATTTTTTGCAAAAGCCAATTGTGTTTTAATGCTTTCTAAACCTTGCTCACCAGCAACAATGCTTTGCTTAACAATGGCGTCGTCTAGTTTTAATATCAATTGTCCTTTGGTAACATTGTCGCCTTTTTTTACATACAATTCTCTTACCTGTCCGCCACCACCACGAGGAGTGATATAAGAAATATTAATTGCATCTACCTTGCCTTGAAGATCAATATAGTGCGTAAACTTTTCTGTTGTAACAGCGGTTGTTACAACTAATTTTGCCTTTTCTGCTTGTAAAATAGAAGGATCTAATTTAATAATCTCTGCTTCTAATTTTGTAATAGCATCTCCAACTGTAATTTGTTGTTTTTTTAATGCTTCTAGTGTTGCTTTTTTCTCAGCAATAACTGATGTGCTTTCTTTTTTGTTGCCACAAGCAGCTAAAGAAATCATTAATCCAATAAATAGTACCTTTCTAATAAGTTGCATCCTTTTATTTTTTGTAGTTTATTTTATAATTTTCCAACTGCTTTTGTAAAGTCTATTTTTGCTGCAATAGCACTGTACAATGCACTGATATAATTTGTTTGAGCCGTTCTTAAATCTGTTTGAGCGGCAGTAATTTCAGTGTTTGAACCGGTACCTAATTCAAATTTCTTTTTGGTTTGGTTGTATACGTTTTCTGCTAATTGCATATTTTGTTTTTGAAAACCAAGGGTTGCAATTGCTGCACGAAAAACCATTTTTGCACCATCTATTTCGGCGTCAATAGACAAACGCATATTGTCTATTTGGTTTTCTGTTTGCTTTAATTCAAACCTAGACTTTTGCAATTTGGCATCTTTAGAGAACCCGCTAAAAATGGGAATGTTAAGATTCAAGCCAATAAAAGAAGTACTAAACCAATCGCCTTTTCCAAAAAAATCAAATTGCTTTCTTTGTGCATTTTTGCTGTAGTTGCCATTCAATGCTAGCGTAGGCAAATAACTCAATTGGTATCTTTGAATATTAAACTCATTCAATTTTTTTGCCAATCCTAAATACTGGTAGTCTTTTCTATCTTGGTATTGAAAATCATTGGCCATGCCCAAATCATCTTTTAGTAAATTTTCATTTAAGGCATCTGTTAATTCAAGTGTGTCTTTCGACGGCATGCCAATTAATGTTTTTAAACCTAGGTAACCAATTTCAATACTATTATTAGCTTTTAACTTTTCGGTTTCTAAATTAGAAATTTGAACAGCTATTTTATCGAGGTCTAACTTTTCAACAAAACCATTTTGGTATAAAACTTTGGCGTCTTTTAATAACTTATTTAATCGTTCTAAATTGGCATCAAAAATGGTAATTTGTGATTTGCTCGCTACTAATTGGTAGTAAATTTTGTAGACATTCGTTTTAATTAATTCTTCGGTAACCTCTACATTTTTATTTTGAAATTCAATAGTAGTGTTACGCGTTTTTAATCCAACAAATACTTGCCCATCAAATAATAACTGTTGCAATTGTATTCCGGCATTTGCATTGAATTTTGTTCCAAATTGTACTGGAATATAAGAGCCGGCTGGTTGTCCAAAAATTTCACCAGGCAATAAAGAGGTTGGAATTTTTAAATAATCATTACCACCAATATTGGCACTAATTGTTGGCATGGCCGCCGAGGTCACATCCTTGTTAATTTGTTTTTGAATTTGAACATTCAACAAGGCATTTTTTACTTGTACATTATTCTTGTGTGAAAATTCCACACAGTCTTTTAATGAAAAGGCGTGCTTGGTTACTGGCTGGCTAAATCCAGTGGTTGCTGCTAACAAAAAGCAGCTGAGCCCTACCAGTTGGTTAAGCGTATTTTGGTTCATAAGAAATTGGTTTTTGTCTTTGTCTTTTATATTGTTGAATTTTCTTAACTCCTTTAATGGATACAATACCATACAAGAAGTTTTCTATAATTTCTTGGTTGATATGGGAGAGTTGGTATTTTGAACTCGGAAAAATTTCGGTATTAAAAGCAATGAAAATTGATTCAATATGAAATTTGGTTAGAATATCTACATTAATTTCTGGTCTATATAAACCCTCTTTAATGCCACTTTCTAAATTTTCTTTAATCATATTGTAAATAAATTCTTCTTTGTGTTTGCTTAACTTTTTAAAAGAATTTGGATGATATTTTTGAATATCATGAATAATGGTAGGATTCAGGTGCTTGAATAATTCCTGCATTTCATCTAAAGACAAAAAGATTTCGTGTACCGCATTTTCTTTATTGCGTTTATGGTTTTCGCATTCTTTGTAATTGCGCTGGAATTCAATATCTAGTACACTGTCTACCAGTGCATCTTTATCGGCATAAAACTGGTAGATGGTTTTTTTACTAATGCCTAAATGAAAGGCAATATCATCCATGCTCACGCTACGAATGCCGTAACGCATGAATAATTCGTAGGTTTTTGTAATAATTCTTTCGGCTGTATCCATACTTTTTTATGATAGAGGCGCAAAACTAAGAAAACTATTAACATAAAAAAAGTTTCCTTGGTTTATTTAACTTATTATCTCTTAATGGAATCCTTCCTTTTTCTTCGTTAATTTGCAGCAAAACCAATTCATGAGACACCTAAAAAAGCCTTCTTTTAAACGTTATTTAGGTAAATCTTTGCAGCTTTTTTTGCAAGGATTGATTGTTTTGGCGCCTATTGGCATCACTATTTGGGTGGTTTTTGGACTTTTTAACTGGGTAGATAGCTTTTTACCCAACCTCATTAACAATTTAGCCCCCGATTTACTACAAAAAGATGCTGCTGGAAACCTAAAAAGACTTCCAGGTTTAGGATTTGTAGTAGTAATTAGCCTTGTTTTAATGGTGGGTTGGCTGTCTTCTTTATTTGTTGTTGGTAGATTGGTGGCGGTTTTTGATACCCTTTTAGAGCGTACCCCGGGTATAAAATTTATTTATTCGTCGGTGAAAGATTTTATTGAGGCTTTTGCTGGAAATAAAAAGAAATTCGACCAGCCGGTACTAGTAAATGTAGATGGAGCAGATATTTGGCGTATTGGTTTTATTACCCAAAACAATAGCAAACACCTTGGTTTAGAAACCCATTTAACTGTGTATGTGCCCCATTCTTACGCTATTTCGGGTATCACTTATTTGGTGCCTATTGAAAAAATTAAGCCTTTGCCATCGCATATTCACCCATCAGAAGCGATGAAATACACGGTTTCAGGGGGCGTAACCGATATTCACGAAAAGGCCAATCATTTACCATAATGCTTACAAGTAATATACATGACGCTACATAATTTTAATTCTGGGCCTTCTATTTTGCCCGCATCAGTTTTAGACCAAGCATCAAAAGCCATCCATAATTTTAATGGAACGGGATTGTCTATTTTAGAAATTGGTCATCGCACCAGTCATTTTCAAGAAGTATTAAACCAAGCAATTGGTTCTGTTAAACGTTTGATGGATTTAGACGATTCGTACGAAGTACTTTTTTTACACGGAGGCGCTACCACCCAATTCATGCAAGTACCCATGAATTTATTGGATGATAACGAAACAGCGGCTTATTGCGATAATGGTATTTGGGGAAACAAGGCGCTCAAAGAAGCGGCAATGTTTGGAAACGTAGTAGTAGCAGCTAGTTCGGCCGATAAAAATCATACCTATATTCCTAAAAATTTATCCATACCCAATAACGCTAGCTATTTACATATTACTACTAATAATACGGTAGAAGGTACACAATGGCATGCTTATCCAGATGTATCTATTCCATTAGTTGGAGATATGAGTAGTGATATTTTTAGTAGGCCTACTAATTTTAAACAGTTTTCATTAATCTATGCAGGCGCTCAAAAAAACATGGGTGCAGCGGGCGTGAATTTAATGGTGGTTAAAAAAGACATCTTAGGAAAAATTAAACGTAAGATTCCAACCATCATGAATTACCAAAAGCATATTGAGGCTGGATCATTAATGAATACACCGCCAGTATTTGCAGTGTATGTGAGTATGCTAACCCTACAATGGATTGAAGCCGAAGGTGGATTAGTAGAAATGGGCCGACGCGCAAAAGAAAGAGCCAACCTATTATATAGCACCATCGATCGTTTACCATTTTATAAAACAACGGTTGCTAAAGAAGACCGAAGCGAAATGAATGCGGTGTTTTTTATTGAAGACGAAAACGTACAAAATTTATTTTTAGAGGAATGTAAAAAAGCAGGATTTATAGGTGTAAAAGGATATAGAACAGTTGGCGGAATTAGGGTAAGCATGTATAATGCACTCCCCTTAAGCAGCGTACAAGCTATGACCGACCTCATGCAATCATTTGCGCAGCAACACGGATAATTTATTTATTAATCAAAGAAACGATCATGGCAAACATTAAACCATTTAAAGCCCTAAGACCTCAAGCAAAAATAGCCAAACAAGTTGCCAGTAGACCTTACGATGTATTGAGTAGTGCAGAAGCAAAAATAGAAGCACAAGGAAATCCCGCCTCATTTTTACACATCACCAAAAGTGAAATTGATTTACCAGAATCGGTTGATGTGCATGCACCAGAAGTATACTTACAAGCAAAAGAAAATTTACAAGCATCTATTCAAAGAGATACCTTGTTTAGAGAGTCGAAAGAGTGTTATTATATTTATCAATTAATTATGAATGGCCGCGAGCAAACAGGATTGGTTTGTGTGAGCAGTGTTGATGATTATGAAAATGATATTATTAAAAAGCATGAATTTACGCGTCCAGAAAAAGAGTTAGATAGAATCAATCATATTAAAACATCGGGTGCACAAACAGGCAATGTTTTTTTAGCGTATCGCAACAATCATACCATTGATGCCATTATAGAAAAATGGAAAAAAACCAAATCTCCTGGATATGATTTTTTAGCAGACGATGGTATTCAACATACTGTTTGGATTATTAGTGACGGAGATATTTGCAACGAAATCACCCAAGTATTTGCAGCAGAAATCCCTTGCACCTATATTGCCGATGGTCACCACCGCGCAGCATCTGCTTCGAAAGTTCGTTTGGCTTTGGGTGCCGATGCGCCTGAAGGAGCCAACCATTTTTTAACCACCTTATTTCCATCGAACCAATTGTTTATTATGGATTATAACAGGGTGGTAAAAGATTTGAATGGATTAACACCGGCACAATTAATAGAAGCCATTGCAGCGAAATTTACAATCACACCACAATCATCACAAGCATTTAAGCCGGCCAATTTACACGATATTGGTATGTACTTAAACCATCAATGGTATCAACTAACAGCTAAGCCAGGAACATTTTCAAATGATCCAATTGGTATATTAGACGTAACTATTTTACAAGACAATATTTTATCTGCACTATTAAATATCAATGATCCGCGCACCGATACACGTGTTGATTTCGTTGGCGGAATAAGGGGCTTACAAGAATTAGAAAAGCGTGTAGATAGCGGCGAGATGGCTGCAGCGTTTAGTATTTTTCCAGTAAGCATGGATCAACTATTTGATATTGCCGATAGCGGAAAAGTGATGCCTCCAAAAAGCACTTGGTTCGAACCAAAATTGCGTGATGGTTTATTAACACATTTAATTTACGAATAGATACTACCACCCTAAACCGGGTTAAAAAAATATAAAAAGCCGATAGTGAACCTATCGGCTTTTTTATGTGTGTTGTTTTGCCTAATTTAACAGAGTAATTCCTTTTCATCAGTAAAAGAAATTATTTTTATCACCTAACGAAGCACCTATGAATAGTAAACGTTTATTTGATTGTATCGATCATCAATTGCAAAATTTTCCCAAGCCAGATATGTTGGCCGCCAAAGAAAATGGCGTGTGGGTAAAGTATAGTACACAAATGGTTGCAGATATTGCCAATCGTTTGAGTGCAGGCTTATTAGAAATGGGCGTATCTGGAAATGATTTTACGCCCGAAGGAAGTGATAAAATTGCCATCATTAGTAATAACAGACCTGAATGGGTTTTTACCGATTTAGCAGTGCAACAAGTTGGTGCTATTTTAGTGCCCGTTTATCCTACCACCAATCCTTTAGAATTAGAATTTATATTAAATGATGCAGCAGTAAAAATTGTATTTGTTAGCAGTGTAGATTTATACGAAAAAGCAAAAGATGTTTGCACGCGCGTTCCATCTGTTAAAAATATTTATTGCTTCGATAAAATTGAAGGGGTATTGCACTGGAGTGAATTGACCAATCTTGCCAACGAAACAAATTTACAAAAAGTAAATACCATTAAAGCAAGTATTCCAAGTTCACATTTGGCTACCATTATTTATACATCTGGTACAACAGGCACACCAAAGGGCGTGATGTTAATGCATAGTAATATTTACTCGAATGTAGCTTTTGCAAAAGCAAGTTTTCCTTTTGAAGATGCGCCAGAAACTAAAACACTCAGCTTTTTACCATTGAACCATATTTTTGAAAAAATGGTTACCTATATTTATTTGTATAGTGGCATTGGTATTTATTATGCAGAAAGCTTAGAGACCATTGGCGATAATTTAAAAGAAATTAAACCAAATGGTTTTACCACAGTGCCAAGACTTTTAGAAAAAGTATTTGAAAAAATAATGCTGAAAGGCGCCGAACTAAAAGGCTTAAAACGCAACTTGTTTTATTGGGCTGTAGCACTAGCAGAAAAATACGATAATATAGAAAGCGGCGGATGGTGGTATAATATTCAATTAGCCATTGCCAATAAATTAATTTTTAATAAATGGCGCGATGCACTCGGTGGAAATATTTCTTTTATTGTAACTGGCGGTGCAGCCTGTCAAGTAAAACTATTGCGCATTTTTAATGCCGCACAAATTCCGGTATACGAAGGATATGGTCCTACCGAAAACAGTCCGGTAATTAGTGTGAATCGAAAACAAAAAGGGGGAACAAAAATTGGTACAGTTGGGCCTCCTGTAAATGGCGTTCAAGTAAAACTAGCCGAAGACGGAGAAATTTGTGTAGCAGGTCCCTGTGTGATGTTGGGCTATTATAAACGCCCAGATTTAACAGCCGAAACAGTAGTAGATGGTTGGTTATTAACGGGTGATATTGGTGTTTGGGTAGACGATAAATATTTAAAAATTACCGATAGAAAAAAAGAATTATTTAAAACAAGTGGTGGAAAATATGTAGCGCCACAACCAATAGAAAACAAATTAAAAGAAAGCCCATTTGTAGAACAGGTAATGGTAGTTGGTGCTGAAAGAAAATTTGTTGGGGCTTTAATTGTTCCTTCTATTCCAACCTTAAAAGAATGGATGCGTGAAAAAAACATTCCATTCACCACTACCGAAGATGCTTTACACCACCCTAAAGTATTAGAACTCTATAGAGAATTGGTAGAAAGTTTCAATACTTTTTTTAATCATGTAGAACAGATTAAAAAGTTCGAATTAATTCCAAGAGAGTGGAGTATTGAAACTGGAGAAATGACGCCAAAATTGAGTTTAAAAAGAAAAGTAGTAATGGAGAAATTTAAAGATGCAATAGAAAGAATCTATTCGTAATATAGGCCATCAAATTTATTAAAATAGGCTGTACTAGTGAATGGTGCAGCCTATTTTAATTTAAAACTTAAGGGCAATATTTTAATTAATAACCTGCGCTCTAGCCATAGCTTTTTTTTGTGCTTCAAGATATTTTTGTTGTACAACCGTTTCAACAGGAATGCCATTGATTTTACTTTCTAACCAAGAAATAATATCTAAGTACATAAACGCCCGCGTTTCGAAACGTTCGTTTTCTAATTCTTTTAGTTGTGCAAGTAAGTTTTTAAATTCTGTTTTTATTTCGCGGTCAGTAAGCCTTAGCGTATTTTTTACAAATGTAAAAATGGCTTCTTCAACAGTACTTAGGTTTTCCATTTTATACATAAATCGGTACACCGATTTTAGTAAGTAATCGAGTATGTCTAAATTTCCTAATTCGTAGTGGGCTATTAAATGTAGTAGGCGTGCATAGCATTGTAAGTCTGTTCGGAGGTCTACTTTCCAATTAATAATTTTATTTAAATAGTCAATACTTTTTTCGTGGTTGCCACTACCAAAATACAAGGAAGCAATTTTATAATAGAACACTAAAATGCGGTGCCTATCTAAATACAATTCATATTCTTCAAGCTTGGTTTCTATAAAAGGTATATCAGCTAAGCCTTCTGTAAAACTGCCTTGTAAAAAATGTTGGTTGAGTTTGGCAATTTGTAAATACACAAATACTTGAATATGGTTATTGTGGTTTTGAAGTACAATAGGTGTTTGTGAAAAAGTTTCAAAAGCCAAAATTGTTTCTGCTAATTTTTGGAAATTGCGTAAGTCAAAATGCGCCCCCATTAAATTGTGCATGCCCTTTATATAATGGGCTGTTTCTATATCAATCATTTTAGGATTGGCATGAAAAAGGTCTACCCATTTTTGGCAATACCTATAATACATAATTAAATCTTGTGTAATAAATGCATACCAACTATAACACTGGTATCGATACATCAACTCATAAAAACCTTTGGCATCCTTTGAGGCATCAATTACACTATTGTTAAAAAACTGGTCTAATAAATCGGCGTCTTTTTTATTGCGTGCCAAGCCATTTTTAATATACCAACTATACAATTGCAAGGATAGGTTCGACAAAGACCCAATCATGGTTAATCGATAATTGGTTTCATCTACTTCGGCCGCCAAGTTCTCGGCACGGTCTTGCAAGCTTCGGGTAATATGCAATCCCTCAATATTTTTTTCTAAAAACAAGGCTTGCAACAAATAAGTAACCTGGTTATTGGCTTTTGATAAGTCTTTGATTTTTTCTAAAATCTTTAAACTTTGGTGGTATAAACCCTTATTGTATAAAATCCGGGCAAAGTCTAGTTGTTCGTGTAATTGCAAGTCAATATTTTCTTCTTGTTTTAATAGGCGCAAACTTGTAAGTAATTCTCGGTATAAATGCGCTTTTAAATTAGACAGCTGTTGCTTTTGAATTGCCGGGTTTTTCTTGAGTAAAACCTCTTCATCGTAGGTAGCCATTTCATTCAAGGCATCGAATAATTGGATGATTTTAAGGTCTCCAGCACCTGAATTTCGGTTAACAAATAGCTTAAAACTCCGCTTTTCTGACTTTTCGAGCGATTGAATCAATAAAAAAAGGGCATCAGTTGAACGGTTAGGCATCGTATTATTTTAATCCTATAAGTCAGTAACAGTAAGGGTTTTGCCAAATATAAGACAATTTGAGCAGTGTAAAACAGCCCCTATTTTGATCGGGCTTTGCAGCCCTTATGCGTTAAATTCGGGATTAGCAGGCTTACTGTTTGTTATTAATGGCAATCGATAACAATAACAGAACGCCTGCTTTTTTATCATATTAGTACGAAAAATGTTAGTTCATGAGTGAAAAAATCTTCATTTTCGACACCACTTTACGCGACGGCGAACAAGTGCCTGGTTGTAAGCTAAATACGAAAGAAAAATTAGACTTAGCCCTACATATTGAGGCCTTGGGCGTTGATATCATTGAAGCGGGTTTTCCTATTTCAAGTCCGGGCGATTTTGATGCTGTTACCCAAATTTCAAAAGCCATCAAAACAGCTACTGTATGCGGTTTGAGCCGTGCGGTACAAAAAGATATTGAAGTGGCCGGAGAAGCGTTAAAGTATGCAAAAAGACCGCGTATCCACACCGGCATTGGCACTTCTGACTTTCATATTAAAAGTAAATTCAATTCAAATAGAGAAGATATTTTAGCCCGCGCCATTCAATGCGTTAAATGGGCCAGAAACTTTACAGATGATGTAGAGTTTTATGCAGAAGATGCAGGCAGAACAGACAACGAATACTTGGCACGTGTGGTAGAAGCGGTTATTAAAGCAGGTGCAACGGTGGTAAATATTCCGGATACAACTGGCTATTGCTTGCCTTATCAATATGGCGAAAAAATTGCTTACCTCATTAACAATGTATCGAATGTAGACAAGGCCGTACTTTCTTGTCATTGCCATAACGATTTAGGATTGGCTACTGCCAACTCTATTGCAGGTATTATGAGTGGTGCGCGTCAAATTGAGTGTACCATGAACGGCCTAGGAGAAAGAGCAGGTAATACTGCTTTAGAAGAAGTGGTGATGATTATTCAACAGCATAAACACATGGGTTTTCATACCGATATTCATGCCAAACAATTATATGGTTTAAGCAGAGAAGTATCGGACGTAATGCGCATGCCAGTTCAACCAAACAAAGCCATTGTAGGAGCCAACGCCTTCTCGCATTCATCAGGAATTCACCAAGATGGGTTTTTAAAAGATGCTACCACTTACGAAATTATCAATCCCGAAGAAGTGGGTGCAGGCGAAAGTAGAATTGTTCTCACTGCTCGCAGCGGAAGAAGCGCACTAGCACATCGATTCCAAAAAATTGGGTATGCATTTAACAGAAATGATATTGACGTTTTATACGAGCAATTTGTAAAAGTAGCCGACCAGAAAAAAGAAGTTGAAGAAAATGATTTACACCAGCTAGCTAGGGCATACAACCCTGCATTAGCTACAAATTAATTGAACCATGGAATTAAATAAGTATAGTAAAACCATTACACTCGATGAAACACAACCGGCTGCGCAAGCCATGTTTTATGGAATTGGTTTAACAGACGCAGATTTACAAAAAGCGCAAGTAGGTATTGTGAGTATGGGCTATGATGGCAATACTTGTAATATGCACTTAAATGATTTGGCCAAAAAAGTAAAAGTGGGAGTTTGGGAAAACGACTTAGTGGGATTGATTTTTAATACCATTGGCGTGAGTGATGGCATGAGTAATGGAACCGATGGTATGCGTTATTCTTTGGTGAGTCGCGATATTATTGCAGATTCAATTGAAGCAGTTTGTGGCGCACAATATTACGATGCATTGATTGCTATTCCGGGTTGCGATAAAAATATGCCGGGTTCATTAATTGCCATGGGCCGATTAAATCGTCCATCAATTATGGTATATGGCGGAACCATTGCACCAGGCCATTATAACGGACAAGATTTAAATATTGTATCTGCGTTTGAAGCCCTTGGTCAAAAAATTGCAGGTCAGTTAAGCGAAGCAGATTTTAAAGGAATTGTACAGCATGCTTGCCCAGGTGCAGGTGCTTGTGGTGGAATGTATACAGCTAATACTATGGCAAGTGCCATTGAAGCATTAGGAATGAGTTTGCCATATTCTTCATCGAATCCAGCACTAAGCGATGAAAAGCAAAAAGAATGCGAAGACGCAGGAAAAGCCATTCGTTTGTTGTTAGAAAAAGACATCAAGCCAAGAGATATTATGACGCGCGAGGCTTTTGAAAATGCCATTACCATTATTATGATTTTGGGTGGAAGTACCAATGCTGTATTGCACATGATTGCAATGGCAAAATCTGTAGATATTCCATTAACGCAAGACGATATTCAAGCCATTAGTAATAAAACACCCGTACTAGCCGATTTTAAACCAAGCGGTAAATATTTAATGCAAGACTTACACCAATATGGTGGTTTGCCAGCGGTAATGAAATACTTATTAACAAAAGGATTTTTACACGGCAATTGCTTAACAGTTACTGGTAAAACCATTGCCGAAAATTTGGCGGATATGCCTGATTTAAATTTTGATGAACAAAAAATTATCATGCCATTAGAAGCGCCATTAAAAGCAACTGGGCATTTACAAATATTGTACGGCAATTTGGCCGAGAAAGGATCTGTAGCAAAAATTAGTGGAAAAGAAGGCGAACGTTTTGTAGGACCTGCCAGGGTTTTTGATGGCGAACAAGAATTAATTAAAGGCATCAATTCGGGAAAAATAAAAGCGGGTGATGTAGTAGTTATTAAACACGTAGGACCCAAGGGTGCACCGGGTATGCCAGAGATGTTAAAACCTACGTCTGCCATTATTGGTGCGGGTTTGGGTAAATCAGTGGCGCTAATTACCGATGGACGTTTTAGTGGTGGCACACATGGTTTTGTAGTAGGTCATATTACGCCCGAAGCATTTGTAGGCGGTTTGATTGGGCTTGTTGAAGACGATGATATTATTGAATTAGATGCCACTACCAATAGCATCAATTTGCGCGTAAGCGAAACTATTATTGCAAGCAGAAGAGCCAATTGGAAACAACCAGCTTTAAAAGCAACCAAAGGACTTTTGTTTAAATACGCACAGTGTGTGAAAGATGCATCTGAAGGTTGTGTAACGGACGAAGCATAAATTAAAAAAATAAAAAATTAAGTGGATGGCAACGACAGATATTTTAGCAGCAACAGAAACAACTGCAACAAAAACAATTTCAGGATCACAAGCGGTTTTAGAAGCATTTATTGCCGAAGGAGTTGATACCATTTTTGGTTATCCTGGTGGCGCAATTATGCCTATTTACGATGCGTTGTATGATTACCACGATCAACTAAAACATATTTTGGTACGTCACGAACAAGGCGGTATTCATGCAGGTCAAGGATATGCAAGGTCTTCTGGAAAATGTGGTGTTGTATTTGCAACAAGTGGTCCGGGAGCAACCAATTTAGTAACCGGATTAGCAGATGCAATGATTGATAGTACACCGCTAGTTTGTATTACCGGACAAGTGTATGCGCATTTATTAGGCACCGATGCGTTTCAAGAAATTGATGTAATAAATATTACCACACCAGTTACCAAATGGAATTACCAAGTAACCGATGCAACTGAGTTACCTGCTGTTTTAGCCAAAGCATTTTATATTGCCAAAACAGGCCGACCAGGTCCGGTATTGATTGATATTACCAAAAACGCACAGCTACAAAAATTTGAATACGCAGGGTACACGCCATGTAAACATATTAGAAGTTATCGCCCAAAACCAATTGTGCGCAAAGAATATATTGAAGACGCTGCTGCTATTATTAACCAAGCCGAAAAACCATTTGTTATTTTTGGTCAGGGAGTAATTTTAGGAAAAGCAGAAAAAGAATTCAAAACATTTATTGAAAAAGCAGGCATACCAGCTGCTTGGACCATTCTGGGATTAAGTGCATTACCCACAGACCATCCATTAAATGTTGGCATGTTAGGGATGCATGGAAATTATGGTCCAAATGTATTAACCAATGACTGCGATGTATTGATTGCAATAGGCATGCGTTTTGATGATCGTGTTACAGGACGCTTAGATAAATATGCCAAACAAGCCAAAATAATTCATTTAGATATTGATCCATCTGAGATTGATAAAAATGTAAAAGCAACTGTTGGTGTTTGGGGAGATTGTAAAGAAACCTTACCCATGCTTACCAAATTAGTGGAATCAAAAGTGTATCCACAATGGTTGCGTAAATTTAAAGAACACCAAGATGAAGAAGTTAAAGAAGTGATTCACGAAGAGTTGAATCCTAGCACCGATATTTTAACCATGGGCGAAGTAATTCGTAACCTAAATGAGTTAACAAGAGGCGATGCCATTATTGTAACCGATGTAGGCCAACACCAAATGGTGGCTTGCCGTTACGCAAAATTCAATCAGTCGAAAAGTAATATTACTTCGGGCGGATTGGGCACCATGGGATTTGCATTACCAGCAGCCATTGGTGCAAAATTTGGTGCACCCGAAAGAACGGTGGTAGCTATTATTGGCGACGGTGGAATACAAATGACCATTCAAGAATTGGGCACCATTATGCAAAGCGAAGTAGACGTAAAAATCTTGATTTTAAATAATGAGTTTTTAGGAATGGTGCGTCAGTGGCAGCAATTGTTTCACGACAAACGCTATTCATTTGTAGACATTGCAAGCCCCGATTATATAGCAGTTGCAAAAGCCTATAAAATTGAAGGACAAAAAGTAATTCATCGAACTGATTTAAACGGCGCATTAGAAACCATGCTTAACCACAAAGGTTCGTTTTTATTAGAAGTGATGGTAGGAAAAGAAAACAATGTATTCCCAATGGTTCCACAAGGATGCAGTGTTAGTGAAATTAGATTGAAATAAAATTTGCATTGAACAGTATAAAATTCCCATAGGGATTATTTATGAATAAACAGGAATTCACCATTACCGTATATACCGAAAACCATATTGGTTTGTTGGTAAGAATTGCTACCATGTTTTCGCGTAGAAAAATTAACATTGAAAGTTTAAATACTTCACCGTCCGAAGCAGAAGGCATTCACCGCTTTACCATTGTAATTAATGAATTTGAAGAAGTGGTAAGAAAACTAGCACGCCAAATTGAAAAACAAGTAGAGGTATTAAAAGCATATTATAATACCAATGACGAAATTATTTGGCAAGAATTGGCGCTATATAAAGTATCTACCGATGAAATAGCAGAGAAAGTACAAGTAGAAAGATTGTTGCGCGAGCACGGTGCAAGAGCGGTAGTAATTCGCAAAGACTATACCATTTTTGAAACCAGCGGACACCGCGAAGAAACCGATAACCTAGTGGCGGTATTAGCACCTTTTGGATTAATTGAATTTGTAAGAAGTGCTAGAGTAGCTATCATTAAAGCATCTCACGGCTTCCACGAAAAATTAAAAGAATTCGAAGAAGCGCAACCAGGCGAAGAACAAATTGAAAATGAATTTTTAGACAAACAAGACGAAATTTTTACGATGTAATATTTCTTGTAAAAAAATACGATTGATTTTATTATCATAATACACTTACAAAAAGATCTTTAAATAAATTTTACAATCACAAAACCTTACAAAAAGCGCTTTAAAAATATTTATCAACAAACCCAAAATCAAAAGAGATTAAGGAAAACAAAACAAAACAAATGGGCAATTATTTTAACACATTATCATTAAGAGAAAAGCTGAATCAATTAGGCGTTTGCGATTTCATGGATAAATCTGAATTTGCAGATGGCGTAAACAAATTAAAAGGAAAAAAATTAGTTATTGTAGGATGTGGCGCACAAGGTTTAAACCAAGGTTTGAACTTACGCGATTCTGGTTTAGATGTTTCTTATACGTTGCGTAAAGAAGCGATTGAAGCAAAACGCCAATCATGGAAAAGTGCTACTGAAAATAATTTTACGGTTGGAACTTACGAAGAATTAATTCCAACAGCAGACTTGGTAATTAACTTAACCCCCGATAAACAACACACTGCAGTAGTGAGTGCAATTATGCCTTTAATGAAACAAGGTGCAACACTTTCTTACTCGCACGGTTTTAATATTGTAGAAGAAGGCATGCAAATTCGCAAAGACATCACCGTAATTATGGTGGCGCCTAAATGTCCTGGATCTGAAGTGCGTGCAGAATACCAAAGAGGATTTGGTGTACCCACTTTAATTGCGGTGCATCCAGAAAATGATCCTGAACAAAAAGGATGGGAACAAGCAAAAGCGTATTGCGTAGGAACTGGCGGACACAAAGCAGGTGTATTAAAATCTTCTTTTGTAGCCGAAGTAAAATCAGATTTAATGGGCGAACAAACTATTTTATGTGGTTTGTTACAAACAGGATCTATTTTATGTTTCGATAAAATGGTAGAAAAAGGAATAGACAAAGCGTATGCGTCTAAACTCATTCAATATGGATGGGAAGTTGTAACAGAAGCTTTAAAGCAAGGTGGTATTACAGCTATGATGGATCGTTTATCGAATCCTGCAAAAATTAAAGCCTATGAATTGTCGGAAGAATTAAAAGACATCATGCGCACCCTATTTCAAAAACACCAAGACGATATTATGAGTGGCGTATTTTCTACCACCATGATGGAAGACTGGGCTAATAACGATAAAAATTTATTGAGCTGGCGTGCAGAAACTGGCGAAACAGCATTCGAAAAAACACCTGCTGGCGATGTAAAAATTGCAGAGCAAGAATTTTTCGATAATGGTTTGCTAATGGTTGCATTTGTAAGAGCAGGTGTTGAATTGGCTTTTGAAACAATGGTTCAATCTGGTATTAAAGAAGCATCGGCTTATTATGAGTCATTGCACGAAACACCATTAATTGCCAATACTATTGCGCGTAAAAAATTATTTGAAATGAATCGTGTTATTTCAGATACAGCAGAATACGGTTGTTATTTATTTACGCATGCTTGCAAACCATTGTTGGCTGATTTTATGAAAAACGTTGATACCGATATTATTGGAAAAAACTTTAACGCAGGCATTGATGCCGGTGTTGATAATAAAGTATTAATTGCGGTGAACGAAGTAATTCGTTTTCATCCAGTAGAAATGGTGGGTGCAGAATTGCGCAGAGCCATGACTGATATGAAAACCATTAGCACCGTAGGTTAAATTTATGTTGTATGCCACTCCTTTATTAAGTGAGTGGCATACAATTAAATTTAATTCTTTACATTTGCCCCGATACATGTATTTACAGCCATTACATATTATATCTACTACCTGCACAGCAACGCTGCTGCATTCTGCTGTAACAACAACAACGTCTACAACAACGACCCTGTAAGGGGTTATAATATTCATATTGCCATTGGGCTGTTTTTACAGCTGTTCTAAAAAGGAAACTCAAGTAGGTTCATCTTCCGTATACGGATCAGAAATATCAAAAATGCAAGTATTAAAATTTGGTGGAAGTTCAGTAGCAACTGCTGCGAACATAAATAAAGTAGTAGCCATTGTATTATTGGCCGTTAAAAAAGAACCGGTATTATTAGTGGTATCGGCATTAAGTGGTGTAACAGATGCTTTATTACAAACGGGCAAATATGCAGAAACGGGTAATGAAGATTATAAAATTGTTTTAAAAGAATTAGAACAAAAGCACTTAAACACTGTGCGTGAATTATTACCTATTCAGCAACAAAGTTCCACATTGAGTTTGGTGAAACAAAAGTTCAACGAATTAGAAGGTATTGCAGATGGCGTATTTTTATTGGGAGAATTATCGAATAGAACCAAGGATAGACTTGCAAGTTATGGCGAAATATTATCGTCATTAATTATTGCAGCAAAAGTAAACAGTGTGCCCTTTGCGCAACAATGGGTTGACTCTCGATTGTTAATTCGCACGAATGCTAATTATGGAAATGCCGCGGTAGATTTTATTCTGAGCAATCAAAACATCCAACAATTTTTTAGCAATAATCCAGCACAATTATACATTGCGCCCGGATTTATTGCCGCAGATTTAAGTAATAATACCACTACTTTGGGCCGAGGTGGATCTGATTACACCAGTGCTATTTATGCAGCTGCACTAAAGGCAAGTGTACTAGAAATTTGGACCGATGTAAGTGGTATGATGACGGCCGATCCGCGCTTGGTAAACAATGCAAAACCCATTCAACAAATTTCTTACCAAGAAGCCATGGAGCTATCGCATTTTGGTGCAAAAATTATTTATCCGCCCACTATTCAACCAGTGATGGTGCAAAATATTCCTGTTTGGATTAAAAATACTTTTGCGCCAAACGAGCACGGAACACTAGTAGAAAATACTTCCACTATTTCAAACAATATTATTCGAGGCATATCGTCAATTAATAAAATTAGTTTGCTCAGTTTAGAAGGCACAGGCATGATTGGTATACCAGGTTTTTCAAAAAGATTATTTGAAGCGCTGGCCAATGAAACCGTGAACGTGATTTTAATAACACAAAGTTCGTCGGAGCATTCTATTTGCGTAGGGATTAATGAAGTAGATACCAATAAAGCAAAGCAAGCAATTGACCATGCATTTAGTTACGAAATTTCTTATGGAAAAGTAGAGCCACTAAAAGTAGAAACAGGTTTGTCCATTGTAGCATTGGTAGGTGAGCAAATGAAAAGCCATCCAGGTATAAGCGGAAAAATGTTTGGCGTTCTGGGTAGAAATGGCATTAATGTACGCGCCATTGCACAAGGCTCATCCGAAAAAAATATTTCTGCAGTATTGTCATCGATTGATGTGCAAAAAGCCATCAACGTATTGCACGAAGAATTTTTTGAAACCACTTTTAAGCAATTGAATGTATTTATTGCTGGTACCGGAAATGTGGGAAGTAAATTATTAATGCAATTAAACAAACAGTTTAACTATTTACAAGAGCATTTACGTTTACAAATTCGGGTGATAGGGCTAGCTAATAGCAAAAATATTTTATTGAATGAAGAAGGGGTTGACCTTGCCAACTGGAAAGAGACATTATTGGCTTCACCCAATGGATCGATTCAAGATTTTGTATTGGCTATTAAAAATTTAAACCTACGCAATAGTGTATTTGTAGATGTTACAGCCAATGCAACAGTAGCGGGCGTGTATGCCCAATTATTAGAAAAAAGTATTTCTGTAGTGGCTTGTAATAAAATTGCGTGTTCTTCTTCGTATGCATCTTACCAACAATTAAAATCATTGGCGCGCGAATTCAATGCCATGTTTTTGTTTGAAACCAATGTGGGCGCTGGTTTGCCGGTAATTGGTACACTCAATGATTTATTAAGAAGTGGCGATCAGGTTAAAAAAATTCAAGCAGTATTATCGGGCACTTTAAATTTTGTGTTTAATAATTATAACGGAACCCTGCCATTTGCGCAAGTAGTACAAGAAGCACAAAACGAAGGTTACACCGAACCAGATCCACGCTTAGACTTAGGCGGTACCGATGTAATGCGTAAGATTATGATATTGGCGCGCGAAGCAGGTAAGCAATTAGAAATGGAAGATATTAGCAACGAATATTTTTTACCAGCCAAATGTTTTGAAGGATCGGTAGCGGATTTTTACGCCGAGATGGAAAAACAAGAACCACATTTTAAAGCCATTTATAATGCAGCGGCCGCCAAAGGATGTAAGTTAAAATTTGTAGCAACTTATGAAAATGGTAAAGCGGCAGTAGGCTTACAACATATACCTGCCGATTCAGATTTTTATCATTTATATGGAAAAGACAATTTGGTTTTATTTTTTACCGAAAGATATCCAGAACAACCTTTGGTTATAAAAGGTGCAGGAGCTGGTGCAGAAGTAACTGCATCGGGAGTGTTTGCAGATATTATTCGCGTAGCAAGGGTTTAAAAAAGCCAATACATTTTATCAGATAAATAATAGCAGTAAACAATTGATGCTTACTGCAATAAAAAAATAATTATGACACCATTAAATATTGACCATTCCACTATAGTAAAAATTCATGCACCAGCCACGGTTGCCAATATGGTTTGTGGATTTGATGTATTGGGTTTTGCAGTGAATGACCCTTACGACGAAATGCAAATTCGTTTTTCAGCAACACCGGGTATTACAATTATAAATGATGACGAATACAATTTGCCAACAGATCCTGAAAAAAATGTAGCAGGTGCTGCATTACTAGCCATGATGGAAGAAATTAATGAACCCGTTGGTTTTGAATTAACCATTAAAAAAAATATCAAACCAGGTAGTGGTGTGGGTTCAAGCGCTGCAAGTGCAGCTGGTGCTGTGGTGGCAGCCAATAAATTAATGCAGCATCCATTTAATAACCAAGACTTGGTGCGTTTTGCTATGAACGGCGAAAAATTAGCTTCTGGCGTTAAGCATGCCGATAATATTGCACCTTGTATTTATGGCGGCGTAACACTTATTCGTTCTATTTTTCCATTAGACATAGTGGCACTAAATGCACCGCCTTTATTTGTAAGCATTGTGCATCCTCAAATTGAAGTACGTACTGCCGATGCTAGAAGTATTCTTCAACAAAAAGTATTGCTAAAAGATGCTATTAAACAATGGGGCAATATTGCAGGATTGGTAGCCGGATTATTAAAAGAAGATTACGATTTAATAGGACGCTCATTAGAAGATGTATTGATTGAACCAGTGCGTAGTATTTTAATTCCAGGCTTTGACTTAATCAAACAAAAAGCCAAAGAAGCGGGTGCATTGGGTGGCGGTATTTCTGGTTCGGGTCCATCTATATTTATGCTAAGTAAAACCCAAGCAACAGCCAATCAAGTAGCAGAAGCTATGCACCAAGTGTACGAAAAATTATCACTCGATCATCATACCTATGTTACCACAGTAAACCATGCTGGAGTAAGATTTGTTGAATAATATTTATTTCAAATTGCACAAACTATGAATTATTATAGCCTCAATAAAAATGCACCGAGCGTTGATTTTAAAGAAGCAACCATTAAAGGGCAGGCGCCAGATAAGGGATTGTATTTTCCAGAAAAAATTCCGGTACTAGATTCGGCACTCATTAAAAATATCCAGCAATATTCTAAAGAAGATTTGGCTTTAGAGATTATGCTTCCTTATGTTGGCAATTGTATTAATAAAGCAGATTTAAGTAGCATTGTTGCAGAGACAATTAATTTTCAATTTCCACTTGTGCACTTGAATGAACGAATGGAAGCCTTAGAATTGTTTCATGGTCCTACACTAGCATTTAAAGATGTGGGTGCCAGATTTATGAGTAGATGTTTGGGTTATTTTTCAAAAGACCAAAAAAATACTATCACCGTTTTAGTGGCCACATCGGGCGATACAGGCGGTGCGGTAGCGAATGGATTTTTAGGAGTGGAAGGAGTGGAAGTAGTTATTTTATATCCATCCGGCAAAGTGAGTCCGGTACAAGAATTACAACTAACTACTTGTAACCAAAATATAATCGCATTAGAAATTGCTGGAAGTTTTGATGATTGTCAAGCCATGGTAAAAGATGCATTTATGGATGCCAGTTTAAACCAACAGCTAACACTTACTTCTGCTAATAGTATTAATGTAGCGCGTTGGTTGCCGCAACAATTGTATTATTTTTTTGCATACCAATACTGGATGCAAAATCACGAGCAAGCACCTGTAATAGCCGTGCCTAGTGGAAACTTTGGAAATATTTGTGCAGGATTGTTGGCGCATTTTAGTGGATTACCTGTAGCGCATTTTATTGCAGCTTGTAATGTGAACGATGCGGTACCTGCTTATTTACGTAGCGGAAATTATGCTGCACAAAAAGCAGTAGCCACTATTTCAAATGCCATGGATGTAGGAAGCCCAAGTAATTTTGTACGCATCCTTGAATTGTTTCAACACAATTACAAAAACATCAGTCAAAAAATAACAGGGTATACCGTTTCAGATACTATTACCGAGCAAACAATTTTAAACACTTATTTAAACGAGCAGTATTTATTAGATCCGCATGGGGCAGTGGCTTATTATGCATTATCAGAATACCTAAAACAACATCCAAGCCAAGCAGGTATTTTTTTAGAAACAGCACATCCAGTAAAATTTCCTGAAACAGTTGAAGCACTAATTCACAAAAAAATTGATATCCCAGTAGCGGTGCAACACTTATTTGCTAAAGAGAAAAAAAGCATTTTAATGGAAGCAAATTTTGAAGCATTGAAAGAATGGTTACTAGCGCGCTAGATAAAACTAAATTTGATTTTCAATAATAAACTTCATTAAGGCCCCTGGAGAATTCAGTTTTAATTTTTGCATGATATTTTTTCTATGCGTTTCTACAGTGTACACGCTTAAATGCAAAGTGTCTGCAATATCTTGATTGGTTAAACCCTTTTTAATATGCTGAATAAGTTCTTTTTCGCGTTTGGTTAAATTAAACTGTTGCAAAAATTGGTCATTAACGGCAAAACTTTCTGCAGATTTTTCTTCGTTTTGAGGAGACGAAAAACCTTTCCCAGCATAAGCCGCTTTAATGGTTTCAATTAATTCGTCTTTTTGACTGCTTTTTAGCAAATAGCCATTTGCGCCTTTTGATTTTGCTTCTTTAATAATGGCATCATCAAAATAACCCGATAGCATTACAATTTTTAAGGAAGGATAACTTTGCTTGATGTATTTAATGGTTTCAAGGCCATTCATTTTAGGCATATTAATGTCTAAAAGAATTAAATCGGGCAGTGCTTCGGGAAGCATATCTAACACTTCTCTACCATTATAAGCAATCCCGCAAATTTCAAAATCAGGCTCATTACTAAGCATCATTTTAAGGCCTTCAATGAACAACGGGTGGTCGTCGGCCAACATGATTCTTATTTTTTCAATTGCTTCAATTGCCATTTTACATTAGGGGTAATGGTGAGAAATCCATTTAAAAGTACAAACTAGTTTGTATATAAAGAAAAATTTGTATGCTTCTGAACCAGTTTTGTATAAAATACTTAATTGGTTTTGAATAAATTAGCCTTAACAGAACTAAAAATCAACATATACAAACTACTTGGTATTTCCCAAAAAAACAGCATTTTATAATTTAGTATTCTTTTCTCTATACCATCAACTGGAAATAGGTATTCCCTTTGAAGTAAAACTTACAGATGAATACATTTATACAAAAACTGGTTTTAGGAATTTTATTTATTACAAGCAGTGTTGCAGCAACAGCGCAATATCAGTCAATGGGTAGTTGTGGCTCAAATGGCCGCCCCAATTATTTGGTGAATCCATCGGAGGACATTTCAGAAAACTGTAAAAAAAATATTAAAACAACATTACCTGAATGGCGTTCTGTACCTACATACAATCCCAAATTAATAGACAAGGACCTACCCGAAAATATTTCAATTACTTGTAGCGCCGATGTTTGGATAAGTTTTGTAGAAGAAGGTTCAAGTTATTTAAATGCACTTGGTTATTATACCTATCCTACAAATGCACCTTTAACGGTTGCGCCAACGCCCGATAAAATAAAAATTGTTTTCCCTTATGCTTCAAAAGAAGGCAATGGTGGCGGATTAAAAACAGGAGACAAAGTTTTCTTGGGCAATTTTCCAGCCAATACCTCTATTGCATTTGTTTTATTAGCCGATGGATGGGATAATACCAATAAAAAAGTAACTGCAGGTAGATGCCAGTTATATACCGACAATCGTTTTAATCCAGAATCGAATCAAGAGCTAAAGAAACATTCGGTTATTATTTATGACGAAGATTCAAAACGTTATGTAGTGGGTATGGAAGATGAGCGCAGAGACGATGCTAAATGCGACCATGATTTTAACGACCTATTATTTATTGTAACAACTTCATCGCAAGATTGTGTAGAGCACAAAGAAAAAATTCCAAAATGCGACCATGATGGCGATGATTCAAATTCAGGACATGAAGGCGGATTAGAAAGTAAAAGTTTGGGTGATGCTGTTGCAAAAAGAATTTTTAATAACGCAGTTAATAGTACACAAGGTGCTATCAATTATGCAAAAATGCCATTGGTTGCAACAGATATCCGTAATGCTGTAACAGGTGTAGGACCCAATGCTGCTTTAGGTTTGGCCGATATCATGCCAAGTAAAATGATTGATCCTGGCTATACTGCTTATGTTACAACTGCAGCAGATATTACTAGTTTCACCAATGCTACCGAAGTTCGTTCAGTAGATTTTACCATTAACAATAATTGCCGTGCAGTAGCATTTGCTACCAAAACAATGGGTCAATTATATGATCATACCAAACCTGTTTGCGATCGATTAAAAGGCGCTTCATTATTGGGTATGGAAAATATTAGTATTAACAACCTGAATTTTGTTCGTTATACTTTATTGCAACCAACAGGTAATACAGAATATGCTATGAGTTTTTCTGTTGGAACAAAAACTGGTAGGTCTAATTTTTCTTTTCAATCAAATTGGTTAACACAAAATTATACGCCAGACGAAACCATGTATAATTACCAAGTTTGGGGAGCAACACCTTATTACTGTATAGATATGGCTTTGGAAATTTTAGACAAACTAAATGCCATCATGCCTGTACAAGTTTTAAATAGCGGAACAGCATTGCCTAAAACTTATATTGTTTCAGGAAAAAGAGACGGTACGAATCTTACTATTTCAATCAATAATACCACAACTGCTGCCACAGGTTATTTTCAAATAGAAGAAAGACTAGCCGAAAATACCACCGCTATTATTAAAAGAAATGTTCCAGTAACTGTTGGTGCGAATGCTATTTCAACCATTGCATTACCTGTTAGTGATTCATACGAATCAACTATTAGTTTGTACTTGAACAATCAATTACAAGACGTAGTATTTATGGCCGATGGCACTTGGAATGTAGACTACAATAAAAACACTACTGTGTTAAAATCGTTTACTATTCAAAACGATCCAAACATTGCCAATACACCTAAAGAAGACTACCCATTATTTAGAAATGTACAAGTTGCGGCAACTACCAGTGATTATACAACTGTATATAAATTATTAAAGGGAGGTGGCGCTGCACAAGATTTAACTGCTTATAAAGCCATTAAATTTACTGCAGCAGCAACAGGTGCTAATATGCGCATTACGCTAGTAAAAGCGGGTGTAAGCAATTGGGCCGACCAATATAGTTTCTATCAACCATTATCGGCAGATAGTAAAGAATATAGTATTGCATTAGCAGATTTTGCAACGAGTACCGGAAAAGGAAATATCAGCCCATCAGATATTACTACCGTTATTTTTGCACTAGAAGTTCCAACCACCACACTAACTGCTATAACTGCTAAAATAGAACAAGTAGCATTTAGTAAATCATTACTTGCCCCAGCCGATGTGGTAAGCATTAAAGAAGTGCAATTGTATCCAAACCCAAGTAAGGGAAGATTCACTGCAAGCTTTAAATCGGAGAAAGCAACAGTTGTTACCCTAAAATTGGTAGACATTAATACAGGTGTACTTCAATTGAGTAAATCAATTAACGCAGTTGTTGGAGATAACAAAGTATTGGTTGAAATGAATCAAACAATTAATACCAATGGCTATATCCTTCAGCTAGAAGCCGAAGGAGCCAAGTATCAACCTAAAAAGCTAATCATACAGAACTAATTCGTATAAATTTTTTGTTGGAAAAGGGTCGATAGCAGGAAGGGATTCCTGCTATTTTTTTGTATAATCTATTCTTTGATTTAGTGGTTTATATAATTATACTCAGCCAAAACGATCAAAAAAACACCAGTTTTGGCTGGGTATAAAAAAACATACTCAGCCAAAACTCGAAAAAAAAGACTAGTTTTGGCTGAGTATAAAAAAACATACTCAGCCAAAACTCGGTTTTTGATCGTTTTTAAAATCAAAGAATGGAAAAATTAATAGGTAGAATAGCAGAAAAAAAGGTGCTTGAAACTGCTATGGCAAGTAATAGTACAGAATTGGTAGCTATTTATGGCAGACGTCGTGTTGGTAAAACATTTTTAATTAGGTCTGTATATGAGAAACAAATTGCGTTTGAGTTTACGGGAGTAAAAAACGCAAACCTATCAGAGCAATTAGAAAATTTTAGTCGCTCTTTAAAAAAAGCAACTGGCAGTCCTTCGGATTTTGCAGTGCCCACTAATTGGTCTGTTGCATTTGATATTTTAGAAAAATTATTAGAGCCAATAGTTAACAAAAAAAAAGCAGTCATATTTTTCGATGAATTTCCTTGGATTAATTCTCCTAAATCTAATTTCTTAAAAGCATTTGATTATTTCTGGAATACATGGGCCTCAAAGCACCCGAACCTTACAGTTGTAATATGTGGATCGGCCGCTTCGTGGATGATACAAAATATTGTAAAGAATAAGGGGGGATTGCACAATAGGGTAAGCGTTCGAATAAAGTTATCTCCGTTTACACTTCAAGAAACTGAAGCGTATTTAAAAAGCCGTTCAGTAAAATTAGATAGGTATCAGGTGCTTAATTTATATATGGTTATGGGAGGTATTCCACAATATTTATCTAATATTCAGCCTGGTGAAAGTGCAACACAGGCAATAGACAGAATCTGTTTTACGCAGCACGGCTATCTTGTAGATGAATTTAATAATCTCTATTCATCTCTTTTTGATCATTCATCAAATCATATTACAGTAGTTAAAGCATTAGCAGGAAAAAGTAAAGGACTAACAAGGTCGGAGATCATTACAAATACTGCATTGAGTTCTGGTGGCACAGTTAGTCAGGTATTAGAGGAACTTGAAGAGTCGGGATTTATTAATAGCTATATTCCATTTGGCAAATCCACAAAAGATTTAGTGTATCGTTTATCGGATGAATATTCTTTGTTCTATTTAAAATATATGGGCAAAAAGAAAGGAACAGGAAAGGGCACATGGTTAAGAATAAGCGAAATGCCTTCTTGGGCAAGCTGGAGTGGATTTGCTTTTGAGTCAATATGTTTAAAACATGTTGAACAAATAAAGTTCACTCTAGGTATTAATGCTGTTTTTGTTGAAGAATCAATATGGAGAAATTCACCAAGCACCAATAATAAGGGAGCACAAATAGATTTATTACTAGATAGATCTGACCGATGTATTAATATTTGTGAAATGAAGTTCTCTAGCAACACATTTACAATTAGTAAAAAATATGCAGAAGAACTTGAGCAGAAAAAAGATGTTTTTGTTGCTGTAACCAAAACTAAAAAAACAATTTTTCTAACGATGGTTTCAACTTATGGAACATCTAAAAATCCATATTATAACAAGCTTATTCAAAACGAAGTGACAATGGATGACTTATTTAG
>JBAXPJ010000029.1:0-34399 GCA_037132335.1 Sediminibacterium sp. | reverse complement strand
GCATCATCTAAACAAACTTCTGGTAATATAAATCCTACATGAGGTTGTGCATGAATGGTAATAGATTTAGTAACGGTATCACTCTTACAGCCCAAACTATTTTCTACTAGCATCTTTACATTGTAGGTATTATAACTATTGTAGAACTCATTAAAACTAGTGTTCTTTCCACCATTGGTGAGTGTCTTGTTATTTCCATTTCCCATATCCCAATACCATCTACTTAATACAGCCGTACTAATAGAACGATCTGTTGCCGTATCAATAAATGTGATGGATTTGTTTTCGCAATAATTATTAATTGCAGTAGTTGAAAACCCTGCTAATGGTAATTGATTAATAATGGTAGTATGAACAGCTGTATCACTCATGCAACCTTTATCGGATACAACAAATAATTTTACTGTATCAAGACTTGCAATCGTGTACAAATGTTTGGCTGATGGTAATGTATCGGTGTAGCCATCGCCAAAACGCCAATTCCATTTTACAATAGCAGAACCCAATCCATCCGAAGCATCGCTATAGGAAGTGCTATCGCGCAAACAAACATAATTGCTAATGGTAAATGCTGCTTTGGGTTGCGCATAAATATTACGCAGCGTTTGAATACTATCTTTTGTACATCCGTAATTTGAAGTAGCGGTTAATTTAATATTATACGTTCCTGTTGCAGCATAATTGTGTGTTGGACTTGGTATGGAATCGATTCCTCCATCACCAAAATCCCAACGCCATTTACTTACTGTGCCTGTTGGGATAGTAGATGCGTCTGTAAATTTAGCCGCTCCTATTGGTAAACATACTGCTGTAGGTAATTGAAAATTAGTTACAGGTAATGGACGAATTGTAATCGTTTGAATGGCTGCTGTACTCAAGCATCCCGTATTACTTTCTAAAATCAAACTAACTGTATAAGTTCCTACAGTGGCATAGATTTTATTTTTTGGTGTATTGGTTGTTAAGGTATCTTTTGTGCCATCTCCATAATCCCAATACCATTTTACAATACTGCCAGTTGCTATAGTTGAAAGGTCAGTAAATAAAATATTCTTTGAAACACAACTGTCACTAATTTTAAATGCAGCAATTGGTGGCTCAGAAAATGACTTAGTAATAATCGTATCACCAATACAACCATAACTAGATATTGGTCGATAACGAATATTATAACTTTTGGCTATGGTATATTTTTTAACGGGATTAAAAATACTATCTTTTGTGCCATCTCCATAATCCCATAATCCTGTTTCTATTTTACCTTCTCCTCCAGTATTTGTTGCATCAAAAAAATGTACCGAATCTGAAACACATCCACTATTATTAGTTGTAAAATTGGCAATAGGCAGGTCGAGTACTTTTACAGGTACATTATAAACTTGATCGGTACTACCACATCCATCTGGTGTTGTAGATGTTGTAAATAATTTAATGGTATCACGAGCTGCTGCTGTGTTTGCTTTTGAAAAAGTAAATGTATTATGGGTACTGAAATAATAAATTGATTGTCCATTTATTTGAACGGTACTATCAGGAACTGGTGCATTGATAGGACCAATGGTAGTAATAGGACTTATATTAGGCGCAGTTGTAAACTCCCAACGCAAACTCGAAGGAATAAAATTTAATGGTATACCAAACTGGAATGGACTATTTACACAGGAAATAGCAGAATCAAGTCTTCTATATTGATTTTGGAATGACGCCATTGGCGTGAAATCTCTGATATTTGTACCAGCATTATATCCATAAGATTCTGCACTTCCAAAACCATAAGCAATAGCATTGAAACCAGAATCGGAATATACAGTATGAGAACCTGAACTTACAGGAATAATGGCATAAGAATAATTTGATTCTTGAGGATGCGCTGAAAAAAAAGAAGATTTACTAACCCCATCAATTTTAAAACTGGCAACTCCTCCATTTTTTACAATAACATTAATATAACTCTGTAAAATCAAATACTTACTTGCAGAATAAAGGGTAATACTATTAATGGTTTGTTCTACAGGACTTAAATAAATCATTTCTGGATCACCAAATGGCGTAGTGTTTGGATTACCATCTTGCCCTTGGGTAGTAATATACTGAGCCACCATTATTGGAATATCTGATTCAATTAAATTAGGAACTGGCCCATTAGTACCAGTTGCATTTGCATTTTTAAATTGATAATAAAACCCACCAATTAAATTACTTGCAGGAATAACAGCACCATTGAGCTTTACAACAGTTTTAGGATCCGTAACACAAACACGATAGTAATTATTAGGTTGCGATCCTGTAGGTGCTGTTAAATATTTTTTTCCCCATGCAACTGCTGGAAAAGCTTGTGCAAATAAATTATCTGCAGAGCCTCCTGCTGTTCCTCCAATACTAATTTTTCCAGATCCAGAAAACACTGCAATTTTTTTACAACCGCCAGTGTTGTTGTTACTAATGGATCTAACGCGCGTACCTGTTAAGTCGGTGCCGGTATTACCATTGGTAGTGCCCATTACACTGTAAATTTGTCCTTTATTTAGTTTGATAGGTGCAGAAGCAACTCCAACTATTAGTCCATTTAAATTTGCAACAGATGGCGTAATTTCTACAGAGGTTCCGTCCTCGGTTGCTACTACAAAAAGAAAAGAATTGGCACTAGCAGCATTAGATGACTGAGTGTAGTTAACAGAATAATAGTCTTTACCTAGTGTTGCAGTTGGAAATAACAAAGATGCACCAGAAACACTTGCATTGTATATATGAGCATATGCAACAACAGGAACATCACTTGTAATGTGAATACCAGAATTATAAGTGCCGATGCCACTAATTCGTGCATCTTGTGTACCAGTTTTTGGAATAGGGTTAGAAGTAGTTACTTGATTGGCTAAAACTGTATATGTTTGAGAATATGGAAGGGTTAATCCAGGAATATCAACAGTAACTTTTGCGTTTTTATCGGACGTGAAATACAAAACCATGTCTTGGGTACCACCACCTGCAGGGTTTCCTGCCATATTTACGTGATATCCATATCCCAACCAAAAATCAGTTCCTTTATTAGAGAAATCTTGACAAAACGAATTAGAGTGCCAAAAGACAAGTATAAAACAAACCAATAACCTAAAATTCCTCATTTGTTACTTTGGAGTTAGCAATCAATAAACATTTTAAAAAATAATAGGCTTAAAATTAAGCCATATCACTATATTAACCATATAAAGAGTCGTTAAATTGGCTATTTGTTGTATACTAAAATAGATTTTGCATTTGGGCCACAACAAAACAACAAATCTATGATGCTTAAGTTATTTTGAAAGCCAATGCGATCTTCAAAAACTTGTACATATTTAGTTGCTAATTCGACTGTTTGAAAGTCAGCGGGTTTAATTTGATGGCGATTATCTAAAAAAGCAGCGCCATAGTCTTTTTCATATTGATCTGTAAAAGATATATTTCCAGGATATTTCAATTGACGATTCACCCAAGTAATCAATGAAATATTCAAGTCTTGTAAATAAACAAAAGGCTTTTGGTAAATGGAGAATAGTCCATCCCGGTAATATTCAAAAAATGGCGATTTACCATAACAAGCCAAAATACTACGCATGTGCTGATCGGCCCAATTGGAAGTATTATCGATTTTCACATCCTTTATTAATCCTTTTTGACTACGTCCATTTTGCAATGGAACCGTCAAATTAATCAACCCGTTACTCCCAACAATGACCATTCTATTGCGAAAACTCATTTTTTGGTAGTTTTCATATTGTTCTATTTTAACATACGTAAATTTAAATAAAGTTTTATACCAATTAATGTTTCCAATATATTGGTTAACAGTTATTAAAGTAATATTTTCATTTAAATTATTCAAAATTTTTCGTATAGACGCTTTTATGGATAAATGGTATATATTTTACTAAATTTAAATTGCAACTAATTTATATAAAGTATTATAATATAATTAGTTATTATAATTTTATTGCACTATATAAATTAGCAAATTGATTTTATAGTAAAAAGACCCATTTGTCTAATTAATTTAGTACTTGATTTACTAAAAATAACAATTGATTCGCAGATTTAATGACAAAGCTCCCCTATTTTGCACTCAAATTATAAACAATGAAAAATTGGATGCTAGGAGTGTTTTTATCGTTTTTATTTATGGCTTGCGCTGCCCCAAAAACATTTGAATACCGTGCAGTTAAGAATATCAAACTAGACCAATTAGGATTTGACCATACCAATTTAACCATGGAATTAGAGTATTATAATCCTAATTCATTCGGGCTAGATTTAAAGAAAATGGATGCAGATGTGTATATTGATAACCGTTTTTTGGGCAAGTTCCACTTAGATACCTTGTTGCATATTCCTAAAAAAGCAAACTTTAGCCTACCCTCTAAAATTGCAGTTGATATGAAAGCCATGTACAAAAATGCCCTAAATATGGTGCTAAGCAAAGAAGTGCTAGTTAGCGTAAAGGGAACAACTAGGGTTGGTAAAGCCGGTATTTTCAGGACAGTTCCTTTCAATTATGAAGGCCGACATAAAGTAGACCTATTTTAAATAGCCTTGGATATTTTACTGAATTGGTTGAATATGACAAGGTTTTCGGGGCTGAGGTCCACCCCCATCTGCCGATCTTTTGCAAATTGCAGGTAGTGTTTTATATGATTCCGCTGTAGCTTTTTCTGTATCTGCATCAAATCCAGCATTATTTAAAGCCGTTCTAATCATATCGGGGCTAACCCTATCTGGAAAGTATTGTACCCTAATTTCACCTTGTAATAAATTGATTTTCCATTGTACTAGGCCACTTTCCATATTCGACTTGTTTTCAACAATCAAGTACTTTTCTAATACTTCTTTGCATTCCCAGCATTTGAGATTCTCTGATTTTACAGTAATCCAAACTGCTTTGTCTTGCTGTGCATATAAAAATTGACATAAAAACAAGCAGCATATATTCAATAAAATAAATTTTTTCATGGCTATTAATTTGAATTTATATCGATTAAATCCCTTTCCAATTGGCTGGATCAGTTCTCCATTGTAATAATAACTTTTCAGTATCTGCAGAAATCGTTCCTTTTTCAACTGCCATTGATATTAATGTGGCATAATTGGTTAAGGATAAATATTTTACTCCTGCCGCTTCAAATGCTTTGGTGGCAATATCAAATCCATAGGTAAAAATTGACACCATTCCTACAACGTTTAAGCCGGCATTCTTTAAAACAGTCACAACGTCTAAACTGCTTTTTCCAGTAGAAATCAAGTCTTCAATCACCAATACTTTCTTGCCTGGTTCAAATGACCCTTCAATTTGATTGCCTAATCCATGCTCTTTTGGTTTTGGACGCACATAGATATAAGGAAGCTTTAATTGGTCTGCAGCCATTGCCCCCCAAGGAATACCTGCTGTTGCAACACCTGCTAATAAATCCACTTCTGGAAAAGCTTCAAAAATTAGGTTACACATTTCACTTTTTACAAAATCACGGGTATAAGGAAAAGACAATACTTTTCTATTATCGCAATAAATGGGGCTTTTCCATCCACTAGCCCAAGTAAATGGATTTTCTGGGCTCAATTTTACGGCTCCTACCTGTAATAATTTTTCTGCAACAGCTTTTTCGTTTGTCATAATTGCGAAGGTATAGCTTGAACAAATAATTTTGCACGTAGATTGCATAATCTTATTCACAGAATATGGAAGAAAAACAAACAATTATTGCTGCAGGAGGTTTGGTTTTGAACGAGGCTAATGAATTACTCTTAATTTTTAGACGCGGATTTTGGGATTTACCCAAAGGAAAACTAGACCCAAATGAATCTATAGCCGAATGTGCCGTAAGAGAAGTAACAGAAGAAACAGGTGTAAACAATATTCAATTAGGAAAATTAATTACTATTACTACGCACGAATATTTTGATAAATATATTGAATCCGATGTAAAGAAAGAAACACATTGGTACCATATGAAGGTTGATGGTAAGCCAAATTTAATTCCACAAACCACAGAAGATATCACCGCCATTGAGTGGACAAAAAAAAATGATTTGGCAGAAAGATTAAGCAATACTTATCCAACCATTATTGAAGTAATTACAAAAGCAGGCTTATTATAAACTTTATCTTTTTTGTAAGATAGCAACAGTTAATCTACTGATACAAACCAATCTATCTTTTTGATCATAGATTTTAATATCCCAAATATGGGTGCTACCACCAATATGAACTGGCGTTGCAATGCCTGTTACAAAACCTTCCGAAACACCTCTTACATGGTTGGCATTAATTTCTAATCCAACGCACTGAAATTTAGATGGATCAATAACTAAACCAGACCCTACACTACCCAAAGTTTCTGCTAAAGCAACAGAAGCACCACCATGTAATAATCCATAAGGTTGTTTGGTACGATGGTCTACAGGCATGGTTGCTTTAATAAAATCTGCACCTATTTCTGTGAACTCCATACCTAATAAATCGCCAAGTGTATTTTTACCCAGCTCTTTAAAATCGGCTAATTGAATGTGTTGGTAAAACCAGATTGACATGGAAATAAATTATGAATACAGTGTATCAATCACTGCTTGAGGTAAGAATGGAGATGCGTTTCCGCCATTGCGTAAAATGTCTCGTACAATGGTTGAAGCCACTGAAGTATATTTTGGTTCTCCTGTTAAGAATATTGTTTCAATGGAACGATCAAGCGTTCTATTTGCATCAGCAATTGTTTTCTCGTATTCAAAATCACTTACAAATCGAATGCCTCTTAAAATAAAATGCGCATTAATTTTTTTGCAATATTGAATGGTTAATCCTTCGTATGTAACACTTTCTACCTTGGGTTCATTTTTATAAATTTCCTTAAACCATTCCATACGTTGGTCTGCAGAAAACATTGGGTCTTTAGAAGAATTAATACCAATCCCAACATAAATTTTATCAAAGAGTGGTAATGCCCTATCAATGATATCAATATGCCCAAGTGTAACAGGATCAAATGTTCCAGGAAATAAACAAATACGTTGCATAATTGACCGATTAATTTTCTCTATTGGCAATTAAATATAAAACTGCCATCCGAACTGCTACCCCATTTTCAACTTGGTTTAAAATAATGGATGATGATCCATCAGCCACATCGCTATCCAATTCTACCCCTCTGTTTATTGGGCCTGGATGCATGATTACTATTTCTTTACCGAGTGAATCTAATAATCTTCTATTAATACCATAAGCCAAACTATATTCTCTTAAGGAAGAAAATAAAGGCTGGTTTTGTCTTTCTAATTGTATGCGTAATACATTGGCAACATCGCACCATTGTAAGGCTTTCTTTAAATTGTATTCTACTTTCACACCAAATGCTTCGCTAATATATTTTGGAATAAGCGTTGGTGGCCCTGCAACCATTACTTCTGCACCCATTTTTTGTAATAGATACATATTGCTCATTGCAACCCTACTATGCATAATATCGCCTATAATAGCCACTTTTAATCCGGCCAATTGTCCGAGTTTTTCTTGCATAGAAAATGCATCTAATAGAGCTTGGGTAGGATGTTCATTGATTCCGTCTCCAGCATTAACAATGGCAGCAGGAATATGCTTGGCCAAAAAATGCGGCGCACCAGAAGCACTATGGCGCATCACCACCAAGTCTACCTTCATACTCAAAATATTATTTACTGTGTCTAGCAGTGTTTCTCCTTTTGCAGCAGATGAACTACTAGCGGCAAAATTTAAAACATCAGCCGATAACCTACGCTCCGCTAATTCAAACGACATTCTTGTTCGGGTTGAATTTTCGTAAAACAGGTTCACAATAGTAATATCCCTTAAGGAAGGTACTTTCTTAACAGGCCTTTGTAGGACTTCTTTAAATTGTGTAGCGGTAGATAGAATAAGCTGTATATCCTCGGTTGTGAGGTGCTTAATACCAAGTAGATGTTTGGTAGATAGTTTCATTAAAGGTCAAAGATAATGGTTTCAGTTATCTAATAGCATTACTTGTTCATTTTGTTCATTTTCATTCCACAAAACTGTTACCCTTTGTGAGAAAATGGTATCAATTGCTTTACCAAGATAGTCGGGTTGTATGGGTAGTTCACGACTAAAACGTCGGTCTACTAGTACACAAAGCGCTACTTTGGATGGGCGTCCGTAGTCTAATAAGGCATCTAAAGCCGCCCGAATAGTCCTTCCGGTATACAATACATCATCCACCAATACCACTTCTTTGTTCTCAATGGAGAATGGGATATCGGTATTACTGGCTATATGCAAGCTCTTTCGAACATCATCTCTATAGAAAGTGATATCTAATTTTCCATACTGAATGGTGGCCGGGTCAACGAGTTGCTGTAATTCTCGAACAATTCGATCGCTTAACAAAATACCCCTTGGCTGCATACCAATGATTACCGTGTTTTGCAAACGGGGATGGTTCTCCAATATCTGATTGGCCAATCTTTTTATGGTTAACGCAAGTTGTTCCTTTGATAAGATTATCTTCAAAACGTAAATTTTAATAAAAATAAATGCTTTCTCTGACACTCCAAACGATTATTAAGTACTTAGTTGATTAATTTGCCGATTCAAATGTTAAGATTAGACCATATTACCCTTGTTCAATACAGGAATTACCTACAAAACACCTTTGAATTTACAGAAAGAGTGATTTGTATTTGTGGGTTAAACGGAGCAGGAAAAACCAATTTGTTAGATGCTATCTATTATTTGAGCATGTCTAAAAGTTATTTTTCAAGACCGGATGCAGCAAATGCGCTTCATGGGTTGGCAGGTTTTAGACTTGATGGCTCCTATCAATTACAAGGTGAAATACAAAAACTCGTATTCATTTTAAGAGAAAATAATAAAAAGGAATTGAGTTTAAATGACGAAGCCTATAAAAAATTCTCAGATCATTTGGGAAAATTTCCTTGTGTAATGATTGCACCTGATGATGTTTCTTTAATTAGTGGATCAAGCGAAGAACGCCGACGTTTGATTGATACTATTTTATGTCAATTGAATAAAACCTATTTATTACAATTAATTGACTACACTAAATTATTGCAGCAGCGAAATAGTCTTTTAAAACAGTTAGCAGAGAGCGGTTCTATAGATGAAGCGTTGTTTGAAGTAATAGATCAACAATTGTGTGGCAAAGGGAATTATATCTTTAAAGAAAGAACGAATTTTTTAGTTGGCTACTTACAATTGGCAGCAGAAATTTATACCAAAATTTCAGGCAATGCCGACGATGTAATCATGCAATACGAAAGTCAGTTGATGCAATCAAGCATGGAAGAATTGTTTAAAAAGAATCAACAAAAAGACCGCATATTACAAAGAACAAGTGCTGGCATACACAGAGATGATTTGTCTTTTAAAATGTTAGACCAAGTATTTAAAACAGAAGCCTCTCAAGGGCAACGTAAAAGTTTGTTATTTGCTTTAAAATTAGCAGAGTGGCAAGTATTAAAAGACCAAAAAGGCTTTACCCCAATTTTATTATTAGACGATGTATTTGAAAAATTAGATGAAAAAAGGATGTACCAATTGTTAAACTGGGTTTGTACACAAAGCAATGGACAGGTATTTATTACCGATACCCATTCAGAAAGGCTCAAATTTCAAATGAACCATATAAATACCCAATTTCAGTTGATTGAATTATAATTGTAAAAAGAATTACAACTTATATTAGCAATCAAAATTTGTAAGCTTATCTTTGAAATATGTCTGAATATCATATTGGTGCTGCCATTAAAGGTTTCCTTAAAAAAAGTCATTTGAACAATGGCGTACGCGCTGTTCAAATAGAAGAAATATGGGAAACACTCATGGGAAAAACTATTGCAAAATACACCGATAAAATAAAGATATTTAATAAGAAGCTCTATATACAAACAGCAGTTGGTCCGCTAAAAAATGAATTACAATTTCAAAAGCCACAAATTGTTGCAAGGGTTAACGAAGCTTTTGGAGAAGAAGTTATCACAGAAGTAATTATTTCATAATGATTAGTGTACTTATTTTACACTAATTCTAGGATCAATCCATCCATACAAAATATCTGCTAATATATTTACCAGAATAAAAAAAGTTGCGGTTATTAATACGCTACCCATCACAACAGGAAAGTCTAATTTCTCTAAAGCATCTACTGTTACTTTTCCAATACCCTTCCAACCAAAAATGTATTCAACAAAAAAAGCACCTGCTAATAATTCTGCAAACCAACCTGTAATAGCAGTCACTACAGGATTTAGTGCATTACGTAATGCGTGCTGAAAAACCACTACTGCTTTACTGAGTCCTTTTGCATAGGCTGTTCTAATATAATCTTGGTCTAAAGTATCTAGCATAGCACTTCTAGTAAGTTGTGTAATAATTGCTAGCGGACGAATACCCAATGTAATTGCAGGTAGTATTAAATTTTTCAATTGTAATTGCTTGCCATTGAATGGGTCAATTTCATATAAACTACCTGTCATTTGTAAGCCAGTAAGATTGTGTAATACAAATCCAAATAAATACGCTAAAATAATTCCCATAAAAAATGATGGGGCAGATATTCCTAATACACTCGTAAAAATGGCACTTGTATCCATCCATGTATTTTGCTTAACCGCTGCAAGTACTCCTAATAATATGCCAAGAAATGTTGCAATAAACATGGCAGCAAGTGCTAATATAATGGTACCAGGTAATGCTTCAAACAAAACCGCTCCTACTGCTTTTTTAGTTTGATAAGACCTTCTTAAATAGGGAATTTTAAGACCTATTTTTTGGGCATCATTCCCAATAAAAAATCCATTCAATTGTTTGTCTGTAATTTCTTTATTTGAGTGAACACAAATTGGCGAAACATCATTTAAATACAATGCAAACTGTTTCCATTTAGGTTGATCTAGTGCTAATTCGCGGCGAATATTTTGAAGGGTGGCACTATCACCGGTTTGACCTAAAATTAATCTGGCGGGGTCTCCAAAACCTTGAAATAAAAAAAATACAATTACTACTACACCCAATAAAACAAAAGAACTGTAGGTGATTTTTTTTAGTAGGTAATTGAGCATATTGACATTTATTTCCAGTTCAATAATTGTTGCATTATTTTGTTGGAATCTATATAACTATATTTAAATGCAATATTTGCTTTTTGCATAAAAAATATAGTAGGGTTAACACGAGCAGCTGTTTTAAGAACCGTTGCATCACATCTTAAAATTGGCAGATTTGCATAGTGTTGTTGAGCAGTTGAAGCATCGGCTGTAACTAATATTATTTGTATTTGATTAGACTGTGCCGCTTTAATAATAGTATCTAAACTTTTTTGCCAACTAGCCCATTCTGTAAAATCTTTCGCTAATACAAGTAAGTATTGTTTGTTCTCAAATACAGCAGCAGTGCTGTCTGTACCACTTATTGTTTGTAATGAAAAATCTGCAATAGTGGCTTTTAAGCCATTTCCTTTTTTGGCTAATACATCTTTACGATCTACATAAATATAGGTCGAATCAAAATCTGCTGGAAAATGGGCTTGGTCGAACTTTAGTTCTTGTCCATTTTTTTTATAAATAAAATTTAATGCAAAACTATCTGCTATAGCACCTTCCGGCGTTTTCATTTGATCTAAAATATTATTCCCTTTTTTATAAGGTAAGCAATCAACAATTGGCAAATGACGCAATACATAACTTTGTAGCCATCCAGTACCATTTAAGCTGATTAATATAATTGCAATAGCAAAAGGATTGGAAATAGCAACTTGAATATTATTTCTATAAATGCATAGAATAATAATCAGTACCAATAATACCAGGTCTTTCGTAAAAGATTGTGCAGCAGTTAAAGGCAAGCAATCTCCAAAGCAACCACAGGTTTTAATTTTACCCGAAAACAATGCATACCCTGTAAGGAAAGTAAAGAAAATGATTAGTGCTAATAATAACCAACTAATGGTTCGAATTTGCCATCCTATAATTACAGCAACGCCTGTTACTACTTCAAAAACATTCATCATTAATGAAAAAGCAAGTGTGTAATCATGAAGTGCATTCCATCCCCATACTTCAAAAAATTCTTGCATCTTATAACTCAAGCCTAGTGGATCATTTGCTTTAACTAATCCAGAAAAAATAAATAGCAATCCTACTATCCAACGAACAATCAGTAAGAAGTTTTTCATAAAATATAATTTAATGTTTGCCTTCTTCAATTAATATCAAAGCAAAAATAGCATAGTTCAAAATGTCTACATAATTGGCATCAATCCCTTCACTAATTAAAGTTTCACCGTCGTTAGCCAATATTTGTTTAATGCGTAATAATTTTACCAAAATTAAATCTGCAAAACTTTCTTGACTCATATCGCGCCAAGCTTCTCCGTAATCGTGGTTTTTATCGAGCATGGTATTTTTTGCAAACAAAACATATTGCTCGTACCAAGCGGCCACTTTTTCTACAGCCACTTCTTCCACTGCTGGGTTATTTAATGCTAATTGAATCAATCCAATAACTGCATAGTTTACAATACCCTTAAATTCAGAAGGTATCCCATCCTGTACTTTTTGGGTTTGTTTATCTTGTATAGTTCTTATCCGCAAGGCCTTAATAAAAATTTGGTCTACTACAGAAATAGTCCTTAAAACCCGCCAGGCAGTACCATAATCCTTGGTTTTTTTAATAAAAATATCCTGACACTGGCTGATTGCCTGATCGTATTGTAGATTCGTTTCCATTTTATACTCCTGACGTTAAACGCTTATTAATATCTTTGATAGGAATGCAATATAAATGAATACTCAGAATGTTTACACTTAACTGCAAAGGAAGATTAATAAAAATAGAAGAACCGGTGGTAATGGGCATTTTAAACACCACCCCCGACTCTTTTCATGCGGCTAGTAGAACAAAATCGGTTGATGACGCAGTTGAAAAGGCAAAACAAATGCTGGATGCTGGGGCGACTATTTTGGATATTGGCGCACAAAGCACACGTCCTGGAAGTGAAAATGTAGGCGCTGAAACAGAACTAGAACGTATTATTCCTATCATTGAAGCAATATCTAAGTCATTCCCACAAGCAATTATTTCAGTTGATACTTTTATTGCCTCAGTTGCTAAAGCCGCTGTAATGGCTGGCGCATCAATTGTAAATGATATTAGTGGTGGCTTGTTCGATGAAAATATGCTTACTACTATTGCCCAACTCAAAACACCTTTTATTTGTATGCATGTAAGGGGAAATGCCAATACCATGCACCAAATAACACCATCCTCTAATTGCACACTTGATGTACTCGATTATTTTATAGAACGAATTGCTGCATGTAACAAAGCAGGCATTAATGATATTATAGTAGACCCTGGTTTTGGATTCGGTAAATCGATGGATGATAATTTTCAATTATTGAAAAACTTACAAGTATTCACCCAACTTAAAAAGCCAATATTATTAGGCGTTTCTAGAAAATCAATGATCTATAAAACATTGAATGGTACAGCTGAAAATGCCTTAAATGGCAGTACTGTTTTACACACAATAGGATTGTTAAATGGGGCAAGCATTTTGCGTGTGCACGATGTTAGAGAAGCTAGAGAAGCAATAATACTTACACAAGAATTAAAAAAATAAAACCACCCTAAAGTTGCTAAATTTAAAAGTGGAACTGAACAAAAATAAGCGCATGTAGAATTACTTTATCGAATTCAATATTCTTGAGATATTTAAATAAGAAGAGGCTGTTTCATTTTATTGAAACAGCCTCTTCTTATAATTAGAACTTATTATTATTGCTTAGCAGGTTGACCTTGATTTGGTTGACCTGGCATAGCTGGTAGTGCTGGCTTAGGAGCAGGCACAGTTACATCTGTAATTTCAACATCAAACACAAGGTTAGCGTATGGAGGAATTACTGGAGCAGAACCTTGAGGGCCATAAGCCAACAATGCTGGAACCAATAAACGACCTTTTCCACCTTTACCAAATAAACGTAAACCTTCATCCCAGCCTCTAATAACTGATCCAACACCAACTGTTACATTAAGTGGTTGTCCTACCAATTTAGAATTGACCATGTTTGAATCAAAGATTTTGCCATTCACAAATGCACCTCTATATAAAATAGTTGCTTGCATGCCAGAATCAGCCATAGGCATTGTTCCTGGGTTTTGAATTTCAACCAAAACACCATTTTGTGTAGACTGTGTTTTAATTTTTTTGCTATCTGCGTATGTTTTTAACTCTTTAATTTCTCTAGCTTTTTCAGCATCCATTTCTACAGCATAATCTTTCATCATTTCTCCTTGACCAGGGAATGTTTTTAAGATATCAACTCTTCCTGAAATGAAATCTCCTTTTTTGAAAATATCATTGTATTCAACCATACCCAATTTCTTAAGGGTATCAACACTCATACGGAATTCAATTTTATCGCCAACAGATGAAGTTGGTAATAATTCTGTGAAATTGTATTTACCTAAATGTGCTGTATCAAGTACAAAATATACTGGAATATGCGCGTAAGAAGAACTCAAAATAGAATCTTTTGCAGCTAATTTGTACTCAATATTGAGTTTAATAGACTGACCATTTTTTAAGGTTTCTTTACTTGTTCCTTTGGTTACTTTGTAAGCAAGGCCACTTGGTGTTTTTTCATATTGGTTACAGCTTGCAAACAATACAATCGCTAATAAAAGCTTGATGGTGTTTTTGATCATTTTTATTGTAGTTGATTTTGGTATTCAGTTATTACTTGTTTAAATTTTTCTAATGCTATCTCTAAACTCTCTCCACTTCTACCGCCTGCTGCATTTATATGACCGCCTCCTTCAAAATGTTTGCGCGCAAACGCATTCACATCAAAACTTCCCTTACTTCTAAAACTCCATTTACGTTCTTCGTCTCTATCTATTACCAAAGCACCAAATTTAATGCCTTGTATAGTTAATAAATAGTTCACTAAACCTTCGGTATCACCCGTTTTAATATCGTACCTATTTAAATCAGCGCGTGTAATATACATCACAGCGGTATTATATTCATACAAAACTTCTAATCTATTCATTAAAGCATAACCAATAAAGCGGAGTCTACCCTCTAAAAAATTGTCATAAATATGTTCGTGTACAATGGTATGGTCTAATCCAATTTCCTTTAAATGCGCTATTGCCCTATGAACTGCAGCGGTAGTTGATGGAAAACGGAATGAACCAGTATCGGTCATTAAACCAGTATACAAACATTCCGCAATCTGCGTATTTAATAGGGCTGCATGGCCAGAACCAATAATAAAATCATACACCATTTCGCAAGTAGAACTTTTTGAAGTGTCGCTAACACCAAAATTAAACGCATCTTCTTGTGGTTGTTGGTGGTGATCTATTAGTATTTTAACACAATTAGCATCGGTTAAAGGCTGCTCTAAATGTTTTGTTCGATGAAGGACATTAAAGTCTAAACAAAATAATAAATCAGTTTCTTCAATGATTTTTTTTGCTTTTTCTCTATTATGTTCAAAATCTAGTACATTTTCAATGCCTGGCATCCATTTTAAAAAATCAGCCCAATTTGTGGGAGAAATTACCTGAACCTTATGGCCAAGTGCTACCAAAAAATGATATAATCCAAGCACAGAGCCCATTGCATCACCATCTGGCTTTTGGTGCATAGTAATCACCACTTTCTTTGGTGTATCTAACTGGGTATAAAATAATGAGATGCTTTGCATATAGTGGCGGCAAAATTGCGGTTTCCCGCTTATTATATCAAAACAATTTATAGAAATTAACAAAAAGAACCGAAATCTGCGGTAAAAGACGGTTAATTGTGTAGTTTTGCCTCCCAAATTTTAATTGAATATGAGCAATCGTACATTTACCATGATTAAACCAGATGCAACCAATAAAGGTTACACTGGTGCTATTTTAGACCAAATCATTAAAGCTGGATTTACAGTAAAAGCAATGAAATGGACAAAATTAACTGAGGAGCAAGCTGGTTTGTTTTATGATATTCATAGGGCAAGACCGTTTTTCCAAGAATTGGTTGATTTTATGATTAGTGGCCCTATTGTCGCGGCAATTTTAGAAAAAGAGAATGCAGTTGCAGATTTTAGAACTTTAATTGGAGCAACAAATCCTGCACAAGCAGAAGAAGGTACTATTCGTAAATTATATGCCGCTTCTATTGGCGAAAATGCAGTTCACGGAAGTGATAGCGATGAGAATGCTGCCATTGAAGGCGATTTCTTCTTTTCTAAATTAGAAAGATTTTAATTGGTTGGATATTTTTTATCCTTCAATAAAAAAGAGGATGTATCTGAATTAGATACATCCTCTTTTGATTTAAATAATGATCAATCGATTTATTTACACCAACTGATTTTATATTTCAAATGATTGTAATTAGAATTAAATAAATCGATTAATTAAGTTTTCTAAATATTCTTGCTTTCCACTTATTACTGCTGGCTCACCATTAGCAACAGCAAAATCTCTTAAATTTTCGAGGGTTAATAATCCTGCTTCAAATTCTTTTCCTTTACCAGTTTCGTAAGAAGCATAACGATCTGAACGGATTTTTTTATACTCAGATTGTTGTAAGATATTATCAGCAATAACTAGTGATCTTGCAAATGCATCCATACCACCAATATGTGCATGGAATAAATCTGCTTCGTCGGTAGAATTTCTTCTGCGTTTAGCATCGAAATTAATTCCGCCTCCTGCAAATCCTCCAGCTTCTACTATAATTAACATTGCTTCAACTAACTCATTGATATTGGTAGGAAACTGATCTGTATCCCAACCATTTTGATAATCGCCTCTATTGGCATCCATACTTCCTAATAAACCTGCATCAACTGCGGTTTGCAATTCGTGTTGGAACGTATGCCCAGCAAGTGTTGCGTGGTTTACTTCAATATTTAACTTGAAATCATTTAGCAAATCGAATTGGCGTAAAAATCCAATAACAGTTTCTACATCATAATCGTATTGGTGCTTGCTTGGCTCACATGGTTTTGGCTCAATAAAGAAAGTGCCTTTAAAACCATTTCTTCTTGCATAGTCTTTTGATGCATGTAAAAAACGTGCAAGATGTTCTTTTTCTTTTTTCATATTGGTATTCAACAAAGTCATATACCCTTCTCTTCCACCCCAAAAAACATAGTTCTCACCACCTAATTCTATGGTTGCATCTAATGCTGCTTTTACTTGTGCCGCACCATGAGATAATACATGAAAATCTGGATTGGTTGATGCACCATTCATGTATCTTTTATTAGAAAACAAATTAGCTGTGCCCCATAATAATTCCACACCACTAGCTGCTTGTTTTTCTTTTAAATAGGCAGTAACTGCTTGTAATCTTTTTTCGTTATCAACTACATCATTGGTATAGTCTACCACGTCTACATCATGGAAACAATAGTATGGCAAACCTAATTTGGTAATAAATTCAAATGCAGCATCAGCCTTATCTTTTGCTCTAGCTACCGCATCATTTTTTGCGTTCCATCCATAAATATGTGTGGGTTCTCCAAAAGGATCTCCACCGTTTCCAACAAAACTGTGCCAATAAGCACAAGCAAATCTTAACCACTCTTTCATTGGTTTTCCAGCAACGATTCTAGATTCATCGTACCAACGATAAGCCAATGGATTGGTTGATTCTAGGCCTTCAAACTTAATTTGACCTACACTTGGAAAGAATTCTTTTTCTCCGAGAATTACTGACATAATTGTTTTTTTTGTTAAGATTAAAATATAAAATTAATTAGTTAATTGTTTTGTTAAAACAGATTTCCAATCTTGGTATAAATCGTTGTATTGCTCAGCAGCATTGGGTTCTATTATTTTCAATGGCTTATTAATACTGAAAGCTTCTTTACTAGATGCATATACCCCTAATCCAATTCCTGCACCAATGGCAGCACCTACACTCCCATCTGAATTGATTAATTCTACAGGTGTATTTGTTGCATTTACAAATGCTTGCGCAAATACATCACTTAAAAATAAATTTGCTTTACCTGCTCTTATAATTGTTGGCGTAATGCCATTCTCGCGTAAAATATCTAAGCCATATCTAAAAGCAAAAGCAATACCTTCTTGAGCAGCTCTAAATAAATGTGCAGGGGTATGTTTATTTAAATTAATATGGTTCATGTGTGCATCAACAGTTTTGTTTTCAAGCATCCGTTCTGCACCATTTCCAAAAGGCAATAACACTAATCCATCACTGCCTGGAGCAATGGTGCTAGCGGCATCGTTCATTTGTTGGTAAGACAATCCTGCACCGGCAATTTGTTTGATCCAACTATTTAAAATACCAGTTCCATTAATACATAATAATACCCCAATTCTTTGAACTGTACTAGTATGATTGACATGCGCAAAACTATTTACACGAGATTTTGCATCGTATTTTAATTGATCAGACACGCCATATATTACGCCTGAAGTACCTGCTGTAGCAGCCACTTCGCCCGGTTCCATTACATTTAAAGACAAGGCATTGTTCGGTTGATCTCCCGCTTTATAAGTTACAGGAATACCATTAGTTAATAATAATTCTGCTGCAATGGATGCCGAAATTTGTCCATGACTTGCAAATACATTTTGAATTGTTGGAATAACCGATTCATTTAAACCATAATGATTGAACACATCTTTAGACAATTCGTCTTCTTTAAAATCCCAAAAAATCCCTTCGCTTAATGACGAAATACTAGTGGTAAGCGAATTGGTTAGTTGAAGGGCAATATAATCGCCGGGTAGCATGATTTTATTAATCTGTGCGTAGATTTCTGGTTCATTATTTTTAACCCAAGCCAGTTTAGATGCTGTAAAATTTCCTGGTGAATTTAATAAATGGGCTAATGATTTTTCTGCTCCAATAGCTTCAAAAGCTTGATTGCCCAATTCTACTGCCCTACTGTCGCACCAAATAATACTATTTCTAAGTACTTGTTCATTTTTATCAATACATACCAATCCATGCATTTGATAGGCAATACCTATGGCAGCAATATCAGATGGATTGTATTTATTTTGGGCATGTGCTTTTAATATAGCCAATTTGGTGTGTTTCCACCAATCTTGGGGAGATTGTTCTGCCCAACCCTTTTGAAGCGAAATTATGGGTGTTTCTGAATCGGGATATTGTACCGATACTAATGTTTCTTGGGTTTGCGCGTTTATTACGGCAACTTTAATGGAGGATGTTCCGATATCAATTCCTAATAATAACATGTATGATTTTTATGACTATCCCAAAGTAATGTTATTTTACTCAATATATAGCCACTCATAGCAAGGAAATCATTAAAAACTAACAGTTGTTTTTTGCTGAATAATTTGTTGTAATTCTTTGGCAGATGTTACACCAGATTTACGCCATAATATCTGTCCTTTTTGAAATACAATTAGTGTAGGCACCCCTTGAACCTGGTAAGCTTGAGCAGCAGCAGGATTTTTATCTACATCTATTTTAATAATAGTAACAGATTCTTTAACGGTTAGTTTTAGTTCTTTTAAAATAGGCGCCATCATTTTACAAGGGCCGCACCATTCTGCTGAAAAATCAACTAAAACAGGCTTTTCGCCATTGATTAAATTTTGAAAATTATTATTAGGCATGTTTTTCTTTTTTAAAAATTCCAAATAATAAGGCACCCATCAAAGCAAAATAAAGGGTACTATTAATAGGTTTTGAAGTAATCATACAAGTACCACTACTACAACCTATTTGACTATAATAAGTATACCCAGCAATTGCTCCAATACATGCGCCTGTGATGTACAATAAATTATTGTTAAACCACTTCTTCATAATCAATGTCTTTAGTTGATTCAATAGTGGTTACTTTTTTTTGGGGAACAGCACACCCACCAACACCACAACAACCAATATTAGCTAATGCCATGCCAGATAAAAATACACCAGCCAATGCATACATATATTCTTGTACCTGAATACCTTGCACTAATATAATACCGCCTAAAACAAGACGCAAAGCACGCATTAAATTCCAATTCTGTAATAGGTTATTCATGGCAGCAAAATTACTGAGAATGCATTCAATTGCGTGTAACAATTGTCACCAAACCCTATTAGTCAATTTTTTATCGTTTATTTGTTGGATACACAACAATAGTATTATGATGAAATACGAAGAATTGGTTAAAAATCATTCTGGAAAATTAATTGACCAGTTAGTTGCTTGGGTAATTAGTAAAGATCCAGTGGAAGTTTTGTTCAACTTTATGGATGAAGACCAATGGGCTATTATTTCAATGCACCAATATGAAGAAGATACCGAAATTTCACTTCGATTACATATCAACAATTTTTACGATTTGTACTTAGGTTATTACGACGACGAAGATGAGTTTTTTGAAATCATCCATCCACTAACTGAAGAAGAAATTGAACAACTTCCTATTGGATTAAAAAAAGTAATGAAAAAAGTATTAGACGACGAAAAAGGAATGCGACTATCAGGCAATTTTTTGTCTAGATAATAGTAGACCTATTTCAACTTATATTTTACAAATTAACCTGGATATTTTTCTATTACCAATTATAAAATTGTAATGAGAATTATTAAAATAATACTACTAAGCATCATTTGCTTTTTAATTTTCTTAATTTCAAGCAATACATACGCTCAAAGCAATGCCATTCAAATTAACTGGAATAGTTTTATGCAAGAGCAGCAACTACGCTGGGATTCTATTAGTACAAATTATTACACAGGAATATTGCTTGGAAACGGACGATTAGGCACAAATATTTATAAAGAATCTGATAATGCAATTCGCTTCGACATTGGTAGATCAGATGTTACAGACCAACGACCACATTATCCAGACAGCGTCAGTGGAGAACAACTATTGTCAAAACCTCGATTGCCCATTGGAAAAATGTTGTTGCATACAAAAGGAAATATAGTAAATGCTACTATGCAATTAGATATCTACAATGCAGAAAGTACTGGCACAATCACCACAACTCTTGGTAGCATTCATTTTTATGCGATTGTGCCAACTGGTGAGGAAGTAATTGTTGTAAAAGTATTTGGCACTGGTGAAGAAAAAAACAACTTATGGGAATTTATTGCCGAAGAAAGTATTTCACCTAGAATTACTGCCCAGTCAAAAAAACAAGCTGCATTTGATTATACCAATAATCCACCATTTATAGAAAAGGATTCAGCACAATTTCATTATTGCTATCAACCATTATTATTTAGCGATGGCTATGCTACTGCTTATAAATTAATAAAAAAAGCCGACACTAGCACTTTGGTGTTAGCTGTTGGGAATGCAATTGATTTTAAAACAAGTGCAAAAAAAGAAGCCTTCAATTATATCAATAGTTTTTTTGCAAAAAAAGAAGCTGCTATTATTCAAGCACATCGTAAATGGTGGCACGAATATTCAGAGAAAAGTATGATTTCTGTTCCTGATGCTAGAATGCAAAATTATTATACGATGGAACAGTATAATATGGCTGCAGCAACAAGAGCAGGAAAACCAATGGTAGACTTAATGGGCCCTTGGTTTAAAAGCAAAACACCATGGCCAGCTATTTGGTGGAATTTAAATACACAACTAGCTTATTCATCGGTATTTGCGTCTAATCATTTAGAAATAGGAAGGTCATTATTTGATGCCTTATATAATAACCGTAATACCTTAATAAAAAATGCACCAAAGCAATGGCAAAATGATGCTGCTGCAATAGCAAGAATATCTTCTTACGACCTTTATTCGCCAGTTACACAAGATGAAATTGATAATGGAAAATTTGAACCTGGAAATTTAACATGGACATTATTTTATTACCATAAATATTTCTTGTATTCAAAGGATTCCATTGAATTAAAAAATCGCATATTTCCATTACTTAAAAGGTCTGTGAATTTCTTATTGCATTTATTATCGAAGGATGAAAAAGGAATCTATCATTTGGCAAATTCTTTTTCACCAGAATATTCAGATGCCATTGATGCACATTATAGTTTAACTGCCTTAAAATGGGGTCTTACCACATTAATAGCAACAAACAAATCATTATCGTTAAATGACCCAGATAGAAAGAAATGGGAAGAAGTATTATTACACCTAACGCCATACTATAGTACCGAAATTGGTTACTTAATTGGTAAAGACAAACCATTATTAAATGGGCATAGACATTTTTCTCATTTAATGATGATATACCCTTACAGAGAAGTTTCATTTACAGATACTGCTTCAGCTGCTGTGATGCATCAATCAATTAATTACTGGGAATCTTTAAGTAAAAAGTTTAGGGGATATTCTTATGTAGCAGCTTCTTCTATGGCTTCACTAAATAATAATGGCAATAAAGCCTACCAATATTTAGATACATTTTTAAATAGACATGCAGAAGTGAATGGCCTTTATGCCGAAGCAGGACCCTGTTTTGAAACACCTCATGCCATGACGAATAGTTTGTTAGAAATGTTATTACAGAGCCAAGAACCGCTAATTCGCGTCTTTCCTGCTATTCCTGATAATTGGAAAGATGTTTCGTTTGTTAAGTTAAGGGCTGAAGGTGCTTTTTTAGTAAGTGCTTTGAGAAAAAATGCACATACTACAATTGTAATTGTTACAAGTGAAAAAGGTGGAAATACATCCATTGAAACTGATATAGCAGCAGCCAATATTATAGTTCAATCAAATAAATCTAAAGCAAATTATACAATTCTAACCCAAAATAATAGATCAACTATTCATATCAGTACAAGTGCTGGCGAAATAATTACTATACGTGATAGAAATAGTCTTACAGATATAATCAGCCCTATAAAACAAACAAGTTTTAGCAATCAATACTGGGGCTTACAAGTAAACCATAAAGAAAGTATTTTGAAATTAAATCGTAAATAATTAATTGTTTACAGATTTATTATATCTAAGTAGCGCTTCTAAAAAATAGTAATCAGCATAAATAAGGGGTGCATCAATTTCTGCGCCATGCGGAATACTGCCAACACTATGTTTTAATAAAAAATTACCATTCTCACCAAGTTTTGATCGATAGGTATCAGTTGCTAATGAATGTAAGATCGCTATAGCATTTTCTTTGTAGTTAGCACTTTTATTGCCAGCATAGTTTGCTAATTCAAATAAGGCAGATGCTGTAATGGCAGCAGCAGAAACATCACGAAGTTTTGTTGTAACCATATAAGTTTTAGACCTAGGGCCTGGTGTATAACCTGCTTCTCCAATATTAAAATCCCAGAATGGTATTTTATCGGCAGGTAAAGTTTTTGCATTTAAAAACCAATCAGCCATACCTATAGCAGTTTTTAAAAACCGAATATCTTTTGTTTCTCTATAAGCCATTGTAAAACCATAAATACCCCAAGCCTGTCCCCTAGCCCATGTAGAATTATCGGAATACCCTTGAGCCGTTTCTCTAGCAATTACTTTGCCTGTAATTGTATCATAACATACTACATGAAAGGAACTATAATCGCGTCTGATTTGATATTTCATGGCTGTTAAAGCATGCTGTATAGCAATATGCTTAAAACTAGTATCGCCTGTTTCTTTCGAGGCAAAAAATAGCAATTCTAAATTCATTAAATTGTCTATGATAACCGGAAAATCGTACGATTTATTATTATTCCAAGAATCAAACCTATTCCATGATTTAATACTTTTTGTTGTTTTATTATAACGTGTACTTAGCGATTTTGCAGATTGAATTAGTATGTCTCTATAAATTTTATTCCCTGTAATTCTATAAGCATTACCCAAACTACAATAGGTCATAAAACCTAAATCGTGGTGTTCTGTAAAATTTTGAAGCGGATATAATTTTGTAGACCACTCTATTGCATTATCTTTTAATACTTTGTCTTTAGAATATTCAGCGGCCATCCAAAGGTTTCCTGGAAAAAAACCACTTGTCCAATCGTATAGATCAAAACCTATCATTTTACCACTCTTATCAATTGTTTTTGGAAAATGATTGGGTATTTTATTTGCCTCAACAACCATATATTTAAGTTGTTGTGTTGCAATATTTAAATTGTTTTCAATGAAACTGTCTTTATTACTTACAGGATAAAAAGCAGTTAAAGCAAAAACAAAAATTAGTGATAATATTAAAAATCGCTTCATAAGTAATTAATTAATAATTTAAACATTAGGGGTATTTATTAAAACAGGATCTATTTTTTTGGTATAATTTGATAAGTATAAGTACCTGTTTTTACTAATTTCTTTGCAATCAATTTCAATCGATATAATTCTTTCCCCCAAACATTTGACAATCTTGTGTCTGTTTGTGGTATCACATCGTAAGAAGCAATAAAATCTGTTGGATTATATTTTAAAACAATTGCTTTTGATTCTTTTTCAATAATTACCGACCCATCAGTAGATAAATTCGGTTTACCCCAGGTCATGAAATTAATTTGATTTGCATCTTTCAAATCTTTTAATTCAAACTGATCAGTAATAGTCAACCCATTATCAGAAACTAGTTCATACTTACGATTCCAAGTATCTACTAACACTTCTTTACTATAAGCACCAGCCATATCTAATGAAAAAATATGTTTCAACGAATCAAATACCACATTTTTTGCTTTGTATTCTGCACCAAATTGTTGTGGCAAACCATTAATCATAGGAAGATTGTGGTAATTGCTTTGCATACTCCAAATAGAATAACGCTCATTGCTAAAAGTTTGTCTGGTATATGTTCCTACACCAACATCAATGATTAATGGCATAGCATCTAAATAGAGTGAGAAAGTACCAACATCATTGTGATTATGGCTTTCAGCATTATAACCGGCCTTAGCCGCAAAGAACAATCCATTGCTGGTTTTCATATAGCAAAACTGCGTTTGTGGATACCAAGCATAAGTGTTTAGAGGTAGTGCTGCTTTGGTTTGTATTAATGAATTATGATTTGCAATGTTTTCTAGTGTTCTAAAAATATCTCTACCTGCATTTATATCATCTCCATTTTTTTCTCTAGAAATTAAATAGGCAGCAAAACTTTGCATATCAGTACTTTTTACTGCTTGTCCATATCTAAAAATTACACCTGCTTCTCCTCCACCTTTAGCAGAAGCATCTGCAAAATTTACAACCCAACCATTTCCAACATAACTTTTAGCAATATACTCTCCCATATTTTTTATGATGGGCTCATTAAAAATAGAAACCTTGCCATTAGTGGCATTGCTTAGTAATTGTAAATAATCATACATTTTTCCAGCAGCATGTCCCCAGTAAGAAGGCCCCTCTTCACAACCACCATCTTCATGATTGTAATTGATAAATTTATCTACCGATTCCATTGTGCGATAAACTGCTTTGGCTTGTTTGATAGGATTTTCTTCTAATAACAAATAACAGGTTAACATATTAAAATTGCACCAAGGATTCCAATTATTAACCATAGTACTTGGTTGTGCATTGAATGCTTGCCACCAATAATCACTACGTTCCATATAAGGATCTAAAATTCGATCTTGTAAATTCTTTCTTAATTTTTTAGATATAATTGGATTTGACTTATCGAATTCTTTATTAAAAAAATAATAAGTCCATGAAAGAAATGAACCCAAATCACCAGCAGTAAGATCAATTAGTTGTTCATTAAAATCTGGTAGCGAACGTTTTGATTTTTGGGTAACCAAATGAGCAGACAAGGCCCAAGAAGACATTTCACAGGTTTGCCAAACACCATTAATTATTTGTGGTATAAATCGTCCTTTACCTTCAGACAATTCTGCCATTACCAAATCACTTAGTGCAGTTAAATTACCAGTAAATGGCTTTTCCATTACTACCCTACTTCCAGTTGTTTCGTATTCTAAATAATCTGTTGCTTTAACTACTTTCCATTCGTAATTCAATTGCTTCACACCTAATTGAATTAATTCAGTTTTAAAAGTACTGGTATATTTATCCCAACCAGCTCTATCGGTATAATTCGGGTATTTTATCCATTGTTTATTAGACACCAAACTTGTCTTAACATTTTCTAAAGATGCTTTTTTTTGAAGCAAATTTCTATAGTCATGTGCATACAATTGATAAGACAATAGTATGCCCAATAGTAACAAAATTTTATAAGACAAATTCTTTTGCATAGACTATTACATTAATCGATAATATTTTACATAGTCAACTTTCATGATTGTTGTAGTTGCTTTCTTTGTACCAAATCCACCACTTACAATTGGTCCAGCCCAAGAGCCTACTGCATAATTCATTACTTCTGAACTAAGAATCATAAATTCAGATTTTTGAGATACAATTGTTTTATACTCCCAAGTTTGTACACCATCAACAAAAAATCGATAATAAGTTGGCGTCCATTCAACAGTATATAAATGATAGGCTCCACTATTCACACCTAAGTCTCCTGTAATAAATCCTGTAGTTTTATGACTTGTTCCGTATCCATCCCAATGAAGATTATGGTGTGCACGTCCATCCTTAGTTAAGGTTTCAACTACATCAATTTCCATTCCTGCTGTTTGTGGATCGCCAATTGGATTACCCATTGTAGCACTCTGTACCCAGAAAGCAGACCAAGATCCTGATTGATTTGTAAAAGCAATTCGGGCTTCGAATTTGCCATATTTATATTCTTTATTGGTAGAAATCATACCAGTGTGATGCGTAATAGATCCACTAACTGTATCAGAATATACTTTTAGAATTAAATTCCCAGCTCCATCTGTTGAAACAGTTGTAGTATCATTAACACCATCGTGTCTAGCACCAGGATAACGATGCGACCAATCCAACATATTTAATTGCGTTCCATTAAAATCGTCTTGCCAGGTTAATTCATACTGAGCTATAGCTGCAACAGGTGGAGGTGCAGATTGTGTATCAGTTGCTGTTTCTTTTTTACAAGAAATTAATTGAATTACCAATAACAAATAAATAAGCATGTATCGCATAAAATAAACTTATCAATAATATTTGAAATTTACAAAAAAACAATAAAAGATGTTGTGCTTATTCAACACAACATCTTTTAACTATTTGAATTGCCTAAGAAAATCAAGTAAACAAAAATGTATTATTATTTTTTAGTATGGAAAAACTAATTCCAATCTAATTAATAAATCCATCCTGGTGTTGCTGCTACTACTCCATTTGTAATTTGTACAACACTTGAAGGAACAGGCCATGTTAATACCTGATCTCCAGAATAAACATATTGAGGTCCTGTTAATGTTCCAAATATTTGCTTTGGTCCATTCGCAGCGCCATTAGCTTGTGTAAACTTTAGTGCTTTCCAAGTACCCCAACGCACTTCGTCGAAATAGTTAACTCCTTCATTAGGGAATTCTATTCTTCGTTCATTTCTAATTCTGTTTCTTAAGTCTGCTTGACTAGATACAAATGTTGGTAATGCAGCATTCGCAATCTGTAATGAAGGCATTCCAGCACGTGTACGAACAAGATTTACTAAGTCCAGTGCTGGTTGCGTAACACCTGATTTTTCACACAAACATTCAGCCCATCTTAACAACACATCTACATATCTAATCAACGGGAAATCTGTAGGATTGGATGAACGATCAGCGCCAGTTGCACCATATTCAATACCTTCTGCAACAAATTTTCTATACCAGTATAAACAATAGGCTGTTTTATCGGCTTGTAAATCGAAAGTTGGAGAAGCACTATTTCTATATGGCCAACGCAAAAAATAATTTGCGGCAGTAGTTCCAGCTGTTGAAGATAAACCCAAATAAGAAGAATAAGGAGTAATAACAGATTGTGATAACCTTGGATCTCTATTTGAATAAACTGCAGCAATTCGAGCTTCATTTCCAACTGCTAAATATTTTGTAACGTCTGCACCTCTAGTTGAGGCAGCAGTTAATTCAGCAGCAGTAGCTCCATCTCTAATAAAATAAACTTCTCTTTGTGCAGGTGTCATTGTAGTGTAACCTGGAATATATGTATCCCAACTAAACTTGCTACCATCTTTATTTTCATACAAATCAACCAATTCATTAGAAGGACTATACCAGTCCCAACCATTACCACCGTATGAAGTACGTGTTCCACAAAGAAATCCAGCATTTCCACCCCAACCACCAGCTTGTTGAATATTTTGCATTGAAAAAATCATTTCAGGACTTTGTTCATTTGCTGCTTTGAACAACATTTTGTAATCAGTATTAGGATTACCTGTACTATACAAAGCAAAACCTGAACTTTGTACTGATTGAAAATCTGCAATAGCTAAATCGTATTTGTTTTGATATTGATAAACCATGCCTCTTAAAGCATAAGCAGCTCCTTTTGTAGCATGTCCATAGTTAGGATCACCTGCTGCATATTTAGCAGGTAAATTAGGCTCATTAATAGCATCAGTTAAATCTTGAATAATAACTAACCATACACTATCTCTTGACTTGCTAGCATGATTTAATTGATTATATGGTGTAGGTGTTAAATAAACAGGAATCCCACTAAATACTTGATTCAATCTGAAGTAAAAGTAAGCTCTCATAAACTTTGCTTCAGCAACATATTTGGCTTTTTTTGTAACCAAAGAAGGTGATTGAAGTGGAATATTGTATATCGCATCATTTGCTCTACTAACACCTTCATATAGGTATTGCCATGTTTTAGTAAATTGGCTAGAACTTGTGGTTGCTGTACCATTCACAATGCCATCATCACTATTTCCATTTGAATTATAATAATCTTGGCCTGTGTATGCAAAACGATCCATTGCATAAGTATCGAATAACACCAAACCACTTGTAGCAGAACCTCCAGAACTATATCCAAGTCTTAAGGTTTCATAAACACCCGCCATTCCAAGATCGGTTAGGTTGTCAGTATTCCACATAGTTGAACTGGAAACTGCATAATTAGGATTTGTATCTAATATCGTTTTATAGCATCCCATCGAAAAAATGCCTAAAACGAATATGATTGGAAAAAATATTTTTTTCATACGTATGTATTTTACTAATTAAAAAGTAATGTTAAGACCAATAGCATATTGTTTCATTGTTGGATAACCTGTTGCAGTAGCTCCAACTTCAGGATCTGGCGCTGGTGAATTAGAAATAGTTACTAAGTTTTCACCAGATATAAATATGCTTGCTTTATTTATAAATTTATTCAAATGACTACCCAATATTTTTGGTGAAATATTGTAACTTAATTGAAGATTTTTCAATCTTACATAAGCTGCATTGTAAAACCAAAAGTCACTAGCTACGTTATCAATATTGTCCGATGATTTCATGCGAGGGTAAGTAGCATTTATATTGTTAAGCGGATTACTAGGATTGGTTGCATCAAAGTAATAATGGTCATTTGCTATTTTTTCGGATTGTTGTCCAGCAACAATCATAGTAACTGAATTATAAAAATTTTGATTCCAATAAGCCTTAAATCCTGCAGCTCCTGCCCAAAGCATATTTACACTAAAATTATTCCAAGAAGCATTTACATTAAATCCAAAAACATATTTAGGAGTTGTTGAAACACTCATGAATTGTGCATCGTTTGCATTTCCATAAACTTTGTCGCCATTATTATCAGCATAAATCAAATCACCATAGTTTAACTGACCCGCACCAACCGTATTTACTGGCGCAAAACTATAACCAGCCGTTTTCATAGATGTTACCCATGCTAAATCTGCAGGTGTTCTTATCATACCATCTCTAGGTCCTCCGTTAGGATTTACAGTACCATCAGAATTAGAATAAGTGGCGGTTCCACGATAAACAGTTTGTAAAAAATATTCATTAATCATATGACCTTCTAATATTCTGTTGCTTCCACCAGAAGATACCGCGCCAATATTTGAATTGTAAGTTTTATTGCCACTTGCATCTGTAACCCAACCTGCAATCATCGGTCCTTTATATTGTTGCACATTGTTTAAATAGTTGTAGCCCAAATTTGCACTAATTGCAAAATTTACTTTTCCAATTCTATCTTGCCATCTTCCTGTAAATTCTAATCCACTATTAAGTACTTGTGCAAAATTACCTACTGGAGCAGATGCAGTACCAACAGTTAAATCTAAAGGTGCTGAAAATAAAATATCCTTAGTAAGTCTTCTATACCAGTCTATAGTAAGGTTAAACTTTTTAAAAATGGTTGCATCTAAACCAATATCTGCTACATTAGTTGTTTCCCAATGTAAATCAGGATTTGCAATTTGTCCTTGACTTACCCCATTATAAGTTAAGCCATTAAAGGAATAAGGAACTGTACCATAAGTTGCCTGCCACTGATAGTTACCAGAAGCGGTATTACCAAGTTGACCCAAAGAACTTCTAATTTTTATACTTTGAATATTATGATCCTTTAATTTTTGTAAAAAAGGTTCATTAGTTAATATCCAACCCGCAGAAACCGATGGGAAATTACCATATCGGAAATTAGGTCCAAATCTTGAAGAACCATCTCTACGAATATTTCCTTCTAATAAATAAGTTCCTTTATAATTATAATTTACACGTCCAAAAACAGAACGGAAAGACCAATCAGAAGCAGTACCAGTTGGGTTTGATGCAACTGTTGTTGCTGTATTTATAGCAGGTACAGAAGGATCAATTAAACCACGCATACTAATACCCGTACTGTAAGAATTATTATAATATTGGTTAAAGCCAATTAATGCGCCAAGTTCATGGTTCTTTGCAATTGTGGTATTGTATCTTAAAACACTTTCTAGCGTATAAGTCCATGTTTTATTAAAGGAATTACCGGTACCAAGTGCACTTGGAAGTGTTGGTGCAAATGTTTGTGTCATGGTTAATAAATTCCAACGTTCTGAAGATGCTGGATTGCCCCAAGTATTTGCTTCATCAAAATATGTAGTATAATTAAATTTTGGTTCAAGAACCAACCCTTTTAGAAGTTTAATTTTTGCATACAATGTTGATGAAAGATTAGTGACTTGTTCTGAACCAAGAGAACCTATACTATAAGCTTTCAATCCTTGTGAAGAAGCTACAGGATCACCCAATGCAGATGATGTAGCGTATCTACCATTATAAAATGGATAAATCATTGGAGACACCTGAGTGATATAATTAAATATATTACTTGTGCTTGCTAAACCTAAATTTTGTAAAGAACCAAAAGTTTTAGTACCAACTGTAATGTTATCGCTGATTTTAGATTCAAGATTAAATCTAAACTGATACTTTTCTAAACCAGAATTATCAATTAAACCTGGATTATTTAAATATCCTACAGACATTAAATAGGTTGTATTTTCATTTCCACCAGAAACAGATACATTATGACTTTGTAATGTGCGACTATTAATCACTGCTTTTGCCCAATCTGTATTTGGATATGCCGCATAATTTGGTATTCCAAAAGCAGTCGTATCATTTGGATGAGCTTGTGCAGTAGCAAAAGCTTGAATAGTAGCTGGAGTATATTGTGCAACTCCACCAGTGTTAATATAAGACTCATTTATTAAGTTCATATACTTCACACTATTATTAATAAATGTAGGAAGCCCAGATGGGTTAGTAGATGAAAAAAGGCTGTTATATGTTAAAGTTGGTTTCTTTTTAACACCAGATTTAGTGGTAATTAATATTACACCGTTTGCAGCTTGTGCACCATAAATTGATGCAGATGCCGCATCTTTTAAGATAGAAATACTTTCAACATCGTTAGGATTTACGCCATCCATACTGCCTATTATTCCATCAACTAAAATTAAAACATTGGTGCTACTTAATGTACCCAACCCTCTAATTTTAATACTTGCACCATCGCCTCTTGGATCACCAGAGCCTTGACGTACAAATACCCCAGAGGCTAAGCCTGCAAGAGAGGATGATATATTTGATGTTGGTCTATTTTCTAACTCCTTTGCAGAAATACTAGAAACAGAACCGGTTAGGTTTACTTTTTTCTGTGTAGCATAACCTACTACCACCACATCACCTAAATCAGTTGATTTGGTTTTAAGAACGATATTAACTGAGTTACTAGTTCCAACAACAGATTCTAAAGGTTCGTGATTTACTGAGGTAAAAACCAAAGTTGCTCCTGTTGAAGCTTCAATAGTAAATCGACCAGTTTCATCTGTTTTAGTGCCATTGGTTTTATTCTTAACAGAAATAGAAACATCTGGAATGGGTTTACCATTCTCATCGTTTACAGTACCGGATAGTTTTTTAGTTTGAGCCAATAGAATCATTGGCATACATAAAACCATCAAGGCAAATGTCATTTTTTTAATAAGACAAAACTTCCAATGTTTGGAGAGCAATCGCATAGGACAATCGTTTTAGGTGAATTAAAAGTTGATTAATAAAAGTTAGATAGGTATCCAACTAAATAATCTACTTTACAAAATTCTATTTTGTTTAACGATATGATGGGTGAGCATTATAAATATTAAGGGGGACTATTATAAAGAATAGCCCTTTTTTGTTCTAAAATGTTGTTTAAGTACAGAATTTAAAAGAATCACCCTAAGTATTTAAGATATTACCCCATAGTGGTATCTGTTTAGGAAGAACTAATAGTTAATTTTAAACCCATTAGTATCGGTATAAAAAAAGTCATAATTAGCATGAAAATTCTACGCTCTATTATTGTATCTGCCATATTCATGCTTTTGACTATCTGTTCTACAGGACAAATAGTAGAATTCAATCATATAACTAACGAAAATGGGTTATCGAGTAATTCGGTATTAGCTATTAGTCAAGATGCTCTAGGTTTCATTTGGCTAGGCACCCCAAATGGATTAAACAGGTATGATGGTACCAATATCAAAACATATAGCGTAAATAATAATAAGAACTTCCCTCCAAATATTTACTCATTATATACAGATACCAATAAAGAACTATGGGTTGGTACACACGAAGGATTAAAAAAATACTTAGCAGCAGCTGATCTTTTTATTCCAGTAAAAATTCCTGGAATTCAAACCGAAGCAGTTACGTACTTATATGAAGATCAAAAAAAGAACTTATGGATTGGTACATCAAATGGTCTATTCGTGTTAGACATCACTAGAGACACTAGTAAAATTCAATCCTTTTATAGTTCAGATAAATCCATATCAATTGCAGCAAATTATATAAAAGCAATATATGAAGACCATAATGGAACAATTTGGGTAGGAACAATTAATGGACTAACACAACTACAGCAACGAAATGGCAAATGGCATTTTCAAAACTTTCGCAACAATCAAAACGATCAAGGAAGTTTAAGTGCTAGTTACATTACTTCAATTGTTGAAGATGCCATGCAAGGACTATGGATTGGCACACTTAAAAATGGAGTTAATAGATTGGCTTTAAATACCGGTCAAATCAAAAGATTTCTATTTCAAAATAATAGTTCAACAGGAATAGTCAATAATAATATAAGACAAGTAGTATTAGGACAAGAGGGCAAAATATGGATAGGCACACAAGAAGGTATCAGTATTATTGACCCTACCAACTTTGCAATACAATCATATCAACACGATCCAAGAAATAAAAAAAGTTTAAATCAAAATTCAGTTTATAGTATCTATCAAGACGCTCAAAAGTCAATGTGGATTGGTACTTATTTTGGCGGAGCTAATGTTAGTTATTCTGCTAATACAAAATTTAACCTTATACAAAATAATGAAGGAAAAATAGGTTTGAGTAATAATGTAATTAGTGGAATTGTAGAAGATAATAAGGCAAATCTATGGATAGGAACAGAAGGTGGTGGATTAAATAAAATTGATGGACAAACAAAACAATTAACTGTTTATAGAAATAGTATAAACAATGCAAATAGTTTAAGTTCAAATTTAATTAAATCAGTTTATAAAGATAGAGATGAGCAAATATGGGTAGGTACCGCACAAGGCGGAGGTTTAAATCTCTTTGATGCTAAAACTAGCACTTTCAAAAGAATGCTGTTTGAAGAAAATTATGAAAAGAACGAGTTTTCAACACATAATGAAATACTTTCGATTTTTGAAGATTCAAAAAAAAGATTTTGGCTAGGCAGAACCCAAGGAATTGAATTATTTATTAGAGATAAAGCAAATTTAATTCCAATTAAAATAAACCCATTAACAGGTAAAGACAAAGAATCCTTAAATGCTAAACTAAAAGTAGCCAGAACCTTTCAAGAAGATAATAAAGGAAGATTGTGGATAGGTACTAACTATGGATTATATCTAATAGATGGCAATTATGTTAAGAATATTTGCAAAAAAGATGCAGTTAATTGTATTACAAAAGACCTTAATGGCAATTTATGGTTTGGATTAAATGGCGGATTAGGTTTATACAATCAGCAAAATGGTAATTACAATCACAATAACAATATTAC
>JBAXPJ010000028.1:0-34717 GCA_037132335.1 Sediminibacterium sp. | reverse complement strand
AAAGCAGAAGCTGCGTTTAGAAAAGGAGATAAAGCACTTGCATTAGCAGCTTATACCAATGGAATTAACTTATCATTCGATATGTTGATTAATACGTATCAAACGCGTATTCCAAGTGTTTCTCAAATTACACCTGCAACAAGGGCTGCATATTTAGCGAATCCTGCTGTAGTTCCTACAGTTGCTGCTTCATTAACATTGAGCCAAATCATGTTGCAAAAATACATTGCCTTATATGGTTATGGATTCAATGAAACATGGGTTGATATGCGTCGTTATCACTATCTTGATAAAGATCCTACAACAGGAAATCAAGTGTATGCCGATTTTACTTTACCAACTACCTTGCATATTTATAACGCTGGTAAATTGGCTTATCGTTGTCGTCCTAGGTATAACTCAGAATATTTATACAATATTCCAGCCTTACAAACTATTGGCGCATTGGCATCTGATTATCATACCAAAGAACATTGGTTCAGTCAACCATAATCTTAATTTTTAAATAGTTTACGATGAAAAAACGAATTTTAAAATATTCATTCTTAGTATCAGCATTCTTTTTATTGTTTGCTTGTGCTAAGGAAAGTGGGGTAACCAACCAAGCATATACTGCTTATGGTGTATCTTCTACCCAAGGTCAATTAAAAATAAATATTGCTTTTGCATATACTATCAGTAATGCTACGATGCTAATTAAAATTAATGGCAATGTAGTAAGTAATGCATTGGCTACAAGAACACCTTTCCCTGGTGGTGGATACAATACCAATGGTAGTAACTATGCATTGTATTTGAATGTGCCAATTGGCTCAAATGCAGTGTCTGTAGTAATTCCTAAAGTGGGTACCAATACTGATTCTGTTGTGTTGTTTAATAAAACTGTAACAATTCCAGACAATGCACCTTATACTTTGCATATAGCTGATACAGCCACTACTACTCAATCTTTATTGGTTAAAAATAATATCGATAATTTACCAACAGATTATTGCAGGTATCGTTTTGTGAATTTAATGCCAAACATGCCGAGTGTAGATTTGTATAAAGATGGTGTTTTAGTGCAAACGGGCATTGCTTATATGGCAGCTTCTACCACGTTTGAAATCCCTTATACTACAGGAACGCCTTCTTGGACAATTCGTCCTAATGGTGCTGCTGTAACTACTGCTGCTGTTGCAACGTATGCTAGTACCAATACTTTGCAAAAGAATGTAGTACTAACTGTTTTTGCAATGGGCTATAATGGTCAAACAGGAACTAGATTACCTTACTTATCTTTTATTTTGGATAAAAACCAATAAAAAGTAAGTACAACAATACATTGAAAAGGGAAGCGACTTAATTAGTTACTTCCCTTTTTCTTTTTTAACATACTAATGTTCTATTGCCACCAAGCTTTTTTGTAATTTCACCTAACAATTATTCATTGTAGTTAAACGGCGTTTATGCAAGAGTGGAAACTATTTTTATTTTTTATTGGGATATTATTTGCTCCTGCATTAGAAGCACAAAAATTAGATTCTACTTTGGCTATTTATCGCAGTGATTTTCAAACAGAAAAAGTACACCTTCATTTCGATAAAACTGCTTATAACAAAGGCGAAACAGTTTGGTTTAAAGCATACATAGTTGCCGGCGAAAATTTATCGGACTATAGCAGAAACTTTTTTGTTGATTGGTATAATGATTTAGGGCAATTAATTAAGCATACTGTTCATCCAATTTTTGAATCTTCGGCACGTGGTCAATTTGATATTCCAAACAATTATAAAGGCGGAATTTTACACGTAAAAGCCTATACACGTTGGATGTTAAATTATGATACTGCTTTGTTGTATCACAAAGACATACAAATAACCAATACCAATGCTGCCTCTAATGCCAGTGCAAAAGCTGCTGCAGTTACATTGAAGTTTTTTCCGGAAAGTGGCGACTTAATTAATGGTATAAATGCTACACTTGCATTTATGGCAACCAACCAAAATGGACTACCTGTTGCAGTGAAAGGTGCCATTGTAAATAGTGCTAATCAATTAGTCGATTCATTTGCAACGGTACACGATGGAATGGGTAGCCTTAATTTCGAACCATCGGCCAATGAACAATATACTTGTAATTGGATGGATGAATATGGTACGAGTCATAGCAATAGTTTACCAATAGCTAAAGCCACTGGGGTGGTTGTAAGCGCTAAGTTGGTCAATAAAAAAGCAGTGTTTGTTGTTTCAAGATCTGCAGATGTAGTAACTAATTTAAAATCGTTGCATGTAGTCGCAACAATGAATCAACAATTGCTTTACAATGCTTCTATTAATTTAAATAATAAAAAAATAATTGCCGGAGAAATACCTGTTCAAGAAATGCCCACTGGAATTTTACAGTTAACAGTATTTGATGCTAGCTGGATTCCTGTTGCTGAAAGAATATTATTTGTGAATAATAATCAGCACCAATTTTTTCCAGAATTAACAATGGTAACTACTCGTTTAACAAAGCGTGCAAAAAATACCATGGAATTATTTGTTTCGGATACTGCATTGAGTAATTTATCAATAGCAGTGACAGATGCAAGCTTATTATCCGATAGTAATACTAATATTATTTCTCAATTATTATTATCTAGCGAGTTAAAAGGATCTATTTATAACCCTGCCTATTATTTTTCAAACGAAACTGATAGTGTTGCTGCGCACCTAGATTTAGTAATGCTTACACATGGTTGGCGCAGGTATAAATGGGATGAAATAATCCAAGGAAAATTGCCCAAATTAACTTACCCAATGGATAGTGATTATGTGCAAATAAAAGGGAAAGTTTTTACTGCTGGTCAAGCAATACGATCTACTCAAACCATCACGCTGGTTATGCAGGCTAAAGATAGTAGCAAACAATATTTTCAATTACCTGTAAAACGCGATGGGTCTTTTAATCAACGTGGTATTATATTTTTCGACACCGCAAGAATATTCTACCAACTCAATGGCGACAAGAGTTTGCACGAAAATGCTTCAACTAGTTTTCAGTATGGATTGCCATTAGTGCCTTATGCACAGGCTGTTAAATCTCCCACTAAAATTTTAATTGATAGTATTTTACTCAAGCGAAATAGTTTGTTTTATGCAGGGATAGAGAAAGTAAAAAAGTCTATGGATTCTGCTGTGGTATTAAAAGAAGTAACTGTTGAAAGTAAAATAAAATCGGCGATTGATATACTAGACGAAAAATATACCACTGGTCTTTTCAATAATAAAAATAGTTACTCCTTTGATGTTGCAAACGACGATCGTGCACATGGCCAATTAGATGTATTTCATTACTTGCAGAATTTAATTCCTGGAATGACAATGTCGTTGCCAACACTTGGTACCAATGGGGCAGAAGACGCTAATAGTAATAATGTGGCTGGATTAAATTGGAGAGATGGTACGCCAGATATTTTTTTAAATGAAATGCCTTCCGATGCAGGAGCAGTTCAGGCAATTTCAATGAGTGATGTTGCGTATATAAAAGTGTTTCGTCCGCCATTTATGGCAGCTTCGGGTTCAGGGGCATCTGGCGCTATTGCTATTTATACACTTAAAGGGGCAGAAGCAAAAAACTATAATGTGAAGGGACTAAATAGCGCGCTCATTAGCGGCTATACAGCCTATAAAGAATTTTATTCGCCAGATTACACTATTACTCAACTCAAATACCAAGATAGCAGGGCAACTTTATATTGGAACCCATATGTTTTAACAGACAAGAAAAATAAAACTGTTAAACTCGAATTCTTTAATAATGATATCACTAGTAAATTCAGAATTATTATTGAAGGGGTAAATGCTTTTGGTAAACTAGCCCATCTAGAAAAAATTGTAGAATAGGGTTATTTAAAAATCATCGCCATCTAAAAATTCTCTTTCAATTTCTTCCATTTGTACAATATCCCATGCTTCGCTTTCGGTAGGGGTGGTGTTTAAAAATTCTAAGAGTTCTAATTTTTCAAACAGTTTTTCTACTGGTTCGGTTAATGTACAAATTACAAATGAGGCACTATTTTCATAAAAGTATGCTTGCAGTTCTGCTAATTGAAAAGCTGCGGATGCTTCAATATTTTCCACATTTTGCATTTGCAGAATAATATTTTTTGGATCTAATGCAAGTTGGTTCATACTTATGTCTTTTATAGACGCTGCTATATTGGCAGATAAATCTGGCAATAATGGGCTTAGAACCGTAAATTTCTCCTTGGTATCAATTTTGATTTCCATCGCTTATAATAGATTAACAAACTGTGTATAAATCCTACACAACTTCACTCAAAAATATTCGTTATAATTGTATAAATCCAATTTTGATTATGGATAATAATTTTTCAGCCCAGGTTAAAGAGATCATTTCCTTCAGTAGGGAAGAGGCTTTGCGTTTAGGGAACGACTTTATAGGAACAGAACACCTGTTATTGGGTTTGATACGAGATGGCGATAATACCGCTATTAAAGTACTCAAACAACTTAATGTAGACTTGTATGAGCTTCGTAAAGAGGTGGAACTGGCTGTAAAAGACAAAACAGGAAAGAATATTGCCAATATAAATAGTCTTCCATTAACCAAGCAAGCCGAAAAAGTAATTCGTGTGACAGTGTTAGAGGCCAAGGCATTAAAAAGCCCATTGGTAGAAACAGAGCACTTAATGCTTAGTATCTTAAAAAACAAAGAAAATATTGCTACTCAAATATTGAATCAATTTGATATTGACTACGATATGTTTCGCAATGAATTGGGAATGGTTGGGTCTCCCAATCCGCCGGCACCTAAAAATGATTTTTCAGACGAAACTGGCGATGATGAGTTTGATGAAGAAAAACGCAGTGGTGGATTTCAACAACCACGTGGCGGAGCCAAGCAAGCGCCTGGTATTAAAAGTAAAACACCCGTGCTCGATAATTTTGGAAGGGATATTACCAAATTAGCAGAGTCTGGAACCTTAGATCCAATTGTTGGAAGAGAAGCCGAAATTGAAAGGGTTAGCCAAATTCTAAGCCGTAGAAAAAAGAACAATCCTATTTTAATTGGCGAACCTGGTGTGGGTAAAACAGCAATTGTTGAAGGATTGGCGCTTCGTATTGTTCAACGTAAGGTTAGCAGGGTATTGTTTGATAAAAGAGTGATTAGTTTAGACCTAGCTGCACTAGTAGCAGGTACCAAATACCGTGGTCAGTTCGAAGAAAGGATGAAAGCCATCATGAACGAACTAGAAAAAAACAGGGATGTCATTTTATTTATTGATGAGATTCATACCATAGTGGGTGCTGGTGGCGCAAGTGGTTCATTAGACGCTTCTAATATCTTTAAACCAGCTTTGGCTAGGGGAGAACTCCAATGTATTGGCGCATCTACCTTAGATGAGTATCGTATGCACATTGAAAAAGACGGTGCGCTTGATAGACGCTTTCAAAAAGTGTTAATTGAGCCGCCTAGTGTAGAAGAGACCATCATGATTTTAACAAATATCAAATCGAAATACGAAGATTTTCACAATGTCGTTTACGACAATGAAGCCATTGAAGCTTGTGTAAAATTGAGCGACCGATATATGACCGACAGATTATTGCCCGATAAAGCAATTGATGTGTTAGACGAAGTTGGTGCGCGTGTACATTTAAAAAACATTAATGTACCAGAAGATATTGTAGACCTTGAAAAGAAAATTGAAGAGGTTAAGAACGAAAAAAACAAGGTTGTAAAAAGCCAACGTTTTGAAGAAGCGGCGGCACTTCGTGATACCGAAAAAAGATTGGGCGAAGAATTAGAAAAAGCAAAAGGACTTTGGGAAGAAGATAGCAAACACAAGCGCTATCCAATTACCGAAGAACATATTGCCGAAGTGGTGAGTATGATGACGGGTATTCCTGTAAAAAGAATGGTGCAGGCAGAAACTGAAAAGTTGCGTAGGATGAGCATTGATATGCAGGATATGGTGATTGGTCAAGACGAAGCCATTCAAAAAGTAGTAAAAGCTATTCAGCGTAATCGTGTTGGTTTAAAAGATCCTAAAAAACCAATTGGAACATTTATTTTTCTTGGTCCAACAGGAGTGGGTAAAACAGAATTAGCCCGATCAATTGCTAGGTATATGTTTGACTCCGAAGATTCTTTAATTAGAATTGACATGAGTGAATACATGGAAAAATTTACGGTGAGTAGATTAATTGGCGCACCTCCAGGATACGTTGGATACGAAGAAGGCGGACAGTTAACTGAAAAAGTACGTCGTAAACCTTATTGCGTTATTTTATTAGATGAAATAGAAAAAGCACATCCAGACATTTATAATATTTTATTACAAGTATTAGACGATGGACAATTAACTGATGGCTTGGGTAGAAAAATTGACTTCAAGAATACCTTGATTATCATGACATCTAATATTGGTGCACGTCAGTTAAAAGAGTTTGGCGATGGCGTTGGTTTTGCAACTGCAACACGTGTTCAAAATGCCGATGAAAATAACAAAGCTGTTATTGAAAAAGCATTGAAGCGTACTTTCTCTCCAGAATTCTTAAATAGAATTGATGATGTGGTAATCTTTAATTCATTGAATAAAGAAAACATCTTTAACATCATTGATATTTTAATGAAAGGCGTTACAAAACGTTTGCAGAATTTAGGTTTTTCTATGGAATTAACTTTGGCTGCAAAAGAATTTATTGCAGAGAAAGGGTATGACGCGCAATTTGGCGCAAGGCCTTTGCACCGTGCATTACAGAAGTACCTAGAAGATCCATTAGCAGAAGAAATTCTAAACTTACATGTAAAACAAGGAGATAAATTGGTGGCAGATTTAGATAAGGAAAATTCAAAAATAAAATTTGAATATCATCCAAGAATAGAAGAAGAACCAAAAACTTCTGAAGCTTAATAAAAAAGCGGCTATCAAAATTTGATAGCCGCTTTTTTTATGCGTAGATCGAAAATCATTTTCGATTAATTTATATATCCCAAGCAAGTGCCGATGCGCCAAGTATTGCAGCATCCGACTCTTTTAAATGACTTACAAGTATCTTAACTTTATTCTGGAACACTTGTATTAAGTTGGCCTCCATATGCTCTCTAGTTGGCTTTAAAATCAAATCACCAGCTTTGGTTAATCCGCCAAATAATATGATAGCTTCTGGGCTAGAAAACATTACAAAATTAGCTAAAGCCATTCCTAGAATTTTTCCTGTATAGTCAAATACATCTTTAGCCAATTGGTCTCCAGCCATTGCTGCGTCATATACTTTTTTTGAATCTAATTCATCGGCAGGAATATCTCTTAATAAACTTGGTGTAGTAGAATTCTTTAAAAATTCTAATGTGGTTAATCGTACCCCAGTTGCAGAAGCATAACTTTCTAAAGAACCTTTTTTACCTGTTCCTTCATGATACCTACCATCAGGAATGATAATGATATGACCTAATTCTCCAGCAAATCCATCGTGCCCATAAACTAGGGTGCCATTGGCTACAATACCAGAACCAACACCTGTTCCAAGTGTGATCATAATAAAGTCTTTCATGTCTTTTGCTGCACCGTATTTCATTTCTCCTAAAGCAGCTGCATTGGCATCATTGGTTAATACTACTGGAAGCTTGAACTCGTCTTGCAATAATTTACATAAAGGGATAATTCCCCTCCATGGTAAATTAGGTGCGTACTCAATAGTACCAGTATAGAAATTTCCATTGGGTGCTCCAACGCCTATTCCTTTTATTCTACCAATGCCACCTACTTGATCTATTAGCGGAACAAGGTTTTTGTGTAAGTCTGTAATAAACGACTCAATAGTTGCATGCTTTTTTGTAGACATTTCGCTAGAAAAAAGTACGTTCCCTTCTTTGTCTACGATACCGAATTTGGTGCCGGTTCCGCCAATATCAATGCCAATGGCTAATTGTTCTAAACTCGGCTTATTAAATGCCATGGTCAATACAAATTTGAATGATGAACTTAATAAAAATTAGTGACCTCCTGAAACTTTTGTATCGTAGTCAATACCTTGTGATTTTAAAATAGATTTTACACGTATTGCATAAAATGCTAAATAAGCAAAACACAATGCATCAACTATATAACTATATTGAATTCCAAGTATTTTTTCATCTGCCACCCAGCCTTGTAATGCAGCAATAATACCACCTCCCATAATCATCATAATCAACAAACTACTTCCTTGATTAGTATGCTTTCCTAAACCTGCAACAGCAAGGGTAAAAATACATGGCCATAAAGTACTACAGAATAATCCAACACTAATGAAAGCAAATACACTCACCATGCCAGAAGTTAGCATTCCAATTACAAGCGCTGTAATTCCCATAGAAGAGAAAATTAATAGCATTCTAACTGGGCTTCCCTTACTCATGATATCACCAATTATCATTGCAATAATTACTAATCCATAAATATAAAACTGCGTTACATCGTGTTGTGCAATTGTATTTACAATCAAGAATACAGAGAATGCTAAATAAGGCATTACAAAGTTTAAAATTTTGGCCTTGCTTTTACTAACACCAAATGCTCCTACTGCGCCGGTCCAACGTCCAATCATTAAACTTGCCCAGTATAAAGAAATATAAGGAGCAATTTTTTCGGTAGGGATACCAATATGTATACGCATGTATTCTGGCAAATTACTTGCGGTTGCAACCTCCACACCTACATATACAAAAATACCAATCATGCCCAATACCAATTGAGGGTATTGCATGGCAGAAGTTTTATGTAATACTTTTGAAGCGCTTTCTGCTTCTTCTTCCGCAACATGGTCTAAATCAATTTTATTTGGGATGGAAGAAAACTTGAAAAATATGGCTACCAATACAAATGCTGCACCAAGAATTAAGTAAGGAATTTTTACACTTGAAATACTTGCAACTGTAGATCCGCTACTCACGCTACCAAAAATGGCAAAACTTACAAGTAGTGGTCCAATAGTTGTTCCAAAATTATTTACTCCTCCAGCCATATTTAATCTTTGAGCACCTGTTTTAGGATCACCAATTACAACAGCCAAAGGATTTGCTGCAATTTGTTGTAAACTAAATCCTAGTGCCACAGTAAATAGAGCAATAATCATTAAATTAAAAGAGCCATTGTTAGCAGCTGGAATAAATAATAAAGTACCAAGGGCAGAAATACCCAATCCTACTGCAATTCCATTTTTATAACCAATTTTATTCAAAAGATCTCCGCCAATTAAAGAGGAAACTCCCACATAAATTATGGAACCTACTGTATAGGCAACATAAAAGGCCACCGCAACTAATTGACTTTGCAATTGTGTTAGCGTAAATGCTTTCTTAAATACAGGGATTAAAATGTCGTTGCTAGCTGCAACAAAACCCCAAAAGAAAAAAATTGAAATAAGCGTTCCAAATTGTGACCAATTAGTTTTTTGATTCATGACAAGCTTTATGTGTTAAAAAAATACGGTGTAAAATAAATATAAATTATTAAGCAAAAAACTTTAAATGTTTTTTGTGCTTATAATAATGAGTCTTAAATTTAATGTAATTCAAGGAATCAATAATTTTTAAATGGAGATTGTTCATGTTAGTGCAGAATGTTATCCGGTTGCAAAGGCCGGAGGACTAGGAGATGTGGTAGGCGCTTTACCTAAATACCAGTGTAAAGCTGGACACCAGGCTAAGGTTGTAATGCCCATGTATCGCACTAAATTTCTATATGCCAATGAATGGGTGGTTGATTTTAAGGGGAATGCCAATTTAGGTGACTGGTTCTTTGATTTTACCATCATCAAAGAAAAAACCAATAAGGTAGGTTTCGACTTGTATTTAGTAGATATCAATAGCCTTTTAGACCGAGATAAGATTTATGGGTATGAAGACGATACCGAACGGTTTTTGGCATTTCAGATAGCAGTATTGACTTGGTTGAGTAGCTGGGAGCACCGTCCAGACATAGTTCATTGCCACGATCATCAAACAGCACTGATTCCATTTATGATGCGGCACTGTTTTAATTTTAAGCAATTGAGCAGGGTTTCTACTGTTTTTACCATCCACAATGCACAATACCAAGGTTGGATGAATTGGAGCCAAAGTACATTAATTCCTGAATGGGATCACTATAAAACAGGTCTTTTAGAATGGAATGGGGGAATTAATCCATTGGCTTGTGCCATTAGATGTGCCGATAAAGTGACTACGGTTAGTAAATCGTATATGGAGGAACTACTCTTCGATGCCAATGGTTTAGAGGCTTTGTTTGAGTACGAAAAAGGAAAATGTGTGGGGATATTAAATGGAATTGACAACGATGTATGGGATGCTTCAACAGATGCTTATTTGGCGCATCATTTTTCTATAAAAGATGTAACGGAAGGAAAGCAACAAAATAAAGAAATACTCTGCACCAAATATGGCTTAGATCCTAAAAAGCCTTTGTTTGTATTTATAGGTCGATTGGTTGGTGAAAAAGCAGCCGAAATTTTACCGGAATCAATTGCTACAGCCATTTTTAACACCAGTAGTGCCGCTAGTTTTTTTGTATTAGGTAGTGGACAAACCGAAATAGAATGGCCATTACAACAAATGGTTCATGAATTTCCAGGAATTTATAATTCGTATATAGGATATAATGAAGCACTAAGCCATTTGATTTATGCAGCAGCAGATTTTTTATTGATGCCTAGTAGGGTAGAACCTTGTGGGTTGAATCAAATGTATGCTATGCGATATGGTACAGTACCTATTGTTAGAAGAACGGGAGGTTTAAAAGATACGGTGGTAGATATGGGCGATGAAAATGGATATGGAATTTGTTTTAATCATGCAAGCGCTGCAGATTTAGTGTATTCAATAAGCCGAGCAGCATCGATTTATCAAGATAAAACACAGTTAAAAAAGATGCGAACAACTATGATGCAAATTGACAATAGTTGGGAGCTAACAATAGAAAAGTATAGTAGTATTTATCATAGTATTTTGTAATGGTTTAAACCAAATTCGCATGAATGATTTTTCGAGTTCTGTTGTTGCAGTTATTTTGGGTGGAGGTGCCGGAAGTAGATTGTATCCTTTAACAGCAAATCGCTCAAAGCCAGCCGTACCAATAGCTGGCAAGTATCGATTGGTAGATATTCCAATTAGTAATTGTATTAATAGCAATATCAATAGAATGTTTGTGTTAACGCAGTTTAATTCTGCTTCTTTAAATAAACATATAAAAAATACCTATCATTTTAGTGCATTTAGTACAGGATTTGTTGATATTTTAGCAGCCGAACAAACACCCGATAATCCAGGTTGGTTTCAAGGTACTGCAGATGCTGTTCGACAATCATTGCGACACATTGAAAATTTTGAATACGACTATATTTTAATTTTAAGTGGCGATCAATTGTATCAAATGGATTTTTTTCAAATGATTGCCAATCACAAAGCAAAAGGTGCAGATATTACTATTGCAACGATTCCTGTTGCTAGTAGAGAAGCACCTGAATTTGGCATTTTAAAAACAAATGACGAAAATTATATTACCTCATTTATTGAAAAACCCAATAAAGATTTATTGCCAGAATGGGTAAGTGATACCGGTGCACAAATGCAGAAAGAAGGAAGAAATTATTTAGCCTCAATGGGTATTTATATTTTCAATAAAAAAGTATTAGACCAATTATTAACTAAAAAAAATCCAACAGCTACTGATTTTGGAAAAGAAATTATTCCTGAATCAATTATCAATAATAAAGTAATTAGTTACCAGTACGATGGCTATTGGACGGATATTGGAAATATCTATTCATTCTATGAAGCTAATTTGGCGCTTACACAAGACGTGCCATTGTTTAATTTATTCGACAATAATAAAACTGTTTATAGTCGGGCAAGAATGCTTCCTCCTGCAAAAATTAGTGGAACAACACTAGAGAAAACCATTATTGCAGAGGGCTCCATTATCAATGCCAGTAGGATAGAACAAAGTGTAGTAGGGATTCGTTCTCGAATTGGACTAGGAACAACAGTAGTAAATACCTATATCATGGGGAATGACTATTATGAAACTATTAGTGAAATGGAATCGGATACCAAAAATGGGTTACCTAAAATTGGAATTGGGGAACGCTGTTATATTAAAGATGCCATTATTGATAAGAATTGTAGAATAGGAAATGATGTACGAATTAATGGTGGCAAGCATTTAGCAAATACAGATCATCCTTTGTACTCCGTTAAAGACGGAATAGTAGTGGTGAAGAAAAGGGCTATTTTACCCGATGGGTTTATAATATAATTGGAATAAAAAAAACATCCTTTCGAGGGTGTTTTTTTTGTACATTTATCTTTCATGTAATATTTACACATTACGCATTTAAACGATTGCTATGTCTTTATCTACAAATTCAGGTAGTTCAACCAGTACCTTGCCCAAACCTCGGTTGAGTTTGTCTCAGATATTTTTCATGAGTTTTGGATTTTTAGGCATTCAATTTGGGTTTGCCTTACAAAATGGCAACACTAGTAGAATCCTTCGATCATTTGGTGCTGACGTAGACCAGTTGCCAATGTTCTGGATTGTAGCACCCCTTGTTGGGATGATTGTACAACCATTAATTGGACATTATAGTGATAAAACTTGGAATAGATTTGGGCGACGTAAACCTTATTTTTTAGTAGGGGCATTATTATCTTCGGCTGCATTATTGTTTTTACCCAATGCCGCTTTTTTATCAAGCATCATACCCGCTTTATGGACTGGTGCAGGTATGGTGATGTTAATGGATGCTTCTTTTAATGTGGCAATGGAACCGTTTAGGGCATTGGTGGCTGATAATTTACCCGACTCGCAAAGAACTAGTGGATTTGCTGTTCAAACATTTTTAATTGGAGTAGGCGCAGTAGTAGGTTCTGAATTGCCTTCTTTTTTAGCCAAGCATGGTTTTTCGCAAGACCCAGGTGTATCGGGAGTTGCAGACAATATTCGTTACTCATTTTATATTGGTGCGGCTGTTTTTATTGCCGCAATTTTAGTAACAGTATTTATGTCTAGGGAATATACCCCATCGGAATATGAACAGTACCATGGCAAGCCTGCAGACACAGAAAAAAAAGGACTCTCGCAAATATTTTTAGATTTTTCAAATATGCCCAAAACCATGAAGCAACTGGGTTTGGTGCAATTTTTTTCGTGGTTCGCTTTGTTTAGTATGTGGGTTTTTACAACAGATGCGGTGGCCACACATGTGTATGGATTAACCGGAGATTATGTAAAATCAGTGGCGTATAATGATGCAGGAAATAAAGTTAGTTCTGCTTTTGGTACCTATAATTTAGTGGCTGCATTATATGCATTAATGTTACCCTTAGTAGCAAAATTTTTAGGCAGAAAAGGAACGCATGCATTCTCATTATTTGCAGGAGGTATTGGATTGATATCTATCTATTTTATTAAAGATCCTGCCATGTTAACTTATTCAATGATTGGCATTGGTTTAGCATGGGCCAGTATTTTAGCCATGCCTTATGTTATATTATCTGGTTCTATCCCTGCAGGAAAACTTGGTATCTACATGGGTATTTTTAATTTCTTTATTACGCTTCCACAAATTATTAATGGAATTGCTGGCGGATGGATTGTAAAACATTTATACAATGGTCAACCTATTTATGCTATTGTATTAGCCGGATTTTTTATGATTTGTGGTGCTATAAGCGTATTGTTTGTTTATGATGCAGGTGCTGTTGAAATTAAAAAAGAAAAAAAATAAATTCGATGAAAAAAATTAGTGCTTTTACTATTTTATTAGTGGTAATGACGCAGTTAGTTGCTGCACAATACGCCAAATTGTATCCTAGCAATTGGTGGACCAATATGCATTGGAATAAAGTGCAAATTTTGGTACACGGCAATTATGATGGATTCAATAAAGAAAAAATTAGTATTCAATATCCTGGGGTACAATTGTTAAAAATAACACCGCTGGATAATGGAAAATTCTTAACCATCGATTTGCAAATTGCTGCAACAGCAAAGCCTGGGGATGTAGAAATTGTATTTAATAATGCTGGCAAAATTAATAAAGTAAAATGGCCGCTTATTGCTAGGAGAGCAGCTCGTGGTAAGGATTTTGCGCAAGGAGTAACGTCTCAAGATTTAGTGTATTTATTAATGCCAGATCGTTTTAGTAATGGAGATACTACTAATGATCGAATTGCAGGACTACGCGATCAAAGTTTAAATAGAGCAAAAATTTACGATCGGCATGGAGGAGATTTACAAGGGGTAATTAATCATTTAGACTACTTAAAAAAATTAGGAGTTACCACTGTTTGGATGACCCCAGTAATAGCCAATGACCAACCGAATAGAACAGAACATGGTTATGCGTTTACCGATCATTATGCTATTGAACCTAGGATTGGCGGTGCAGAAAAATACCAAGAACTAAGCAATGAATTACACAAGCGTGGTATGAAATTAATGCAGGATGCAGTGTACAATCATGTAGGCAGTAAAAATATTCTTTTCTTAGACCAACCCACCAAAGATTGGTTCCATCATTGGCCAACTTATACTGGTAGTTCTTTTAAAGACCAACCTTTGTTTGATCCTTATGGCACAAAATCAGATGCAAAAAAAACTTCCGATGGATGGTTTGTTCCAGAGATGCCTGATTTAAATCAAAACAATCCATACGTTGCTAATTTTTTAATTCAGCATGCTATTTGGAGCGTAGAGAATTTTGGGGTAGACGGATGGCGCATTGATACCTATATCTATAATGATTTGCCATTCATGAATCGTTGTAATAAAGCCTTAACTGATGAATACCCTAAAATGACCATGTTTGGCGAAACATGGGTGCACGGTACTGCTGCTCAAGCGTATTTTGCAGAAAACAATATTCAAACAACATTTAAAAGTAACCTGCAAGGGGTTACCGATTTTCAAACCTTATTCTATGGTATTCAACCAGCATTGAATCAAAATTTTGGTTGGACAGAAGGCGTGAATAAATTATACAGCACTTTAAGTAACGATTTTTTATACAAAGACGCTAATAGAAATTGTATTTTTTTAGACAACCACGATTTAACCAGAATTTTTTCTGAAGTAGGTGGGGATATTAATAAATTAAAAATGGGTGTTGCATGGTTGCTTACAACCCGCGGTATACCTCAATTGTACTATGGTACCGAAGTATTAATGAAAGGCGAAAAAAATCCTGCAGATGGTAATGTACGCTTAGATTTTCCTGGTGGTTGGAATGGCGATAAAAAAAATGCATTCACAACAATTGGGTTAGCGGACGAAGAAAAAGATATGCAAAACTATGTGTCTACACTAGCCAATTATCGTTTAAAAACTACAGCTATCACCAAGGGTAGTTTAATGCAATATGTTCCGGACGATGGATTGTATATTTATTTCAGGTATGACGCCAATCAAACGGTGCTTTGTGCCATGAACACATCCGATAAAGAAAAAGAAATTGATTTTTCTAAATACTTGGAAAGAACTAAAGGGTTTACCGGCGCAAAAAATATTATTGATGGCAAAGTTTTAAATAATAAATTTACCATCCCTGCAAAAAGAATGTGGGTATTAGAACTAACAAAATAATGCCATGAAAAAACTATTTTATTGTACCCTATTATTCGCTATCAGCATGCTACAATTGAATGCACAAACAGAAGTGTTATTATACGAAGGATCCATTCCCAATAGTAAACCTACTGTTAATAAAGAAAAATCAGAAATCAAAGAAGGAAACTTACGTATAAGTAATATTAGTGTTCCTACTTATACGCTTTACCAACCAACAAATCAAAGTGCAAAAAGAGCTGCAATAATTATTTTTCCTGGAGGGGGGTATACCATAACATCTTCTACTAAAGAGGGGGTTGTTTTTGCAAAAGCATTAAATGAAATGGGTATAACGGCCATTTTAATAAAATATAGAATGCCAAATGATACAACCATGGTCAATAAAGAGATTGGTCCATTACAAGATGGTCAACAAGCTATTTTATTGGCCCGTGAAAATGCTGAAAAATGGAATATTGATCCTGCTAAAATTGGCATCATGGGCTTTTCTGCAGGTGGGCATTTGGCTGCAACTGCCGGTACGCGTTTTATGGAATCAGTAATTCCTAATCCCAATCATATAAGTCTTCGTCCAGATTTTATGGTTCTGGCATATCCAGTAATAAGTTTGCAAGATTCACTAGCACATATGGGTTCTAGAAATAATTTATTAGGAAAAAATCCTACACAAGAAAAAAAGGATTTGTACTCCAACGAACTACACGTAACAAACCAAACGCCTCCAACTTTTTTGGTGCATTCTAGTGATGATGCATCTGTACAAGTGGCGAATAGTATTTTATTTTATCAAGCATTGGTGGCACATCATGTAAAAGCAGAAATTCACACATTCCAAAATGGCGGACATGGATTTGGCTTAATAAATAAAACATCTCAAGATAGTTGGTTAGATCGTTGTAAATTTTGGATGATCAGTAATGGTTGGTTGTAATGATATAAATTTTTGGTAGTAAAATCCATAAATTGCAGAAGGTAATTTATCAAGTACCGTATATGCTACTATTGGTATGTGCACTAAAAGTACGAATCTAATACATGGAAAAATACGAAGCGCTTCATTTTGTAGATACTACTCATTCCGTTTGGAACTATTCTTTATTTACAGAAGCCGATATTCGTAATTTTCAAAATGGCACCCATTATCAATTGTATCGTTTTTTTGGTAATAAGCAATTGTTGGTGAATGATACGCCTGGAACTTATTTTGCTGTTTGGGCTCCAAATGCAAGCTATGTAAGTGTTACAGGAAACTTTAATGATTGGAATAATGAATCGCATCCATTAATTGTTAGACAAGATAGTTCCGGTATTTGGGAGGGTTTTATTCCCAAACTTCCCAAAGGAGAAAACTATAAATACCATATTCATGGGTTTAAAGGTATTCGCTTAGACAAAGGAGATCCTTTTGCTAATTTCTGGGAAAAACGTCCGCAAACTGCTTCAATCACATGGGATACACAATATGATTGGAAGGATAGTGAATGGATGAAAATTCGTAAAAAACACAATTCATTAAATGCGCCTTATTCGGTTTATGAAGTGCATTTAGCTAGTTGGATGCGTCCTGATAAAAATGACGAGGAGTCTTATAATACCTATACACAAATTGCAGAACGCCTAGTGCCTTATGTAAAAGAAATGGGCTTTACGCATGTTGAATTTATGCCAGTAATGGAATATCCATTTGATGGCAGTTGGGGATACCAGGGTACTGGTTATTTTGCACCTACATCTCGTTTTGGAACGCCGCAAGATTATGCTTCATTGGTAGATGCTTTTCACCAAGCAGGGATAGGCGTAATTCTTGATTGGGTTCCATCGCATTTTCCTTATGATGCCCACGGTTTATTTATGTTTGATGGAACGCATACCTATGAGTATGCAGATATGCGCAAAGGATTTCATCCAGATTGGAACTCGTATATTTTTAATTATAAAAGGGGAGAAGTAAAATCTTTTTTAATAAGTAGCGCCCGTTTTTGGTGCGACCAATTTCATACAGATGGCATTCGTGTAGATGCCGTGAGTTCTATGCTGCGCCTCGATTATAGCCGTAATGCAGGACAATGGGAGCCCAACGAATACGGGGGCAATGGCAACCTAGAAGCTATTGCGTTTATTAAAGATTTAAATGAAACTTTGTATAGAGATTTTCCAGATATTCAAACCATTGCCGAAGAAGCAACTGATTGGCCAAAAATATCTAAACCTACCGTTGATGGCGGTTTAGGATTTGGTATGAAATGGATGATGGGATGGATGCATGATACGCTAGACTATTTTAAATTAGATCCGGTTTTCAAACAAACACAACAAGATAAATTTTCATTTAGTATGATGTATTTCTACGATGAAAATTTTATGCTACCATTGTCTCATGACGAGGTAGTACATGGCAAGAGTCCTATGTTGTATAAAATGCCAGGAGATGACTGGCAGAAGTTTGCCAATCTGCGTGTTTTATATACCTATATGTTTACGCATCCAGGATCAAAATTATTGTTCATGGGTAACGAATTTGGGGCTACTAAAGAATGGGATTATAAAAGCGAACTCCAGTGGGATTTATTGCAACATGCAAGTCATAGTGGGCTTAAAAATTGTGTACAAAAGCTCAATGAATTATACAAAAGCGAACCTGCATTATATGAAAATCAATTTGAGCCAGGCAGTTTTGAATGGGTTGATTTAAACCATCGATCAGAGAGCGTTTTAGTGTATATGCGTAAAGGAAAAAAAGCAAAAGACAATGTATTAATTGTGCTTAATGTAACTCCAGTTGTAAGAAAAGACTGGGAAATTTATGTACACGGAAAAGGAAAATGGCAAGAAATATTTAATAGTAATAGCGAGGAGTTTTGGGGAACAGGTGATGTGTTTAATCCAACCGTAGATGCTATATTGGTTGACAAACCAACCCTTTGTTATAAACTCAAACTGCAACTTCCTGCCTTAGGAGCGCTAGTGCTACGCTAGTATGCAGGCTGTTTAGATATAGTATTCACATCTTATTCACTTGTAGTAAGGCTTAACAATTTGATAAGAAGCGTTTGATAGAAAATTATTGTCTTTTTACAGTAATTATTTGAGTCACCCTAAACTTGTACAAGATGAAAACTAATTCGTACCAACTCTTGGTAAATGCAACAGGACAATTAATGCAACAACATGCATTTGACCATTTATCGGATGAAAAAATTTCCAGAATGCAGCAATGTTTACACCGTTTGGGTAAGCAAAATGCAAACAATGAATTGAATACATTAAAAACTGAGTTTTTCAATTTATTTGGTGAGGCAGATTTATTTACTGAAACTACAACACCACAAACTTTGTATCAATTTCAGTCGGCAATGAATTGTTTTGGAGAAAATATTATGCCTGCAGTATTGATGGAGGAAGGGGCAGAATAATTCTAAAACAAGTTCCTTTATTTAGTTCACTCCATTTAATGGTAAGCTTGCCTTTGTGGTATTGCTCTACGATTCTTTTGCTTAAAGATAATCCAAGTCCCCAGCCTCTTTTTTTAGTGGTGAAACCAGGGTTGAACACTTTGGTAATATTCATTGCAGTAATTCCTTTTCCTGAATCGGTTACATCAATAATCATTTCATGGTTTGCAGTATGCGCAGTAATATTAATTAAACCTTTTCCATCAATTGCATCCAATGCATTTTTAATTAAATTTTCTATTACCCAGTCAAACAAGGGTGCTGAAAGATTCACTTTTGTTGCTGCAATAGTTGATTCATCCCATTCAAAAACCACTTCGCCTCCCGCTCTTTTTTTCATGTAATTGAGAATGCTAGTAATTTGATCTGCAATAAATACGGATTCTAATTTTGGCTGAGAACCTATCTTGCCAAAACGATCTGTAATTAATTGTAATCGTTTAACATCCTTGGCTATTTCTGGAATTATTTTTTCGTTGCCTGGGGTTTCTTTTAAAATTTCTAACCATCCTTCTAAACTACTAACTGGTGTGCCTAATTGGTGTGCTGTTTCTTTTGCCAAGGATGCCCAAAGTTGGTTTTGTGCACTTCTATAATTGGTTTGCAACATTATAATGGCAATGATGCTAAATAAAGCCACTACAATCAATTGCACAATAGGGTATAGCTTGGTTTCTTTAAGCATGGGGCTTTCGCCATAATAATATTTATTAGCCGCATAAGGGGCTACAGATAAAACACTAATAATGGGGTTGCCATTGTATCGTTTAAATTGGCGCAATTTATCTTGCAAATATCCAGCTTGGTTTTTTACAAGTGCCGTATCTAGGTTTAAATAGTTCCCAGTAATTTGGTCTTTTTCATTGGTTTCAATAATTGGAATTTGATCATTTTCGGTACTAATTTTTGTGGCTAAATTAATACTTGCGGTATCACCAGAATTTAAAATAGTTCTTTGGGCTTCTACCCATGCCGCAACATTTTTTCTTTCTTCTGCGGCAATTTTTCCTGCTAAGTATTGTGAATATACAATGGTGCCACTTGCAATAATGATTGCAATCAATACAAGTAGTGTGCGCCAATTTAACCAAGATCCAATCATAACTCTAAAATAAGCTAATTAGAAACAGAAAATCCTTATTCATAAAGAAAGAGGCTATCTCATTGAGACAGCCTCTTTGCTAAAATATTTTGAAAGGTAAAAGACTAACTAAATAATCCGCCTTTTTTTAGGGTTCTAATACTTTCGCCAATTTTAAATCCATTATTATAGATTTCAATTTTATAATCGCCTTCTGCGTATTTATCAGACTTTTTCCAGTTAAAACTTACCGGGGTTAATTTCCCTTGTTCATAAGAAACGGTTACTTTATTAGTAAATCCTTTTTCGCCTTCTTCACGGGTATTAAAACTGCCGCCATCTTTAAATACTTTTCCGTCTGGCCCGGTAATAACAATATATAAATCTTTTGAACCAGAGGGTGAAACACGGTTAGGGTCTAAAACAAAATTTACACGCATAAAATCGGCACGTTTAGCAGTAGTCGTTTCTTTTTCTTTACCACTACTTTTTACATCAATGGCCGTGATGCCAATGTTCGAAGCATGTAGTGTAGAAGCAACATCTACTTTTTCTGCTAGCTGTTGTTTTTCGGTGGTTGTTTTATTTAGGTTCTGTTCTAAGTTTTGTTTGTCAGAAGTCAACTGTGTTTTTTCGGTATTCAACTGTTGGTTAGTAGAAGTAAGTTGTTTGTTTTCTCCTTTTAATTGTTCAATTTCAACAAACAATCCATTGATTTTTCCGTTCAGCTCGCTAATCATTTTTTTAGCATCAGCCAATTCTGCCGATGTAGCATTTTTTTTGCGAAGGATGCCATTGATATTGCCTTTCAATTGTTGAATCTCTGTACTCTTTTCTGCCAATGATCCTTGCAATTGAATATTGGTTTGCGTTAAAGAATCTGCCTTAGCTGATACCAATAAAAAGTCTTGTTGGATGGCCGACCTAGCACTATCAATATTGATAATTTTAGTTTCTAAAAGCGTAACTGTTTCTTTTGTTTTGCTTTTGTCGTAAAATATATAAGCCCAAGTAAGTACTAAAGCAGTAATTAAAATACCATAAATAAGTTTGCGATTATCATTCCCCTGTGGGGCCTTTTGCGCAAAGTTTGATGTTGGATTAGTAGAATAACTCATAAAATTTGATTTTAAGATTTCAATTGTAAAATTACTAAAACCGTGCCAAATTGCCTTTTTACCTTAAATTCCATGAATTTATTAAGAACCTGTGTGTAATAGTTCTATTAAATGGTTTGCATTTTAAAAAGCTTATGCCATCTTTGTAACCATGTCTGCAGAAAAGATCATAGCTGATTTTAAGAAAAAGGTATTCAAGCCCGTCTATTGGTTAGAAGGAGAGGAATCTTATTATATTGACCAGATTGTAAATTATGCAGAACACCAAATTTTAACAGAGGCTGAAGCTGGATTTAATTTATCTATATTTTATGGAAAAGACGCAGAATGGGCAAGTGTTATAAATGCTTGTATGCGCTATCCCATGTTTGCAGAAAGACAAGTGGTGCTTCTTAAAGAGGCGCAGCACATGAAGGATATTGATAAGTTAGAAAACTATATCGACAATCCTTTAAAGAGCACCGTATTTGTGGTGAGTTATAAAGAGAAAAAAGCAGATGGCAGATCGAAATTCGGCAAGCTCCTAAAAGCAAAGACGGAGTTTTTTTCCACCAAAAAAATGTATGAGTCGGCGTTGCCAGATTGGACAAACCAAATGGTAATACAACATGGGTTAACGATTAGTCCTAAAGCACTTGCTTTATTGGTAGACCATATTGGAAACGACTTAAGTAGAATTGAAAACGAGATTGAAAAATTAGCCGTAAATCTTGGTACAAGAAAAGGTATTACAGAAGACGATATTGAAAACTATATTGGTATCAGCAAAGAATTCAATGTCTTTGAAATGCAAGATGCCATTGCAAAAAAAGATTTAGCAAAAGCCATACGTATTATTGGTTATTTTGAATCGAATCCCAAAGCGGCTCCTATTGTTTTAATATTGCCTGCTATCTATACTTTCTTTAGTAAAGTATTTATGATATTTGGAATGGCTAATACCGACGATCGTTCGGTGGCAACAGAACTTGGCGTGAATCCTTATTTTGTAAAAGACTATACCAATGCCGCTAGAAAGTATGCCTACGAAGGGGTTGAGCGAATTTTGCTATTGCTACACGAGTACAATTTAAGAAGTGTAGGTGTGAATGATGGGGGTACTTCTGATGCCGGATTATTAAGAGAAATGGTGGTAAAAATGATGCAATAATATTTTTATTGCAATGATTCAATTGCGGTATTTTTATCTTTTGCCAATTGTTCTTTTAGTGCTTCTAGTCCTGCAAATTTTTGTTCTGACCTTAAAAAATGGCGCACTGATACTTGTAAAATTTCTCCGTAAATATCTGCATCAAATTCAAAAAGATTTACTTCAATTACACGAACAGTTCCTTCAATGGTGGGGCGAAAACCAATATTCATCATCCCCTTATAAATTGTTTGAGGATTCGCATTTTTTATTTGAGCAGTCACTGCATAAACTCCATTGCCAGGTATTAGTTTTTCTGATGAGGCAATTGATAAATTGGCAGTAGGGTATCCTATGGTTCGTCCTAGTTGGTTTCCTTTAACGATTGTTCCTTCAAAAAAATAAGGATAGCCTAATAATTGATTAGCTGTTGCAATATCTGCATTTAATAGCGCGTGTCTGATTTTAGTAGAACTAATAATTGATTCATTGTATAAATGTCCTGGAATTTCTTTTACAATAAAACCTAATTGAGAAGCATACTGCTGTAGTAATTCAAAATTACCAGTTCTACTTTTACCAAACTTATGGTCGTAACCAATAATCATGGTATGTGGTTGAAAGTTTTTAACCAGAAAGTCTGTAATATATGCTTCGGCAGATTGGTTAGCAAAGGTTTGGTCGAATGGAATGATCACTAAATGATCAATACCTGCTGTTGCTAGTAATTCTATTTTTTCGTTGGAGGTGGCTAGTAGTTTTATTTCGCCTGGTACTTTTGCAATTACCGAACGAGGGTGGGGGTAAAAACTTATAATAACAGATTCGCCGCCAATTCTAGCAGCCTCGTTTTTCAATTGTGCAATGATTTGTCGATGCCCTAAATGAACCCCGTCAAACGTGCCAATGGTAATAACCGCTTTTTTAAATTTGGGCAATGGACCTTCCAACTGATAATGTACCTGCATAATTGGGTACAAATCTAATACATCGTGCCCAAGAGAGAAAGCCAAACCCAATAAAATAAAATCAATCCAATAACTAACTGCCTCGATGCCCTATTTTTAAAGCCTATATTGTACATTTGTAACTATTATAGAAATTCCAAAATTCCAGTATGTCTTTATACGCACAACGCGGTGTTTCAGCTCAAAAAGAAGAAGTGCATGCCGCCATTCAAAAACTGGATCAAGGATTATACCCTGATGCATTTTGTAAAATTTACCCAGATTTTCTTTGCGGAGACGCTGATTGGGTAAATATCATGCATGCAGATGGTGCAGGTACCAAAAGTATTCTAGCCTATTTGTATTGGAAAGAAACGGGTGATGCAACGGTTTGGGAAGGAATTGCCCAAGACGCTGTAGCCATGAATTTAGACGATTTATTGTGCGTAGGAATTACAGACAATATATTATTCTCCTCCACCATTGATCGGAATAAATTATTGATACCTGGCGAAGTATTAGAAAAAATCATCAATGGCACACAGTCGTTTTTTAATCAATTACGCAGTTTTGGCGTAAACATTCATTACCTAGGAGGAGAAACTGCCGATGTAGGAGATGTGGTTCGCACCATTGCGGTAAACGGAACAATGACGGCAAGATGGCCCAAAAACAAATTGATTACCAACGAAAAAATTACCGAGGGTAATGTAATAGTTGGTTTCTCAAGTTTCGGACAAGCTAATTACGAATCTGAATACAATAGTGGCTTAGGTAGTAATGGCCTAACTAGTGCCAGGCATGATGTGTTAAGTAAGCACTATGCAAAAGAATATCCCGAAACATTTGAGCCTAAATTGAATGATGCGGTAGTGTATTTAGGAAAGAATAAAATGCAAGACCCAATAACGGTAAATGGCAAAAGCACCAATATTGGTAAGTTATTGCTGTCTCCAACACGTACCTATGCGCCATTAATGAAGCAATTGTTAGACCAACATTTTGATGCAATAACAGGGGTGATTCATTGTAGTGGCGGTGGTCAAACCAAGTGTATGAAGTATTTACCAAAACCACTTAAAATACTGAAAGACAATTTATTCGAAGCTCCACCTATATTTAAATTGATACAAGAAAACTCTGGTGCATCTGATTATGAAATGTACCAAGTATTTAATATGGGGCATCGTTTAGAAGTATTTACTAATAGCAATTCGGCAGCTGCAATGATTGATATTGCAAATAGCTTGGGTATTGAAGCGCAAATTATTGGATCTGTTGCCGCCTCCAATAAAAAGGAATTATTGCTGAAAGGCAGTTTTGGAGAATTGAATTATTAATTTTAACAATAGAAAACAGTTCTATTTTTTTAAATTAGCACTATGTCTGAAGCAGTTGTATCAATCAAGAATGCCAATATATACCAAGGTTCAAACCTTATATTAGAGAATGTAAACTTCGAAGTACATAAAGGCGAATTTGTATACCTAGTAGGAAAAACGGGTACAGGCAAGAGTAGTCTACTAAAAACTTTATACGGAGAACTTACGCTAAAAGAGGGTATTGGCAATGTGGTAGGATTTGATTTGTTGGATATGGACTGGAAGAAAGTGCCATTTCTGCGTAGAAATTTAGGCGTGATTTTTCAGGATTTTCAATTGTTAACCGATAGAAGCGTTTACGAAAATTTAAAATTCGTTTTAAAAGCCACTGGTTGGACCGATGAGCGACTAATAGAAGGTAAAATCAACGACGTGCTTGACAAAGTTGGCTTAAAAAGCAAGGGCTTTAAAATGCCATTTGAAATGAGTGGTGGAGAGCAACAACGTGTTGATATAGCCAGGGCCTTACTCAATTCTCCTAAATTAATATTGGCCGATGAGCCAACTGGCAATCTAGATCCAGAAACTAGTGATGAAATCATGCAATTGCTCATTCAAATTGCCAAAGACTATGGCACAACCGTTATTATGGCTACCCATGATTTTATTGTAATTAATCGTTACCCATCAAGAATGCTCAAAACAGAAATGGGTAAATTAATTGATAGTGCGGCTAGTTAAGAATTTGGGCTTTTAATTTTCTCCCCAAATCCATTTTACTTGTTTCTTAGCATTTTCAGCGCTATTAAATAATCCATTTAATAAACGTTTTCTTCCGTTAATTTCTTCTGAAGTAAAAGGTTGGTGGTATAATTGTGCGATGATTTCTTGGAAAGCATTGGCAGTTGAACCAACATGGCAAGCAGATGAAAGGCCTGAACCTTCTATTGTAGCATCATTCACAACACAATGACGTCCATGGTATAAGGCGTTTACCAATTTCACTTTCATGCCTGTAAAAGTATAGGAAGGCAATACATTGATATGCGCTTTTGCAATCATGTCTTGCATTTCATTTTCAGTTGGATTGGCTACCAAACAAGTATGGGTTTGCTGGTGTGCCAATTCAAGTAGTTTCTTTGAGGGGTTCTTTCCAGCAATAACAAGTGGTGTTTTTAATTTATGAAACACTTTCTCTAGCAGCCAAATTGCTGCTTTTTCATTTGCATCAATACTTAGGTCTGCATGGTACAAGCAATAATTGCCCATGCCTTCATTGCCAGTTACTTGCCAGTTGGGTAGGTATAAAGGAAGGTGTTCAATATTGCTACATCCAAATTCATTTCGGTACACTGCATCGTCCTTTTCGGTAACGCCCCAAAATATTGCTTTCTTGGCTAGGGCAGCTTCGTACTTGCGTAACAATCGGCTTTCATTCCAATAGTAAATTTTTTTTATCAAGCTGTTACTATTCTTGAACAAGTCTCGGTAATATTGGTACTCTACATTGTGTAAGCGAACAAAACATTTTCTATCGGCGAACCTTGGATCCATGATAGGATAAGTGCAATGCACGCCTTCCATTAATATTGGATAGTTGTCCTTTAACAAATTGGTAATCAGTGTTTCGTTCTTTCTACTAGCTACAATATAAGGTAGGTTTGTTGATATGGCTTTATGTCCTTTCTCTCTTTTATAGTACTGTACCGATTCGCAATATTGGTTTAATGCCGGTTGTTCTGTTCTGCCATATTCAAAACAATGCAAGTGTATTTTAACCCCCGCAGACTGAAGGGCTGGGAGTTTGTAGAACACATCATAAGCGCCACCATAGTCGGCAGGAAGTGGAATATTGAATGCTATGATATGTAAGTGTTTATTGGAACTCAATCTAAATAAATAGGTGTTTGTAAAAGTCAATTAAGCCTTGCTGTTCTTTTTCCCAATGAAGAACTTCACGCGCTTTTTGGCAATTTAACTGAAGCCTTTGGTATAAAACATTATCGTCTAGTAATTTGTTCAAAGCCGCTGCAATTGTTTCTGATTCGGTATTAGGAATTAAATAGGCTACCTCGTAAACAGCATTAATGGCTCGATATTCTGGGTAGTCTACACAAAGTTGTGGAATGCCCGCCATGATATAGTCGAAAAATCGGTTGGCTAAAGAATGGTATTGGTTAAGTCCTGTTTGGTCAAAAAGGGTTAATCCAATATAAGCAGTAGGCGTTATTATACGCAATTCGGCTGGAGGAATAGCAGGTTCTATTGAAACTTTATTAGTAAGTAAATTTGTTTTTATAATTGATAATGATTGATTTACGAAATTTCCATTTCCATAAATTGCCAGTTTGCAGTTCACATTTTTCATTGCGGGAATTAGGGTTTCAAAGCACCTTCCTTCATTAACTGCGCCCTGGTATAGAATAAATTTATCTTTTTTAGGAAGTGATTCTAAGGGGTATTTAACTGGTAGGTTTCGAATGGTTCGATAATGTACCCCATATCTTTTTTCAAAGGCTGCAGCTATCCAATTATTTACAGTGTAGCCATCTTTGAATTTTGGTACGCTAAATTTTTCAATAGCCATCCAGATTTTATAGATGATCGGTCTACTGATAATTTCTTTTTGTTCCGTAAAATACTCGTGTGCATCATACACTCTTTTGGTTCCTTTTAGTTTGCTAGCAAAATAGCAGGGTAAAATGGTGTCGAGGTCTATGGCGCAAATCAAGTCTGCAGGTTGAAAAAGCAGGTATAAGAATAAACGGATATTATACTCAATATAAAATAGGGCGCCTTTCTTGGCAAATAGATGGATTCTTTTCTGTTGAAAATTGGCGTTAATCAAAGGAGGGTTGTTTTTAATTGTTCGTCCAACAAGGGTCACAGAATAGCCGGTATTTGCCAAAGCGTTGCAGATTCTTTGCATGCGTTGGTCGAAGCTTAATTCGTTGGTAACAGTAAAAACAAGTATTGGCAAAATCTAACTACTTAATTAGTGGCAAAGATAACTTTCCAACTTGGTTTTATATAGCAGTATTTGTACTAGTTTTTATATTTAGTAATACTTTATAACAAATTGTAAATGAGGTATTTAATAATTTATTGTTTAGATATTAATTTTTAGCGATTCTTTTTCTCCACTTATTATACACAGACAGAATTTTGAAATCGTTTTATTACCTCTTTTTTGGTATGTTCGCAAGTAATAAATAGGAAAACTGTGAGATTAAAATCGCTTGAGATTAAAGGGTTTAAGAGCTTTGCCGATAAAACAGTGGTAACTTTCGACGAAGGTATTACTGGTATCATTGGGCCAAATGGATGTGGAAAGAGTAATATTATTGATAGTATTCGTTGGGTTATTGGCGAACAGAAAATATCTGCTTTACGTAGTGAGAACTTAGATGCATTGGTATTTAACGGTAGTAAAACAAGAAGCCCAAGTGGTTTGGCTGAGGTTAGTTTGACTTTTGAGAACACCAAAAACTTGCTGCCTACTGAATTTAATACCGTAACGGTTACACGTAGGTTTTATAAAAATGGAGAGAGCGAATATCGTTTAAACGATGTTTCGTGTAGATTGAAAGACATCCACAATTTGTTTTTAGATACTGGGGTAAGCACAGATAGTTATGCCATTATTGAACTCGGCATGGTGGACGATATTATTAAGGATAAGGAAAATAGCCGCCGAAAAATGTTGGAGCAGGCTGCTGGGATTACCATTTATAAAACCCGTAAAAAAGAGGCGAAGTCTAAACTAGACGCCACTGAACAAGATTTAGCACGTATTGAGGATTTGTTATTTGAAATCAATAACCAGCTTAAAACGCTTGAGAATCAAGCTAAAAAGGCAGAGAAGTATTTTGAAATTAAAAAAGACTATAAAGAAATTTGTATTGAATTAGCTAAAGCAGCTTTAGACGGATTTAATATTACCTACCGCCAATTAAACGATCAACAAGAACTAGAGACCAATAAAAAAGTACAAATAGAAGCCGAAGTTGCTACAGAAGATGCGGCAATTGAGCAAGAAAAATTAGGTTTTATTGAAAAAGAAAAAGCATTACAGGCACAACAACATGCTTTTAACGACCTAGTTCAAAATTTACGTGGAAAAGAAAATGATAAAAACCTAGCAAGCCAAAAACTTCAATTTTTAAAAGAAAAAGAAACTGGGTTACAATCTTTCTTAGAAAAAGCAGAAGGCCAATTGAAAACAATTGGAGACAGCATTGAATTTACCCAATTACAAGTTGGAGAAGAAGAGAGTAGTTTGCAAGATTTACAAGATCGTGTGGAAACCTCTAAAATGGATATTGAAGACAAACGTCAAATATTTGACGACAAGCGTTCGGGGGTTGATGCTATACGCGGACAGTTCCAACAAATTCAAAGAAGTCAATTTGATGCAGAGAAAAAAGTTGCGGTTGCAGATACTAGTATTCAAAATTTGCAAAGGGCACAAATACAATTAAGCGAAGAAAAGCAGAATAGGCTTTCTCAAATAGATCAATTAACGATTGAACTAACAGAAAAAGAAGCTGCCCTCGAAACAAAACGCATAGACCTTCAGCAATTACAAGACCAACACGAAAAAACAAAAGAGTTGATTTTTGAAACGCAAGCTCAAATGGAAGCTTTGCGAAATGAATTAGCCGAAGAGAGCCGCAAATTAGATGCCCGCCGAAACGAATTTGCGTTGTTGAAAAGTTTAATCGATTCAATGGAAGGTTATCCAGAGAGTATTAAATTCTTGCACAAGAATCCAAACTGGAATCACGAAGCGCCTATTTTATCTGATATTATTTATGTAACTGAAACATATAGAACAGCGGTTGAAAATGTATTAGAGCCTTATTTAAATTATTATGTAGTTAATAATTTGCAAGAAGGGTTACAAGCAATTCATTTGTTAGACGATAACAAAAAAGGTAAAGCGAATTTCTTTTTATTAGACAAGTTTAATGATATTAAAGTTGAAACCCACCAACCGGCTAATACCATCAAAGCATTGGATGTAATTGAGGTAGATGCACAATACCAAAAACTAGCTGAGTATTTATTAGGGAATGTATATATCGCAGAAAATGAAGAAGCAATTGCCAATAGTAATGGTGCAATTGTTTTAGAAAAAACGGGTAAGTATGTAAAAGGGAAGTACACCTTAACTGGTGGAAGTGTAGGGCTTTTTGAAGGCAAAAAAATTGGACGTGCAAAAAACTTAGAAAAATTACAAGACGAAATTATTTTACAAGATGCAGTAGTCAATGCATTAAAAGCCGAAATTAAACTCAAGCATAATGAAGTAATTACTTTTAACGAACAGTTGAAAGAGAATTCCATTAAGCAAACTGAGAATGAAATCAACCAGCTAACCAATCAATTATTTGCAGCGCGTAATAAGCACGAAAATTTATTGTTGGCACAACAAACTGGTCAACAGCGTTTAGAAGATATTGAATTGCGTTTACAAGATGAACAAGACGCTATTGCAGAAACCAGAGAGTCTTTGTTATTATTGAATGAGCAAATGCAAGCCACTACCAATGAAATGCAACTGGTGGAGCAAGCGTATCAGCTAGCAGAACAAGAATACAATTATGCATCGGTTCAATACAATGATATCAACTTACAATTAACCCGTCAACAAAGTAAAATCAATGGGTTAAAACAAGAATTGGTATTTAAAGAAAATCAATTAAACGATTTGCATTTTCAAATTCAAAATAATACAACTCAGTTAGCAGAAGCTTCTGAAAATATCGCTCAGAGTGAACAAGCATTGGTTGATGTACAAGCAGAATTATTAGAATTATTGCGTACAAAAGAAACGGAAGAAAAATTATTAAACGAAGCAGATCAAGCCTATTATAATTTACGAAATGCTTTGCAAGAGAAAGAGAGTGCATTGCGCATGAAGGTTAAGAGCAAAGAAATGTTAGACCATTTGGTTTCTGAAATTAAGGACCGATTGAACGAATTGAAATTGCAATTGGCTGGAATGAAAGAGCGGTTGAGTGTAGAGTTTAGAGTAGAACTAGATGATATTATAGCAGAGCCAAGAACAACTGATACTAGTTTAGAGGAATTGCAAAGCAGTTCAGACCGCATGAAGAAGCGTTTGGAAAATATGGGTGAAATAAATCCAACAGCTATTGAAGCGTATACTGAAATGAAAAAACGCTATGAGTTTATTTTAGAACAAAAGAATGATTTAGTTAGTGCAAAAGATAGTTTATTACAAACGATCCAAGAAGTAGAAGCAACGGCTAATCAACAGTTCCTAGATACTTTCAATAAAGTGCGTGAGAATTTCCAAAAAGTATTTAAAGCCTTATTCTCCGAAGAAGATACGGCCGATATGATTTTGGTGGATCCTACTAATTTAGCCGAAACAGGCATTGATATTGTTGCAAAACCAAAAGGAAAACGTCCATCATCTATTACGCAATTGAGTGGAGGAGAGAAAACATTAACGGCAACCGCTTTATTGTTTTCCATCTATTTAATTAAGCCAGCTCCATTCTGTATTTTGGATGAGGTGGATGCACCGCTTGATGATGCCAACGTAGGTAAGTTTACACAGATGATTAAAAAATTCAGTGACAACTCTCAGTTTATCATTGTAACCCATAACAAGCAAACCATGAGTGCGGTGGATGTGATTTATGGCGTTACCATGCAAGAGCCAGGAGTGAGTAAATTGGTACCTGTAGATTTTAGAAGTTTGGCGAATTAATCAACTAGCAAACACGAGTACCTTGTACAAAGCTGTTTTATTTTTATACCTTATTTGTTTTGGTACCTATACTTTATTTACCAGACAACCCGATTATTTTGATGGCGAGAAAGCACCTGCAACAATTGTGCTTTCTCCTGTTAATACTGCAGAAAAACAAATACCAAAAGCCATTTTTTCGAACGGATACCATCAGTTTTCGGTAGATGCAGCATATTATTTTAGGTCCTTACATGCAGGCGATAAAGTAGAAGTGATTTACGAAATGGAACACCCCGAAAAAGCGGTATTGTATAAATTTTGGGGTTATTGGTTTGGATTTGGGGAGTTAATAGGGTCTTTTGTTTTTTTGTTGGTAAGTTTTCAAGTGGCAGTAGCCATTACAAAAAATCCAGACCCAACATCTTTGGAAGAACAATTAGCGTATAAAGAACCCGTTAAACGTAGGTATGATGATTAAAGAAATAGCTGTTTCTATTTGTAGAATTAATAAGTAACACAATTTATTTTACAGCAATCATGCGTCATTAACAACAAAATGGTCAAACAGATTTAAGGTAGTTGATTTGTATACGTATTATCGCTTGAGTAAGCGTTTAATTTCTTTCTCTACATCTCTTCCTTTAATGGTTTCGCGTTTGTCGTAATTCTTTTTACCACGACCTAGTCCAATTTCAATTTTCACAAGATTTTTATCGGTAAAAAATATTTTAAGAGGAACAATGGTATAGCCCTTTTCCTTCATTCTGTTTTCTAACTTTTTTAACTCGCGTTTGGTTAATAAAAGTTTGCGATCATGCACTTCAATATGGTTATTATTATTACCATGTGAGTAAGATGCAATGTACAAAGCCCTTACCCAAAGTTCGCCTTTATCGAATAAGCAGAAAGAATCGTTGAAACTAACTTTGCCATCACGGATACTTTTAACTTCGGTACCCATTAATACAATGCCAGCCACATATTTATCTTCTATGAGGTAATTAAAATAAGCCTGCCTGTTGTTCATTTCCTTTGTCATACCGCTTACACTATCTTGGCAGAAAATAAAAAATACGAAAGATTAGTTTCTTAACAAACGCACCACTTGCGCCAATTTTTCTTTTAAGATTTTACGATCCACTATAAAATCTAAGAAACCATGTTCTAATAAAAATTCACTTCGTTGGAAGCCTTCTGGCAAATCTCTTTTAATGGTTTCTTTAATTACACGAGGACCGGCAAACCCAATAAGGGCGCCAGGTTCAGCAATATTCATATCGCCCAACATGCCAAAGCTAGCAGAGATTCCGCCAAAAGTTGGGTCGGTTAATAAAGATATAAAAGGAAGTTTAGCATCAGAAAGCTGCGATAATTTACCGCTTGTTTTTGCTAATTGCATCAAACTAAAAGCACTCTCCATCATTCTTGCACCACCGCTTTTACTAATCACTAAATAGGGTAGTTGGTGCTTGATACAGTAGTCAACAGCACGGCTAAATTTTTCGCCCATTACACTGCCCAATGATCCGCCAATGAATTCGAAATCCATACAAGCAATTACAATGCCTTCGCCATTTACCTTACCAGTTGCAACGCGCATACTATCTTTCAAATCTGTTTTAGAATGAATATCATCCAAACGTTTTTGGTAAGATTTTAAGTCGGTAAATCCGAGTGCATCAATGCTTTTAATATTGTCGAAAAGTTCGGTGTATTCGTTATTATCAAACAAAAAATCGTAGTATTCTTCACTGCCAATTCGGTGGTGATAATTACACTTTGTACAAACGAATAAATTTTCTTTTAATTCAGTAGTAGTACAGATATAATTACACTCTGGACATTTATTCCAAAGCCCTTCTGGGGTTTCTTTTTTATCGGCGGTTGAGGTTAAAATACCCTTACGGATACGCTTAAACCATCTTGGTTTTGCAAGATCACCTCCTTGTGGTTCTTCGCCAGTTAAATTCGATTCAAAATCTTCTTCTCGTTCTTTTTTCATAAAAAGCAAGTACAATTGGGGGTGAAAGGTAATATTTTTTTATGCTAAAACTAAAAAACCGCCCCTAACTAAAGGGCGGTTTCTATAATAGAGTCCAATTACGCGTTTCGGTTAATGCAGTTCAAATCTTCGAATGCAACTTCTAAACGTTTAATAAAAGCTTCTTCTCCTTTGCGTAACCAAACGCGAGGATCGTAATATTTTTTATTTGGCTTATCGGCACCTTCTGGATTACCCAGTTGAGATTGCAAATAGCCTTCATTTTTCACGTAAAATTGTTGAATGCCTTCCCAGAAAGCCCATTGTAAATCGGTGTCAATATTCATTTTAATGGCACCATAACTAATTGCTTCGCGAATTTGACTTTGTGGTGAACCGCTACCACCATGGAATACAAAGTAAACAGGTTTTGGTCCGGTTTTTAATTCGGCTTGAATAAATTCTTGACTGTTTTTTAATATTTCAGGACGGAGTTGCACATTGCCTGGGCTATATACACCGTGTACATTTCCAAAAGCAGCAGCAACAGTAAACAAGTTGCCAACTTTGCTTAATTCAGTATAAGAATAAGCCACGTGTTGTGGTTGGGTATATAGTTTGTCGTTTTCTACATCGCTATTGTCTACACCATCTTCTTCTCCACCAGTAACACCTAGTTCAATTTCAATACTCATGCCCAATGGCGCCATGCGTTTGTAAAATGCAACAGATGTTTCAATATTTTCTTCTAGTGGTTCTTCGGAAAGATCAAGCATATGAGAACTGAAAAGTGGTTGTCCTTTTTCTTTGTGATATTGTTCTCCAGCATCAATTAATCCTGAAATCCATGGCAACCATTTTTTTGCAGCGTGGTCGGTGTGTAAAACAACCGGTACGCCATAATATTTGGCTACGTTGTGAATATGTAAAGCACCTGAAATTCCTCCTTGAATATTTGCTTGTAATTGATCGTTAGGCATTCCTTTTCCTGCAATGAATTGTGCGCCGCCGTTCGAGAACTGAATGATTACTGGAGAATTTACTTTCGCTGCAGTTTCTAAAACAGCATTAATGGTATTTGTGCCAATGGTATTAACTGCTGGTAATGCAAATTGATTGTCTTTTGCATCGTTGTATAAGGCTTCTAGTTCGTCTCCAAAAAGTACCCCGGCTCTGTATTTTTTCATTGTAAAATTGGCTGTTTGTATGAATAATCTGATTGCTTAATCGGGTTGCAAGATACGTTAGTTAGGCCAAACAGTTGTTAGCTTTTAACCCGCTGGAAGTCATTATAAGCGTTGATTAAAGCTATGTATTAAGTAAATGCTTTGGGTTTTATTTTGCTAAACTTTGAAT